>JAIFVW010000020.1 GCA_019662115.1 Candidatus Pacearchaeota archaeon
CAAACATGAAGAGGTTGAAAAACTATATAGAGGGAAGATGGGAAGCCCATTCTACCGACTATATGCCTGTTCTTAATCCATATACTGAAAAGCCAATTGCTGAGATAGTTGATTCAGATAAAGAGGATGTTGACAGGGCTGTGCAAGCGGCTAGATCTGCTTTCCAAGATTGGAAGGCAACAACTCCAGGAGAGAGATCACATCTATTCCTTAAGCTAGCCGATGCATTAGAACATAACAAGGAAAGGCTGGCTAAACTAGAATCAGAAAACCAGGGAAAAACAATTTCCATGGCAAAGTCAGACATAGACTTCTCGATTGATAATATAAGATTTTTTGCAGGTGCATGCAGAATTCTAACAACTCAGGAGCCTGGAATATATTCTAATGCTGTCTTGCAGGGAAAGCATATTCCCTTAGGAGAATCGTTGTTGAAAAGAGAACCTTTAGGAGTTATAGCAGCCATTACTCCCTGGAACTATCCAATAATGATGGCCTGCTGGAAATTGGCTTCAGTTGCTGCAGGGAATACTATAATCTTAAAGCCTTCCTCCTTAACACCCTTGACAACAATAGAGCTTGCACTACTAGCAGAGTCGGTGGGATTTCCAAAAGGAGTGATAAATGTAATCCATGGCAATGGAGAGACCGTCGGAAGAATCCTTGCTTTACATTCAGGTGTTGATTGCATTGCACTAACAGGAAGTACAGAAACAGGAAAAGAAATTATGCGGCTTGCATCTCAAACGCTCAAAAAAATCCACCTGGAACTAGGAGGAAAAGCTCCATTCATTGTTTTTGATGATGCAGATCTTAAGAAGGCAGCAAAATATGTTGTTGAGGCTTCTATTGTGAATTCTGGCCAGGATTGTACCGCTGCTGCCAGAGTATATGTTCAAAATTCAATATATGATTTATTTATCAAAGAAGTTAGGAAAAATGCCGAAAAAGTTATTTTAGGAGATCCTTCTAAGTCTTCCACTAATATAGGGCCTCTTATATCTAGAAAGCAGAAAGAGAAAGTTTCCTATTTTATCCAAAATCTTGCCAAGACAGAGAAACTTGTATTTCAATCCAAAATTCCAGGAAAGGGATTCTTTTATCCTGTTACTATTGTGAAGGATTTTGAGCAGAAGGGCAATTTATGTCAAAAGGAAATTTTTGGTCCAATCATTGCCTTATCTTCATTTAAAACTCAACAGGAAGTAATTGATAAAGCCAATGATGTTACATATGGACTTGCCTCAAGCGTCTGGACAAAAGACTTGCAAAGAGCTATTGAAGTCTCAAATTCATTAGATTTTGGAGAGGTCTGGATAAATGACCATCTTCCTCTTGTATCTGAAATGCCTCATGGTGGAGTCAAGCAAACAGGACATGGAAGAGATTTGTCAGCCTATTCTCTTGAGGAATATACATATCTAAAGCATGTTTACATCGGCTTAACATGAAATTTGTAGTTCTAGGCGGTTGCGGAATTATTGGTAGAGTAGTTGTCAGGGATTTGTTCATGACGACAGGAGATGAAATTATCATTGCTGACAGAAATAAGGAGAAGGCTTTCAATTACGCAAGATCATTCCACTCATCAAGAATAAAGGCAAAAAGTCTCGATATAACAAGTAATTCTCAGCTTGTTTCTTTGATCAAAGGTTCTGACGTAGTTGTTAATTGTGTGCAATATTATTTCAATATGCAGATAATGAGGGCCTGTCTGCAAGCAAGGACTAATTATCTTGATCTTGGAGGTCTTTTTCATGAGACACGAAAGCAGCTTAAATTATCTCATAAATTCAAGAAAATTGGCAAGGTGGCAGTTCTTGGGTGTGGCTCAACTCCTGGAATAACAAATGTAATGGCTGCTTATGGATCTCAAAAGCTGAAAAGATTCAGTTCGATCGATATTACTTTTGCAGATAAGGATTACACTAAGTACAGTCAGCCGTTTGTCCTCCCATATAGCTTTAAGACTCTAGTAGACGAATATACTAAGTCTCCTGCAGTTTACAAGAATGGAAAACTATTTTTTGCAGAGCCTCGCTCAGGAATAAAAATGTATGATTTTGGGGATTTTGGAAAATTGAAAGGATTTTACAGCCTGCACTCAGAGCTTGCGACTCTTCCAGCTTCATTTAAAAAAAACGGATTAAAGAACTGTGAATTCCGTGTGACTTTTCCTGATGAGTTCAATAAGATTATTGAAACGATTATTAATCTCGGATTAACCTCTCATGATGAAGTCAATGTTGAAGGGGAAAATGTAAAGATAATTGATCTAACATCAAAAGTAATGGATCAGTTTATCCCACACGGCAGGATAAAGGATGAAGAGATGCTTCAGGTTGTTTTCGACTCAAGATTTGCAATGCGAGCTTACACAAAATCTGATGGGATTTATCCTGCAGGAGTCATTGACACAGCAGTTCCTTGTTCTATTATTGCCCAGATGATTGTAAATATACAGGAGAAAGGCGTCTTCCCTCCAGAAACAATTATAAATCCACTAATATTCTTTAAGGAATTAAAGAAAAGAGGAATAAAAGTGTTTGAAAATAAAAAAGAGATATAATGGCATGTGATTTCATAATTTTTGGAGGGACAGGACAGCAGGGAAGAATATGTGCTCGTGACTTGCTCGAATGCGGATACAAGATTGTTCTTGCAGGAAGAGATAGTTCAGCAGTCCAAGATGTTCTAAAGAGTAAGAATGCTGATTTTATGAAGGTTGATTTGAAAAAACAGGAAGATATTCTAGCCGCAATATTCCGGTCCGGGGCAAAAGTGGTTGTTAATTGTGCAGAGCTTATTTATAATGTTCCAATCATGAAAGCATGCATTGTTGCAGGAAGATCATGCACAGACCTTGGAGGCTTGCACGATATTACAATACAGCAATTTAAGCTAGACAGCGAGTTCAGAAGAAAAGGAATTATAAATATAACTGGATGTGGCTCAACTCCAGGAATAACAAATGTAATGGCTGCTCATGCAATAAACGACTTTGACAGGGTAGACACTATTGATCTTGGATTCGCCTGGGACTCTAATATGAAGGACTTCGTTGTCCCATATTCTATTAAAAGTATATTCAACGAATTTACTACCCCTCCAATCATACTTAAGAATGGGAAGCTGATAAAGACAGACAGGAGAAATTGCGTTGCAACATATATGTTTAAGGATATTGGCCGTCAGACTGTTCATTGCATTGTACATTCAGAGGCATTTACATTTGCAAAATATTTCAAGTACAAAGGGATAAAGAATTTACATTATATGGCTGGTTTTCCTGAGCACTCACTAAAAGTTATCAATATGTTAATGGATCTCGGATTTGATTCTGAAGAGGAGCTTGAGGTAAACGGGGTTAAAATAAATCCTGCAAGTTTCACAACCCAAGTCCTTAAGCGTCTAGGTTCTCCTCCAGGCTATACAGAGGTTGAGAATCTATGGGTCAGAATGCGGGGAGTTAAAAATAAGAAGCCCCTGTTTAGGCAGATGGACTGTGTTGTCAAGACCCTTAAAGGTTGGGAAAAGGCGGGAAGCAATGTTAACACTGGAAGAACAATTTCAATAATCTCTCAAATGGTTTTCAATCGTCTAATAACCCAAGCAGGAGTATATGGGCCTGAAGCAGTAGTGCCTTGCCCAGTTTTCTTCCAGGAACTGGAGAGAAGAGGAATTCATATTTATGACAACGGTAGAAGAATCAATGAGAAGAAGCATCTACTCGTTAATCACTCTTCCATTCTCGTAGACAACCATCTCCCTTTTTCTTAGTTCTTTGAAGAACTCCTGCGGAGGAACGATTGCTTCCGGAGAATAGCTTCCGGGCTTGTTTATACTTCCTCTATGAATTAGTTGTGCCATTATACTCGCAGAAATTCCTGTATCAATATTACATCCTGCATCTTCCCATCCATCTATTGTTTTAACGACGCACTGCATTCTAATTAATTTCTTTTTCCCTCCACTTTTGCCCTCCAAGGTTACCCACAAATCTTCCTTTTCAGTATAGTTTGGAGGAATTTCAAGCCTCTTTAATAATTCTGTTAAGAAGTTTATTGGAAGTATAGGTTTGCCATCAACATCAATACCTTCATGACTTCCAAATCCTAATTTGATGAAAGATGAAATCTTATTGAAGGAATGTGGAGGGAATTCGGCATAGAATCTAACGTTCTGAACTCCTTTTTTCTTATAGTAATGGTAAAAGGTGTATGTTTCAGGATGGCGTGCATAGAATCTTTCTTGTTTTCCTACTATCGAGTCCTTGCTTTCTTTTACAGAATCCATGGGATTGATCTTATTGAATTTTCCATGCTCAATATTCGTTGCAGGATCAGTAAACTCCTCAATAATGCTTTGTATAGAGAATGGAACGACAAACTTTTCTATGTTTGAGTTCCATGCAAATCCGACTTCAATTGTTTTAATTGCATCGAATTTTTCAGCAGCATACCTAAGCATAACGTTTCCCACTCCAGGAACTGATCCACATCCAGTTATATGCACAAGATTTTTTTTCTTCAATGCAGGAGCCAAAGCAAATTGCTTTTTAGTCATCCATATCTCGGAACCAAGGTCAATACAGCTCGCTCCGGCCTTGATGCAAATTTCAAGTATGTCAAGATTCCAGTCCCCTTCTACGCAGTTTACGACAACTTTAGCCCCTGATTTTTTTACTATGTCTGCAGCAGTATTTTTGTCTCTGACATCTATATAAGAGAACTTTGTCTTCCTGTATTTCTTGAGAAGGTGCTGGACTCTGCTTTCATCTCTCCCGCACATTAATACTGAAAACCCTCTTTCAAGAAGGTCTTTTGACGCTATTTTGCCCTGTAGGCCAGTCGCTCCTAGAACAACAAAATCAAACCTCATTTTAATTTCCAGGAAATCCTATTATAAAAATCTACCTAAAACTTAAATATACATTTTTGCTGGTAGAGGAATGAAATATGAGGTGTTCTGGAGGAATCCAGGATATAAGATAAGACAGCCGCTGAAAAAAGATATAGAATGCGGCTATCTTATCGTAGGAGGTGGAGTGCTTGGAGTTTCTTTGGCCTATTTTCTAAATAAGCAGGGAGCAAAAAACATAGTTCTCATAGAAAAGAATACTATTGCCTCAGGAGCTACAGGGAAGGCAGCGGGATTTCTAACGCTGAAGGGTGAGCTTGATCTAGATTCCATTGTCAAGAAACATGGATTAAAAAAAGGGCTTGTTTTCTGGAAGGGCAACCACGAAGGCCTTAATTTAATGAAAGAAATAGCAAAAAAAGAAAAAATTGATTGTGATGCAGAACCATTGCACACTATTTATGGAATGCTTCCCTATAAGGCCCATAAATTTCTTTTTCGTGAATATGAGATAGAAAAAAAGATAGAAAAAACCACACGCTGGTTATCAGGAGAAGAGCTAAGGAAACAGATTAATACTCCTCTTTTTAAGCACGCTATTCTCTCTTTTGATCACGGTCTCTCTGTTAACCCTCTTAAATATACTCAAAATTTATCAAAAGTAATTGAAAAAAAAGGAGTTGGTGTATATGAGCATACTCCTCTGATTAACCTAGAGGAAAATAAGGCAACAACTCCACATGGAATTATAAAATTCAAGAAAATAATTATAGCCGTAGACGTGGATATGAGGAATAGCAAGGTTAAAAATAGAAAATCAACAATTGCCATAACGAAGCCACTCACTCTTTCCCAAAGACAATCTATAAACATGGTTGAGAAAAAGCTTGTCTGGGACACAAAACTAAGATATCACTATCTGAAGCTTACAAAAGACAATAGAATTCTTCTTGGATTTGGAGACAGGATTGTCCACAAAAAGCATAAGGGAACAAATCCACATCGTCCTCATGTAGAAAAAATACGCTCCTTTCTTAAAAATCTCTTTCCACAGCTGTCAGTAGAGATAGAATATGTATGGTCTGGAACATTTGGAGTAACAGAGGATTACATCCCTATCATTGAAACAAAAGGAAATAAAATTAGTGTTGGAGGAGCGAGTTCACAAGTGGTGTGCACTATGGCTGCCAAGCATATCGCGCATAAGCTTCTCAATATGAGATCTAATTTAGACTCTTTCTTTAACTATTAACGTTTCTTCTTTAATGCGCCTGCTGCTCCAGCGGTAATTGCAGCTCCTATTGCCGCAGCGATAAGTGCTGCCTTTGCAGGATGCTGTTTAACATATCTTTCAACCCTCTTCTCAGCTGACTGGAACTTTCTCTTTGTTGCATGCATAGCCTTTCTTGCCTTTCGCTCAAGCTGAGGCGCTGCTTCCTTCATTTTAGAGGCCATTGAATTACGCGTTGAAGTCGACCCTGTACGTTTACGGTTATTTCTTGTTTGTTTAGCCATGTGTAATCCTCCTTTCAGAACTGTATATCTATTAAGACGGCTGGATTTATATACATTACTCAGGCGAATGTTTATATAGCAGAAACCTTTACTTTGTAAAAAAGAGATCATGAGGAAAATAAAAGTTATCCAATTTGGCCTTGGTGCCATGGGGAGCATGATGGCAAAAATCATGCTTGAGAAAAAAGATCTAGAAGTTGTCGGTGCAATTGATAGGAAGCCTGAAAACCAGGGAAAGGATCTTGGAATTGTTCTTGGCCTGCAGAAGGAAATAGGTGTTATAGTATCCAACAATCCTGAAGAGGTGTTTAAAAAATCAGGGGCTGATATCATGTTGCACGCTGCAGTTTCGTATGTCCCGCAAGTATGGGAGCAGATTAAAGGCGCGATAAAGCAGGGCATTAAAGTCATTACTATTGCCGAAGAAATGGGCTATCCATTTTCTAAGTATCCTTCCCTCTCTGAGGACATAGACAATTATGCAAAGAAGTACAGGTCAACAGTTCTTGGAACAGGCATTAATCCTGGATTTGCAATGGATATACTGCCCTTATTTTTTACAGGAATCTGCCGCAATGTTAAGGAAATAAAGGTGACTCGTGTAATTGATTTTTCCCCATTTGGACCTTCAATCCAAAAGAATATAGGTATTGGCTTGAGTTCTGGAGAATTTCAACAAGGAGTGAAGGAGGGAAAGTTGCCTTTGCATATAGGCCTTCCTGAGTCTCTATCAATGCTTGTCCATGGCTTGAAATGGGATGTTGATGAAATTTCTGAGACGCGAGACCCAGTCTTAGCGAAAAGGGCAATTAATGTCCCAGGATATATGAAAATCGAAAAAGGAAATGTGTGCGGATTCGACCACCGTTGCTTCGGGATAAAAAACGGAAAAAAAATCATTACTCTGGAAGAACTGGGAAGAGTAGACCCCAAAGATAAATATTACAACCAAATTATTATTGAGGGAGATCCCAGATTGGTAGAAACTATCAATGTTCCTCCGGGAAATATTACAACAACAAGTCATGCGGTGAACCTTATTCCTGTCGTGATGAATGCTCGCCCTGGATTATTAAGTATGTTTGATTTGCCTGTCGCACCAGCAATTGCATGAAAATATCTTCATTCAATCCCGCCACTGAAGAAGTCATCAAATCCTATTCTTATTCAAGCCCAAATGAAATGATCCACATAGTAGAAAGCGCCAGAAAGGCTTTTCTTTCTTGGAAAGAAAAATCCGTTCAATCAAGGGCAGCACATGTTTCATCTCTTGCTTCATTGCTTAGAAAGAGGAGCAACGAACTTGCAGATCTTATCTCACGTGAAATGGGCAAGCCTATAAAAGAGTCCATTTCAGAAATCGAAAAGTGTGCCTGGCTCTGTGACTATTTTTCAGATAATGCAGTATCTTTCTTACAGCCTGAAAATATAAAGACGGAGGCAAAAAGAAGTTACGTTACATTCGAGCCTCTAGGAATAGTTCTTGGTATAATGCCCTGGAATTTTCCATTCTGGCAGGTTTTCCGCTACGCAATTCCAGCTTTATGTGCAGGAAACGTTTGCATTCTTAAGCATTCAGCGAATGTCCCAGGATGCTCTAAAGCCTTGCAAGAAATTTTCGACAAGTCATTTCCTAAGCATGTTTTTAATTCTCCTATTATTTCGTCAGACACAGCTTCCCAGCTTGTGGAAAAAAGTCTTGTGCAGGGAGTCTCACTTACAGGAAGTGTTGAGGCTGGAAGGAATATTGGAGAGCTTGCAGGAAAAAATATAAAGAAGGTTGTTCTTGAGCTTGGAGGCAGCGATCCCTTTATAATTCTTGAAGATGCAGATTTTTCTTTAGCTTGCAAGACGGCTGTGCAATCCAGGATGGTAAATGGGGGACAGAGCTGCATAGCGGCAAAAAGATTTATAGTGGTACAGTCAAAGAAAGAATCTTTTGAATCAAACTATCTATATCATCTTAATTTACTGAAGATTGGAAATCCTCTTGACAAGACAACGGATGTAGGGCCTCTTGCAAGGAAAGACCTTGTAGATAAGCTTGATTTGCAAGTTAAAGATGCATTAAGGAAAGGAGCAAAACTCCTTAAGGGCGGAAGCCGCATGAAAATGAAAGGATATTATTATCTTCCAACGCTTATTACCCACATTAAGCCTTCCATGAAGATATTCAATGAGGAAATCTTTGGGCCAGTTGCAGTAGTTAGTTATGTGAAAAATGCAGATGAAGCGATAAAAGAGGCAAATAGAACTCAATTTGGGCTTGGAGCAAGCCTCTGGACTGGAGATCTAAGGAAAGCAGAGGAGCTTGCGAAAAAAATAGAGGCTGGAATGGTATTTATTAATGGAATGGTAAAATCTGATCCAAGGCTGCCTTTTGGAGGAATAAAGAACTCAGGAGTTGGCAGGGAGCTTTCATATTACGGAATAAAGGAATTTGTAAACATAAAATCTATTGTTATCAATTAGCTATTCTAGCAGATGGTGACTGGGATTCTTATCCTTGAAATGCCTTGAAACATATTTTGGAACAGGAGTTACAGGTCTTGTAGATACTTTTATCTTATTATTTTCAGGAAGACAAACAACATTATTTTTCCATTCCCTTTTTGTATAGGGATAATCTGATCTATAATGCGCTCCTCTGCTTTCCTTTCTAAACAATGCACTGCGAAGTATCATTTCACATGTAGGAAACATATTTCTTACATCAAGGGCAGCAATAAGTTTTTCATTCATCTTTAAATTATTTCCAGTATGGAGATTATATCTCCTCAATCTATCAATCTTAGAAAGTGCTTGATTCATTTTCTTTCCTTCGCGAACAACACCACAATCCTTCCACATTACCTTTTGAATCTCTTTCTTTAGATCAATAGGGTTTTTCCCGCTCTGTTTAGTGATAGCAATCACTTTTCCCACTTCTTTTTTTATTAGATTGTCATCGATAGGAATAAAAGAGTCTTTTTTAGATTGCCTGGCAACATTTTTTCCTATAATCCTTCCGAAGACAACTATCTCAGCAAGACTATTACCTCCTAGCCTGTTTGCGCCATGCACTCCGGAAGTTACCTCTCCTATTGCAAATAATCCTGGAACACTTGTCTCTCCTGTCGCCTGACGCGTATAAATCCCACCCATTGAATAGTGGGCAGTCGGAGCGACCTCCATCTTTTCCTTGGATATATCTATACCGACGAATTTTTTGAACTGATCATACATTTTTGGCAGACGTTTTAATATATATGATTTAGGCTTGTGAGAGATATCAAGCCATACTCCTCCATGTGTTGTACCACGTCCTTCCTGAACTTCATTGTAGATTGCTCTGGCAACAATATCTCTAGCTGAAAGTTCCATTCTTTCCTTGTCATATTTATCCATAAACCTTTCTCCCTTGGTGTTTGTTAAAATTCCTCCCTCTCCCCTTACAGCTTCAGTGACAAGAACTCCCTCTGCTTCTGACGGATAAACCATTCCGGTAGGATGGAATTGGAACATCTCCATATCCATGAATCTTGCTCCTAAATTATATGCAAGAGAGATTCCATCACCATTATTTTCCCAGAATCTTGAAGAGCTTCTGGCGAACATCCTGGAATGGCCTCCAGTGGCAAGAATGACTTTCTTAGCGTGGAAAATTACAAACTTTCCATTTCGAATGTCCAGCCCTAAAGCACCATTGACTTTTCCATTCGCATGAAGTAATGAAAATATATACACTTCACTTCTGAAGTTAATCTTTCTTTTTTCTGCCTGATCAACTAAGGTATTCAAAATTGCCTTTCCAGTCACATCTCCTACAAAACAAGCTCTCCGGTATGTAGCTGCTCCAAAAAATCTCTGGCTTATTTTGCCATTTTTCTCTTTATGGAAAGAGGTGCCCCACTTTTCAAGTTCCCTGACAGCATAAGGGGCATTTTTGCACAATTCTAATACTGCATCCGTATCGTTAATATGCCCACCATCTTTTATTGTATCTGCTGCATGAAGCTGCCAAGAATCTTGAGAATCCATATTTCCTAGAGATGCATTAATACCTCCTGTCGCAAGAATAGTATGGGCATCCCTCTTTGCACATTTTCCAACAACAAGCACATCAACTCCAGAATCATGTATTTCAATAGCTGCTCTTAATCCTGCACCTCCAGATCCTATCACAAGCACATCAGCTTCCTCTATTTTCATTCTTCCATGAAGGATAAATCTGTTATAAATCTTATGAGGAAAAGACATTTATAGCCGATTATGCTTATCAGGAAATGAAAAGAGGTTATAGGGTGGAACGGGATTATTTAGGATCAAAAAAAATCCCTGCCAAGGCTTACTATGGAATAGCAACCCAAAGAGCAATAGAAAATTTTCCCATCAGTGGACTCCATTTTTCCCTTAAATTAGTATATTCTCTAGCTCTTATAAAAAAAGCAGCCGCTCTGGCAAATAAAAAAATAATAAGGCTTGATGGAAAGAAAGCTAATGCCATTGTAAAGGCCTGTGATGATATAATTAAAGGAAAGCTTGATGACCAATTCCCTCTTGATGTATTTCAGGCCGGTGCAGGAACATCAGAGCACATGAATATTAATGAAGTGATTGCAAATAGAGCCTTGCAAATATTAAATAAAAGCAAGGGATCATATGAATCTCTTGATCCTCATGATCATGTCAATTTGGGCCAGTCAACAAACGATGTTTTCCATTCAGCAATTCATGTTGCATCGTATACTGCAATTCGCAATGAGCTTCTTCCTGCATTGAGAAAGCTAGAAAGTTCTCTGGAAAAAAAGTCAAGGGAATGGAAAAACGTAAAAAAATCAGGGAGAACACATCTTAGAGATGCAGTAACTATCACTCTAGGACAGGAATTCAAGGGTTATGCAGCTTCTATCTCCGAATGTAGGAAAACTCTTGAAAAAACTTACTCTAATCTTTTGGAGCTTAATCTAGGAGGAACAGCAGTCGGAACATCCATAAATGCCCCTCCAGAATTCAGAAAACATCTCTATAAGGAGCTGCAATCTATCTCTCATATTCCTTTCCATGCAGGAAACTTATTTGAGGGCACTCAAAGCCTGAATGCAATTTCCTCTGCTAGCTCATGTATGAAAGTTCTTTCGGAAGAGCTGATAAAGATATCAAATGATCTTAGATTGCTAAGTTCAGGTCCCACCTCAGGGTTGGATGAAATAAATCTTCCTGCAGTGCAGCCAGGATCCTCCATAATGCCTGGAAAGGTAAATCCTGCTATTGCAGAAATGATTGATATGGTAGGTTTCTATGTGATAAGCAATGATACTGCAATCACTCTCTGCTCTCAGGCCGGGCAGCTGGAATTGAATGTAATGATGCCTCTTGCAGCCCATGCTCTTATTCATTCTATAGAAGTTTTAACAAATGCAATTAATATCTTTGTTGACAACTGTGTAAATGGAATAAAGGCTAATAAGAAAAAGATGACTGAGTATCTAGAGAAGAACCCTCTATTAATAACAACCCTAACTCCATATATT
>JAIFVW010000021.1 GCA_019662115.1 Candidatus Pacearchaeota archaeon
TCTCCTGTAGATTCAGGACTTCTTTCTGTTCAGATTCAGGGAGGGAAACTTATAGTTACAGCTACAAGTGAATCCTGCGGAGGAATGGGACGCATCGGCACCACAATTACAACACTTGATTTTGGAAACATAGACATAGACAGAGATAGAGATGCCATTCCTAACTTCTATGACATCTGTCCCGATTTGTCTGACCAGATACATAATCCTGCTTATGAGCCTTTTCAGGAAACCTCGTGCACTGATAACATTGATAATGATTGCAATGGTGGAGCTGATTGTGGTGATTGGGCTTGCAGAAATGAGCCTACGTGCGTGTATTGCGAGCAAGACAGTCATTGTCCTGCTCCAACCTCAAGTTGTGTTCTTGCAAAATGCAGTTCTCAAACCAACAAGTGCCAGTATACGAGAATCGCCGCCGACTATCAATATGGTCCTAATCAGTGCAATGTGCATAGTGAATGCATAAGCAATTCTTGCCAAGTAGTCATGGGATCCGGCGTCAATGAGTGCAATGATGTGGCAGCAGCATGTGACCCTAAGCATTCTATATGTGAGAATAATCAATGCGTTATTGCTGATGGGGAAGGAGTTAATACATGCGCTGTTAACGATGATTGCTTGGAAAAGCATGCTGAATGCTTAGAACAGTTTGGACATCTCTATCAATGTGTCCAGGTAAATGGCCCTGGACCTGATCAATGCAGTGGACCTCAATTTTCCCAATGTGATCCTTTCCATACAGAGTGTTCTGCGGGATCTTGTATTGCAGTCCTTGGCCCTGGAGAAAAAAGATGTAATTATGATCAACAATGTGGTGCCCAGCATGCTGATTGTGTCAATAACCAGTGCCAAATTGTTAATGGTCTGGGGTTAGACACCTGTGCTCTAGGCACTTCGTGTATTGGTAGCTACGCTAAGTGTCAGAACTATCAATGTGTTGTTGCACAGGGAAGCCAGACTGATGAATGCAGCACCAATGCTGACTGTGATACCGAGCACACAGAATGTCTTCAAAATCAATGTAGGATAATCCAGGGTCCAGGAATAGATGAATGTAATGGAGTGGGAGCTGCGTGCCAGGTCAAGCACGCTGAATGTGTCAATAGTGCCTGTATCAGTGTTGAGGGAGCCGGAGTTAATAGATGTAAGAGTTCTGGTGACTGCATTCAGTCATACGGGCAATGTACAACAGCAGGACAATGTATCTCAAAGCAAGGAATAGGGGTAAATGAATGCCTCACGAATGCCGAATGCGGAGGAGATAAGCATAGTGTATGCACTGCAGATAATCAATGTGCAGTTGTTAGTGGAGCTGGAACAGATAGATGTGCAGATATATCGGATTGTATTTCAACACATGCTGATTGTTTAAATAATGCATGTGAGGTTGTTGCAGGTCCCGGAATAGACTCTTGCACCTGGGGAACTTCGTGCTCTCCTATGTATGCAAAGTGCGTTAATAATCAATGCGTTGCTGTTCCAGGAACAAATGCAGATGAATGTTCGAGCACTTCTGATTGCCAGATAATTGTAGAAAAGAAAATAACTGCAGTATTTTGGACTGATTTTCAAGGGGATATTCTTACTTCAGCGAGCCGTAAAAGTTCGATTGGAGACTCTTTGTATCTTATTGCTCAAACAAGCGGATTAAGTTCTGGCACAGAAATAAGTTTCGATATTAAAGAATCAGACCCAGGCCTAAATCCTTTCAATCCAGATGATGATATCAAACTTGGATTGAAAGCAGTCGTGAATAATTCTGGAGCGGCAACTTTGGAATGGGAAAGCACTGATGACGATTATAATATTAGATCTAAAGACGTTACAGAAGACGAGTATTCTGATAAGCAGGTTGAGTATTATTTTGTAGCCTCTGCCTCGGGAATCAATAATAGAAGCGATATAAGGAATGTTACTAAGATTGAGACTAATACTCCTCCAGAGGTTAATATCATAGCTCCTCAACATAGACAGATGTACTTTGTTGATACTCCACTTGATTTTAGTGTTGACAGCAGTGATGCTCAGGGTCAGATCAGCAGGATTGAATGGAAAATTGAAGAGGATGGGTTTACAAGTTCTTCAGCCACGTTTACACATTCATTCAACAGTCCAGGACAAAAGACAATAACGGTTAAAGTCTATGATAATGATGAAGCCTGGACTGAAAAACAAGTTGCAATTCTTGTTTTGGCTGGTCCTGGAATGCTGACGTATATCAATGAGCCTCAGCATAGAGAGGTTATCGTCAATGAATCTTTTAAGGTCACTTATCGAGCTAATGATAGCTATGTAGTTGATTCTTCCGGAGGGACATGCCCTACTGTTATATGCAAGGCAGGGAACTGCCCTCAAAAGACACAAAACGCACCTTCAGGATGCGGACAATTTATTAGCGTAGATCAAGGACCTAAGGACTTTGGTAGCCTGTATGCTAATTGGAGTTTTGATAATGGAAATACGTTTGAGGGCTTCGGACTTATAGAAGGAGTACAAACTTATGGATTTCCATCACAAGCTTTCAATGACAAGAAGGTAGACCTTCAACTGAATTATACTGGAACTCCGAAACTTGGGAATCATGTTTCAAGAATATTTACCTTACTCGGAAAAAGCCAGTGCATGGGAGGACAATACTTAGTATTGACTGATGATGAAGGCTTCTTACTTGAAAAAACATATACAGGAGATTCTGCTGCATGTAGAGGGCTTGATGGGATTATAGGGAGTGCAGATGATTGCTGTCCTGGAGGATATGCTTGCACAACCTTGAATGATGGGACGAGGTGTGTGATTAGTCAGGTCAACCAATGTTCCGATTATCAGGATGAAGGAACATGTGCTGCTGATCCTGCAGGTGTAGGAGATCCAAACAGACCTAATCCTCAAACAGGAAACGTTACTGATCCTGCCGGCTTTGATTGTGGGAGCATAAGAGAGGATGGGACAGTTGTTCAGTGTGGAGGGTGCAGATGGGATGCAACCAGGGCACAACAAGAGCCTGCAAAACCTAGCTGTTATCTTGACAAACATTATGAAAACACTAAAACTCAATGCATTTATGATTGTGCAGTTTCAGAAGAGTCACAATCTGAATGCGTAAATGGATTAAGATCGATCACTATTATTGGAGATGTTAGTTATGTCTCTCCTGAATGTGGGGCAAGCATTGATGCAAGCTCATGCCAATCCACCTCCGACACTATTCCATGCGGGCAGGCAGTCGCCCTGCCTTTCTTTGACAAGAAGAACGTTGCCACAGTTATAATCATTCTATTGTTAATTTATTCAATTTATCTTGCTAGGAATAAACACAAGCGACGAAGATAGATTTATTATCTTAATTGCCTTTATTCATTTGTATTAGTTATTCTTATTTTTGTAGTAACTTGCTAGGAGTTACAATTGAAAAGGTTTAAAAACATCCCAAAACTATGAAATATATGCCAATAGATCATGCGCTCATAGAAGAGATTGACAAAAAGCAATTGAAAATCCTAGAGGATCCTAACTATTATTTAGTACGAAAGAGTAGGATTCAGTCTCATCAGGAAAATCCTATTGCTATTTTTTCATGGTGGATAGAGCATCCTAATGAAAGAATGGAATTTTTAATACATAAACCTGGAACTAAGGAGCATAGACAGTTGTTTAAGATAGCCAAAGAAGGAGTCAAGAAAATTGAAGAAGCTTGGGCTTATTTACTTGAAGAGCCTAATTATCTCACCTTAAGTGTTGCTGGCAATTTAGCTTTTAAAGTAGAACCTTTCAAAAATAAAATTCCTTATAGAACTAGCCGAGTATCCCTCAATCTTGAAGAATACTGTCCTCCTAATTATGAAAAAGTTCGTGATCTTCTTTCAAAGACTTTCAATAATATTAATCAAGGCGAACTTCATCCGGTGGAAAAGGCAGCCATGGCTCATCTATATACGGCGGCTATTCAACCATTTAATGATGGCAATAAGCGTGTTGGGAGATTGCTTCAGAATAGAATTCTTCACGATGCAGATTATCTTCCTGTTTTACAACCTGCAGGAGAAAGGGCAGTTTATATAGATCTTTTAGAGCAAGGGTGTGTAGGGTGGAGGGATAATGATCTTAAAAAACAAAGACCTTTTTTCGATTATATTGGGGGAAAAGTTAACACCACTCTTGATGAAGTATTAGGTGATCTCCATGAAGTTGAAGTCAAATACACCAATCACAATAATCATCATTAGACGCCACTTTTAAATAATCTATTTCTATCAATCTTTTATGAGTGATTATGAAGGATTGAAGGCAGGGCTCGAGGTTCATCAGCAGCTTGATGCAGGAAAGCTATTTTGTGCATGTGCTGGATATTTGAGAAGCGATGATCCCCATTTTTCTATCACGAGAAGATTGCATAGCGTAGCTGGGGAAACTGGGGAAGTTGATGCCGCTGTTGCACATGAAGCATCATTAGGAAAGGAATTTATCTATCAGGGATATGACAGCACTTGCTTAGTTGAGCTTGATGAAGAGCCTCCTCATCAGATTAATCAGAAAGCATTGGAGGAAGCACTAAAGATTTCTTTGCTTTTGAATTGCGAGATATATCCAATTTCTCAAATCATGAGAAAGACAGTTATTGATGGATCTAATACTTCTGGATTTCAGAGGACTGTACTTATTGCGCATTCTGGATTCGTTGAGACAAGTTTCGGTAAAGTTCCTATTGAATCAATTGCATTGGAGGAAGATTCAGCAAGGATTATTGAAAAACATGATAAAAAGTCTATTTATAGACTTGACAGACTTGGAATTCCATTAGTTGAGATTACAACCGCTCCAGCAATGAATAATCCAAATCAAATTAAGGAGGCTGCCTTGAAGATCGGAGAAATATTAAGAGCTTGCAAGGTGAAAAGAGGCATCGGAACAATAAGGCAGGATATTAATGTAAGCATTCCAGGACATGATAAGGTTGAGATTAAAGGTTTTCAGGATCCAAGTATGATGGTGAAAACAGTAGAGGTTGAGATTGAAAGACAGAAAGAAGATATTAAACAAAAAAAGAAAGAAGGTGCTGTGAGGAATGCTTTGGCTGATGGAAATACAGAATTTTTGAGGCCCCTTCCTGGAAGAGCCAGGATGTATCCTGAAACTGATCTTCCTATCTTAAGAGTTCCAAGAGATAGGATTAACGAGATTAAAAAAATACTTCCTAAACTAAAGCACGACATCCGAGAGGAGCTTAAGAAAAAGGGATTAAGTGATGAGTTAATCGGACTTGTTCTTGAAGGCAATTTGGATGAGTTTGAAGTTCTTTCAAATCTACATAGGGATGCAAATCTTGTTGCAAAAATGGTGACTTTATGGAGATCTGAGTTTGCAAGTAAGCTTAAGAAGAGTTTTGAGGAAATAAAAAATATTTTATCGGAGTCAGTTTTGGAAAAAGTATTAGAGCATGTCGTTCAAGGGCATCTTCATGAAGGAGATGTAAAGAGAGTGTTATTGAAAATATTAGAGGGGGTTCCTGTTGATAAAGCTGTTAAGGTTGAGAGGGTTAATGAAAATGAACTTGAAGAGGAAATTAGGAAGATTGTATCAGAAAAGCCAGGATTGAGGGCAAATGCTTATATGGGTCTTGTAATGCAGAAATTAAAAGGGAAATTGGATGCTAGGAAGGCTATGGAGATTCTTAACAAAATTGTCCAATAAAAAGGATTAAAAATACAGTTTTTCTTGACAATCTATGAAGAAGGATACAGAGAATGAAAGAATTCTGATAGGCAATATTTCTGAAGGAGAGGTAACAGTTGCAGGGTGGCTCTACGATTCCAGGGATCTAGGAAAGGTAAGATTTGTTGTTCTTAGGGATGTTTCTGGAGAGATACAGATTACAGCGCATAAAGACAAGACGAACAAGGACATTTTTGAAGCCATGGGAAAGACTCCAAGAGAGAGCGTTGTTATTATAAAAGGATTAGTAAAGAAAAGTGATAAGGCTCCTGGAGGAAAGGAGATTGTCCCTGAAAGTTTTTTGGTTTTAACCGAGGCTGAACAGCCGTTGCCTATTGACGTTTCCGACTTCTCCAAAACCGAGCTTCCTAAGAGGCTTGATTATAGGTTTTTGGATACAAGGAGGAAGAAGACTTCTGCAATCTTCAAGATAAGATCCAGCATATATAGAAGCATAGTTGATTTCTTTGATAAAGAAAACTTTATCATAATAAACACCCCAAAACTTACAACTATTGGACTTGAATCAGGAGCAGAGTCTTTTGCACTTGACCATTTTGGAAAGAAGGTTGTTCTTGCGCAGAGTCCACAGTTCTACAAGCAAATGTTCACCGTTGGAGGATTTGAGAGAGTTATGGAGATAGGACAGGTTTACAGGGCCGAGAAATCTCATACCACAAGACATCTTACAGAATTTACAGGAGTTGATTTTGAGATGGGATTCATCAATGATGAAAATGATGTTATGGATGTCATAGAAAAGATGCTAAAGTATATGATTTCAGAAGTTAAGGAAAGAAGAAAGAGTGAACTAGCCCTTTTGAATGTTGAACTCAAGGTTCCTGCTAAGATTCCGAGAATTTCGATGGATGAACTCAAAAGAATGCTTGCCAAACAAGGAAAAAAACTAGGAGAGGATGAAGATTTGGATGCAGAGGCTGAAAGAATGATAGGGGAATATGTACTAAAGGAATTTAAAGAAGAATTTGTTTTTGTCACAGATTATCCTGCTAAGGTACGACCTTTTTATCATATGAGGCCTGAGAAAAATCCAAAGGGAACAAGAAGCTTTGACTTGCTTTGGAGGGGAGTTGAGATTGCTACAGGAGCCCAAAGAGAGCATAGACTAAAGATACTTCAGAAACAAGCTAAGGAAAAGGGAGTGAAGATACCTCAAATATACGAGGATATATTTAGATATGGAGCGATTCCTCATGGAGGAGTAGGATTTGGATTAGATAGAATCACACAAAGAATGCTTAACCTTGACAATATAAGAGAGGCATTGCTTTTGCCTAGAGACCCAGAGAGAGTTACGCCATAACAATACTTATAAATGTCCTACACCTAAAAAAACAAATGCATAAAAAAAAGAGGACATGGATTAGCTCAATCATTGTCGTAATATTTTTCATTTATATCTTATTTTTAGCTTCTAAGGGTTGGTTTACAGGGAATATTGTAAGTGAAAAAGGAAATACGAATGTAACCAAATTTATCATCGGGGTATGGGCTCCTAGGGAAGCAGATCTGGTTGTATGGAAGGAGAGGGGGATAAACATGCCTATTACTCCAAGACCTGAGCCACAGCTTTCTTCAATAACTCGAGCAACATATTCACTGGAAGTAAAAAATCGTGGAATGCAAGTTATGATGGAGGTTGCTGGTGGCAATATTGCTTTGATAGACTCCAAAATGGAATCTTTTAATGATGGAACATTCATAGGATGGATGCAGAGAGATGAGCCCGATCTGCAGACCCACCTTCTTCGATATCCAAATGGCAGTTTTGATGTGGAGGGAAGTATAAGAGAATATATTAATCATTATAAAGAGCTTAAGAAGATAAGTCCGAACACTCCAGTATTAGGCAATTTTGCGGGATGGGAGGTTCTTAATATGTATAAGAGTGCTGCTGTGACAAAATCGGATTGGTATAGGCGTATGTTTGAGGCTGCTGACTGGCTTTCTGCCGACGCTTATATAATGAATACAGGAAGATTTAGCAGAATGGACCTTATTGGAGAATATCTTGATAAAATTCAGGCAATTGCACCTGGAAAGCCTGTGATGGCATTTATAGAGTCTAGCGATCAGAAAGTTGACTTGAAAGGGAGAGGCCCTACTCCACAGGAAATGAAAGCAGAAATATGGCTAGCAGTTATTCATGGAGCTAAAGGAATATTTTACTTTCCTCAGGAGATTGGAACCTTGCCTAAATTCCCTGCCGGATTCAACTATACATTTGTCAAAAATGTTGATATAAAGTATCTCAACAATGTAACAGTGAGACTATCCAATAGGACAATTGTTAACTATAGTGCTGGTAGCATTGTAAGCTATTCTGCCGGAACAAATGTGTATTATATAACTGCAGCGAATCTAAAATATGGAGGATTTACATATGACAGAACTACTCCTGAGCTTGTTGAAGAAATGAAGAAGCAAAACACTCTTTTGACAGTCATGTCACCCGTTATTCTTTCTCCTGGAAGATTAGTAAGCAATTCTTCATTTAGGGTAGCAGAGAGAACATACAATGGAGAAATGTATAAAATTATACTTAATCTTAATGAGTCTTCATCTAGTTATGAAGGAAATCATTATGATTCTTATGAAGTCAAAATATTTAGGAATAATAAAATAATCTATGAAAATGGAGTAGATCCATTTAGCCTCTCGTTAAGTACAAAACCTGTAGATACTATGATTCCTTCGGCAGGAAAGGGATTAAAGGGAGAATATTATCAGGACATGAAACAACCAGATGGGCAATTCGCCAGACTTGCACTAACAAGAATAGATCCAGCGATTAACTTCGATTGGAAGAGAGGATCTCCTGATAATAAAACCTTAGAGGCTGATTCGTTTACGGTTAGATGGACTGGAAAGATATTTATTCCGAAAGCTGGCAACTATACTTTCTTTACCAAAAGTGATGACGGGATAGTGGTCTGGATTGATGATCAAAAGCTAATAAATCAGTGGTATCCTATGACTGCTAATGTGGAGAAAACTTCTCCAAGTGTAAGTCTCAAGAGCGGAGATCACGCTATTAAGGTAGAATATTTTGAAAGAAGAGGAGATGCTTCGGTTAAGATCTCATGGCAGGGCCCGGGAATAGGCAAACAACCTATTGACTCTACATATTTTTCACACTAGATTAATCTATTAATTAAGTTTATTAATTCTTATATTCATGCTTAGTTATGAACGAAAAGAAGCAAGAGGAGATAAAGAAGGAAGCCCGAATTATATTAGATAGATTCAGCAAGACTTTGGAAGGCGTTAACCTAAAAGAGAAAGAATTTAAAAAGCCAGCCGGAGGATATAGGGAAGAGGGAAAAGGAAAGGAATGCGATGAGAGTTTCAGAAAAACAATGTTTGAAAATGCCCCTGACAAAAATGATGATTTCATTATTGCGGAGAAGAAATCATGGTAGATGAAGAATCCTTTACAGTAAAGGCTTCCAAGCCTCTTGCAAAGGTAAAGAAAGGAGATATAATCAAGGTAGATGGTAGGCCTCTGGAAGTTGATGCACATTATGTTCTCATTGATCATGGAGCTACAAAAGAGATGACTGTTGAGCTTTTTGACTCAAAAACGGATAAAGACTTTCAGCTTAGATATTTTTCTGACCAGATTGACACAAGCCTTGAGTTTTATGAACTGGCTGAAATCATTTACAATAAGAAATCATTCAAGAAGATCGAATGGTGATATATGAATGTTGAAAAAAAAGCTAGAGAGTATCTAGAAAAAATTAAGAAGGACAACAAGAGGCTCAATATATTTCTGCATATAAATGAAAACGTGTTGGAGGAAGCAAAGGAAATTGATGCGAAGAAGAAGAAAGGAAGATTATATGGATATGTTTTTGGCATAAAGAGCAATATTAATGTCAAGGGAATGATATGTAATTGCGCTTCAAAGACTCTTGACAACTATAATGCTCCTTACGACGCAACCGTAATTGAAAAAATAAGGAAAGAGGATGGATTGATAATAGGCATGCTTAACATGGATGAGTTTGCTTGTGGAAGCTCTGGTGAAAATAGTGCTTTTGGTCCAACACAGAATCCAGTTGCACCTGGAAAGATTCCTGGAGGAAGCAGTTCCGGGAGTGCCGCTGCAGTTGCCGCAGGTCTTTGTGATGTTGCTTTGGGAAGCGACACAGGAGGAAGCATACGAAATCCTGCTAGTTATTGTGGAGTTGTTGGAGTTAAGCCAAGTTATGGATTTGTCTCTCGATACGGATTAATTGATTTGTCTATGAGCCTTGATCAGATAGGCCCATTAGCTAAGAATATTGATGATGCAGCCCTTGTTCTTGATGTTATAAGAGGAAAAGATGAGCAGGATACTATAAGTATAGAATCTTCCCCAATAAAATTAGCCAATCCAAGTAAAGTAAGTGTAGGAGTTCTTAGAGTCGAAGGAGTTAGTAATGAAATTCAAAAGCTTATAGATGAAAAACTTAAAAATCTAAAGAAAAAGGGATGGGATATAAAGGAAGTCAAGATCAATCATATTGATGTTGCTGTCCAGACTTATTATCCTTTAGTATATGCAGAGTTTTTCTCAGGGACGAGAAGGTTTGATGGCCGGAGATATGGCAAAAAAATTGAAGAGTCATGTGGCGAAGAGGTCTTAAGAAGGATTCTTGGAGGCAGTGAAATTACAAAAGCTGAATTTTCTGGAAAATATTACC
>JAIFVW010000022.1 GCA_019662115.1 Candidatus Pacearchaeota archaeon
CTCAAGAAAGCTGGAAATGTCTCTTCAGTTGACGGCTAGCTCTTTAGCTAGGCTAACCATATCCATATCAAATGCAGGCAGTCCCTGTTGAGAAAGTCTTGAGAATAATTTTCCAACAGGCTGTATAGTCCCCTTATACGAAAGTCCAACAGGAGACTCCTCATATCCTCTTGGTCCGCAAAGGGCATGATGCCATCCTGCCTGATACTCATCACCATACCATCCCATTCCTAAAATAGGATATCCCTCTTTTCTAAGTTGAACGATAACATCATATGTCTTCTGGCATATCATTTTCGCATATCTCGGCCAGGCATTGACCTCTGTATGCATTAAGGGGACCTGATATCTGTCCCAATAAACCTTTATGATGTTATATAGCTGGTAAGGATGTCTTGGACCGAGATTTACAGTCCTGTTTGCCTGATAGACATGGACACATGTTGGATAGTGGTCTATCCCAAGAACAGTGTTGTTTGTATTTCCATGTTTCATGAACCATTCATATTCAGGCTCAGGCATTCCCTGCTGGATAAGGTATTTTTTCATCAGCTCATCTTTTTTCCCAAAGACTAAATCCAGCGCTGCGAACCTGCGAAGATTAAACAAGTCTGCCTCTTCCTTTCTTCCGCTTCTTGGTGTTGCATATGCCGCTTCGAAACTGTCGTTTTGTATGAATATAGGGCTTCCATCCCTTTTTTCTTCATCCCATATTTTTTCTATTTCTTGCTTTGCGAGTATTATTGCCCTTGATATATTGCGGAATGCAATTACAACTTCTCTATCCTCATTCCATCTGCTTGATTTCTTTTCATTCCACATTCCCCACTTGGATGAGAATAATGCAGTTATAAGAGGCTCATTTATAAGTGTAAAATGTTTTATTTCCTTGTATCTTCTTGCAAACTCTTTTGCATACTGTGCAAATAGCTCAGGGAAAAACTCATTCTGGAAAAAAGGATTTTCAGGGTTTTTTTCATGCATCCATTCAGGAAGGCCAAAATGAAGCAGATCCGCCATTACAGTTATGCCTTTCTCTCGGCATAAGTCATGTATTCTGTCTGTAAAGGAAAAATCATAAATATTATTTCCTACATGGGTCTGCGAGTAGGGAGGCCCAAATCTAAGCCATTTTACTCCAATTGTCCTGATGTTTTCAATCCTTTGTTCGGCTTTTTCATAAAAATCAAATGCCTCCTTGAACTGGTTTCTTCTTACACCATTAACAAATGGGTCTGAGCCCTCAATGCCTGTAAGGAAAACTCCTTTTTCAGGAAATAATGAAACTATCCTTGAGATTTCATCGCTCCAGGTGATTTTTTGCGCCTGCTGAGGTAAATTTCCCGCATTCAAGAATCTACTAATCAGCATCCTTTTTTATCTCCGTCGCTTTCACACAAACTTCAATATATAAATCTTGTTGCTCAAAAAAACACTATTTAAACTAAAAATTATTCCACACCATAAAACTTAAATACCTCCCTATTCTAAAACCATTAACCTAAACAGGTGGGTTTCTAACCATGAATGAAGAGATTAGTAAGAATATAATGCACTCAGGGACAAGCCTAGTGGGAATTGTAACTAAGGATGGAATTGTTCTAGGTGGAGACAGGAGAAGTACAGCAGGAAGTATTGTCATGTCAAAGACTTCTCAGAAAGTTGTAAAGGTCAATGATTATGTTGCAGTTGCCGGCACCGGCGTTGCCTCAGATATTGATCTTGCCCAGAGAGTATTTGGAGCAGAGCTGAAGCTTAAGCAATTGAAGACAAAATCAAGGCCTACTGTAAAAGAAGCTGCTAATCTATTTGGAATGATGTCTTATCGAAATATCAGGACCCCTGCAATGATCCCAAGCATTGTTGGAACACTCCTTGCTGGTTTTGATGAAGATGGAACAGTTTCACTATATACTATAGAGCCTGCTGGAGGAGTTTACAAAGTTGAGGATTATGATGCAAACTTTTCTTCAGGAATGCCTTATATTCTTGGACTCCTGGAGAGATCCTGGAAAAAAGATCTTACTCTCAAGGAAGCAGTGGAAATGGCAAAAGAATCTCTTAAGGCATCCACACAAAGAGACGTTGCTTCAGGAAATGGAATTGATGTCTTTACGATCACGAAAGATGGAATTAAGCATGTTGTTTCTGAACAGATAGTTGCAGAGTTCAAGTAAAACCTATAAACCGTAAGAATGGTAGATATATTAAAAAGTATTAAGGAAGAGTTACCGAAGGTAATTAATGAAGCCACATTTGAGGGTGCAAACATAGTAATTTACACCGACGATAAAGAGTTCTTTAAGACAGGAGAATCACAGGTAAAGGCAGTTGTTGATAAAATCAAGAAAAGAATAGAGCTTAGGGCTGATCAGGATATACTTGCAAGCGAGGAAGAGACTGAGAAGACAATAAGAGCTCTTGTGCCCATATTCGACGTTCAAAGAAGTACTGTAATTATAGAGGCAAAGAAACCAGGCCTGGTAATAGGAAAGCAGGGTTCAATCCTTAATGATATAAAACGCTCAACCTTCTGGCTTCCAGTAGTTCAAAGAAGCCCGGCCATCCCAAGCAAGATTACGGAAAAAATAAGATCGGTTCTTTATGCTAATAACAATTACAGAAGGAAATTCCTGAATGAAATTGGAAAGAAGATATACAATGAATGGAACCCTGAAAAAATGGATATGTGGATCAGGCTTACATATCTTGGAGGAGGAAGACAAGTTGGAAGATCATGTCTACTGCTTCATACTCCAAACTCAAAAGTTCTTCTTGATTGCGGAATAAATCCTGCAATTGCCGAGGGCCAGGAAAGATTTCCATATCTTGATGTCGCAGAGATAGGAGACCTAAATTCTGTTGATGCAATTGTTTTAAGCCACGCTCATCTTGACCACTCAGGACTCATTCCCTATCTGTATAAGATGGGATACAAGGGGCCAGTCTATCTTACAGCTCCAACAAGGGACATTTCGGCTCTGCTCACACTTGATTTTGTAGGAGTCGCGTACAAGCAGGCAGCCTCTCCATTGTATCGCGCAGAAGACATAAAGGAAATGGTAAGACATTCTATATGCCTGGATTATGGAGAGGTAAACGACATAACTCCCGATGTCAGGATAACCTTCTACAATGCAGGGCATGTTCTTGGGTCTGCCCAGGTCCATATTAATATAGGAAACGGTTTGCATAATTTCGTATATAGCGCAGACACAAAGTATCTCAAGACAAGGCTGCTTGATCCTGCATCAAATCATTTTCCAAGAGTTGAGACATTGCAGATAGAATCAACATATGGCTCAAAGGTTGATGTCCTCCCTCCAAGAAGAGAGACAGAGCAGAAGTTTACAGAAATGGCTAAGAAAACAATCGAAGCTGGAGGAAAAATTCTTCTTCCTGAACTTGGGCTTGGTCACGCCCAAGAGACAATGCTTAGGGTAGAAGAGGCTATTAGGACAGGAGAGCTTCCTAAAGTTCCGGTATATATTGACGGGATGATATGGGACATCAATGCAATTCATACTGCGTATCCTGATTTCCTTAGCGCTTCCGTAAGAAATCAGATCTTCCAGGACAACAATCCTTTCTTGTCTGATATCTTCAAGAGAATAGGAAGTCCTACAGAGAGAAAGGAAGTAATTGAAGGAGGTCCATGCATAGTAATTGCCACATCTGGAATGTTGGTTGGAGGAGCCTCTGTGGAATATTTCAGGCATTTTGCTGACAGTCCTAATAATTTGATTATATTTACCTGTTATCAGGGTATGGGCTCTCTGGGAAGAAATGTCCAAGAGGGAAACCAAGAGGTTAATCTTGGAAAAGATTATAGCAATGAGAGGGTTTCCGTAAAGATGCAGGTAGAAACACTTTCAGGTCTCTCAGCGCATTCAGGAAGAAATGAATTGCTCCAATATGTGAGCAGAATGAATCCTAAGCCAAAGAAAATTATAATCAATCACGGTGAAGTCTCAAAATGTCTCGATCTTGCCTCTTCCCTCTACAAGCTAAATAGGGTAGAAACAATAGTTCCGAGAAACCTTGAAACAATTAGACTGAAATAATTAAATACGCTTAAATCCATATACTTAAATGAAACACTCCTTAAAGATTACATTTATTCTCCTTGGGATGTTTTTCATAACTCAGATTGTCGGCATTCTTGTCGTCTCTTCTTATATTCCTCAAGTTAAGCAGGTTGTAGACAGTTCAGGAAATGTGACAAATGTTACAGTTTATGATCTTCCTTATGGAATGAACCCTCCTGATACCGCTCCAAAGACAAATCTTGTTTCAATAATGATTTCCATTGCTATTGCAGTCGTAATAATGTTTGTCTTAATGAAAGTAAAAGCAGAGATGTTTCTGAGACTCTGGTTCTTCATTGTTGTAGCTCTTGCAATTGGGATAACCATAAATTCAGCTGTAAAGGTTCCATATTGGTCAGTTGTTTCATTTCTGATTGCTCTTCCTCTAGCATTCTGGAAAATATTCAAGAGAAATATAATTGTGCATAATGTAACTGAAGTCTTCATCTATCCAGGGATCGCATCCATATTCGTCCCTCTTTTGAATGTTGGCACAATGATAGTTCTTCTCATCGTTATTTCTTTGTATGACATGTATGCAGTATGGCATGCAGGGTTCATGCAGAAGATGGCAAAATACCAGATTCAAAAGCTTAAGCTCTTCTCTGGATTTTTCATTCCATATATGAGCCCAAAAGAAAAGGCCGAGCTTGCAAAATCCAAGGGCAAGAAAAAGAAGGTAAAGGTCAGTCTTGCAATACTTGGAGGAGGGGACGTTGTGTTCCCAATCATACTTGCCGGAGTTGTTCTTCGTACATTTGGAGGATTCATTCCTGCATTAATAATTGCAATAGGCGCTACTTTGGCTCTTGCAGGACTATTCTACCTCTCCGAGAAAGGCAAATTCTATCCTGCTATGCCATTCATAACGGCTGGATGCTTCTTGGCGCTCGGATTAGTCTATCTTATTTTCTAAGTCTCCAAAAACAATATTTCGTGCCCGTTCTAAGTCTTTTCCTTTTAAAAAATCTTTATAATCTTTGTTAAATTGTCGGACTTGTTTTCCAAGATACTTCTGATCATCTCCTCTCTCTACATTTTCCATATCAACGAAAACTGGATACCAACCGTCATGAAGAATTATATCTCGAGGTGCAAAATCAAATAAAAATACTTTTTGTTCTCGAAATTGACGCAATAGCAATCCTATCACTCCAAGTCTTTTATTCTTCTCTTCACTAGACATACTTTTTATCAAAGTCATAAAGTTATCCCCGGGAATGTGATGGGTGATAACATATGCCTTAGTCTCATCATCGGTAATATGAGAAAGGGTTGAGTCATAGATTAATCCTGCAACTCTGGGAATGGAATAGTTCATGGGCATTGCATTATTAAGAGTCATGTTATGCAAAAACCTCTTTGGAGGAAAATCTTTTAATTCTCCAATCTTAAGTTGCTTAACGTGATAATTCCATATTTTCCATCCATTTCTACTAAATACTTCTCTTCCTTTCTTGATAATTTGTTTTACTCTAGGCCGATCTAATTCATATGGATCAACTAAAGACAGATAGCTATAGCCACTTACTTCACGAAATCTTTTTCTCATCTCCATTCTATAATTTCCGTTTATTTCCATAGAAGAAATCTATTGTAATCCCTTTTAAATCTTGCTAAAATTGTGTCACCAGGCAGTTACATCATGGCAAAGGTTTAAATACCCAATATTTATCACTCAATCATGATAGTAAAGCCAGAATTGGTAAAGCGAATAAAGGAATACTTTAATCTTAATATTTATGAAACTAAGGTATGGCTTGCCCTTCTTTCAAAGGGAATTGCCTCAGCAGGAGAGATTGCCGAGCTTTCAGGAGTTCCAAGAAGCAGGACATATGATGTTCTAGAATCGCTTGAAAAGATGGGATTTGCAATCGTAAAGATTGGAAAGCCTGTTAAGTACATTGCAGTAAAACCTACAGAAGTCGTTGAAAAGATAAAGAATAGGGCAATGCAGGAAGCAAATGAGAAAGTAAAGTCACTTTCAACTCTTAAGGACACAGCAGAATATGCTGAGCTTGAGCAGCTTCACACTACAGGAATTGCCCCGGTAAAATTCCATGAAATTACAGGCTCTTTAAAGGGAAGGGCAAATGTCCTTTCAAGAATAAGGGAGATATTGGAGAATGCAGAGAAGGAAGTTGTCATATGCACTTCAGTCATGGACTTTGAAGACAAAAGTCGAGTTCTTATTCCCACAATAGAAAAATTAGCTAAACACGATGTCAAACTAAAAATCTCACTTTCAGGAGATCACGATAGGATCAAGAGGCTTAACTCAAAATATGAGCTTAAGATAAAGCCTACAGATTCAAAGGCAAGAGTGTTCATCTCCGACAGGAAAGAGATTCTTTTCATGCTTACAGCAGAAAATGCGGAAGAGGATATGGGTGTCTGGCTTCAGTCTCCATTCTTCACAGAGTCAATGTCAAGCATACTAGACCTAGCCCTTAAGGCAAACAGCGAGAAGTAATTCTAAGAACATGAAAACTAATTTAAATTCTAAATACCATTCTTCAAATGCAAGAAGATATGAATCTCCTGATAAAAATAATAAGTCAGAAGGCATTGTAGTATATGATCCTCTTGTTTGTTCAGGCTCGAGGAAAGTAATAGATACTATCGAAAATCACAAGTCGACTTTAATAAAAATAATCCAGAATAGTGCAGAAAAAGATAGAAAAGAGATTAGCATGATTGGAAGAAAATATCAGATTCAACAGTAATTATACCATCTCAATAGAGGAAATTCCCATCTCTTTTATCTTCTTGTTATCTCTAACCCATGATTTTAGAAATTCTCTTAGGTTTTTTTGTATCTTTATCTTTGCATGAATATATCCTGCATTTTCAAATGTGTCCTTGTGTTTCTTCTTGAAAGCCAAAACATGCTTTTTCATTGAGACTGGAGGTCCTATCTGTATCATCTGTTTTTTCTGCCTTCCCACTATAAATAAGTCTGCCGAGTCTTTCCCTGAATATGAGAACTTATCCTCAATTATCTCAAAATAATGTTTAATTTTCTCCAAAAGGAATCTTGAAAATTTCTTCATCTTTGTTCCAGCAATATCTCCTGGCTGCCGATCAGTCTTAATGCGAATATGCGCAAACTCAGCGCTGCTTTTTTTTGCTTTTTCCTCTAATTCCTCTTTTTTAATCTCCTTGACTTCAAAGAATGATGCACTCGGTTTTTTGATGAATCTTTTCAAGGAATCCTGGAATGTCTTGAATGTCTCTGCACTTAATGCTGCAAGCACATTCCTTTCTTTCCATGTAGGATCTATAAGAACTACAGGACTATGTAATTTGCTGTCGTTAAGGCTGATGACAATATCTTGCTTGCTCTTGTAATTTTTTTCAGGATCAAGGATTATCTGCTCCTTTGCCTTTGCAAGATTCCTTGCCATCTTTTCAAAGCTTCCATAATTTATTATCAGGCATTCTAGCGCATATCCAGAAAATCCCTGAATATAGCTTTCAGCTCCATAAGCTCTTTGCGCTCTTGCAAATGATTTTGCAATCTGTATCTCTCTTATTAGTTTTTTATTTCTCTTTAGCTTTCCCTTAACATACTGGACATGAAAATAGCTGAGGTCCATTACATTCCTAGACTCTCGTGGATTTTTTATCATTATCACGGGGATAATTTCAAAAACACTATCTCCTGTAATCTTAAAATAATCCCTGCTTCCATGTATTAACTTTAGTGCAAGCTTTTTCCTTCTCGCAACGGGCTTCAGTATTTTTCCTAGAATGCCAGATAGATCTTCATATGTCCAGTCAAACCTAACAAAAATATCAATATCATATACATTACTTTTTGTCAGTGTTCCCTTGGCAAAGCTTCCACCGACAAAAACCTGAGCCGTAATCTTCTGTTTTTTAATCTCTTCCCTTATATCGCGACAGAGATCTTCACTCTGCTTACTCATACTTTTTATCTCATCTTCTGATGGGGAAACATCAATCTTTGAAAGAATGGACTTCATGTACTCTCTAATGATGAGTTCTTTTTAAATTAATTGTCCCTTGGACCTGTAAGATCAACTATATATTTTCCATCCTCAAGCTGATACACTCTTGGCTTGTTCATGGAAAATAGCTTAGGAAGGTCAAGGAGGTATGTTCCAGATTTTATTACCTTCACGCTTTCAAAGTCAAGGAATACAGGGGCATCCTCATCCTTTATCCCAGCAATATCCCTTACATCCTCTTCTATCTGTTTCTTTTCAGCTGGATTAAGCATCGATACAAAATCGGTATTTCCTGTAATCTCTTTTAGCTTTTCATCCTTGATATAAAAGAAGAACTTGCTTCTGCATTCTGTACATCCAGTAAGGACTTCCTGGCTTCCATCCTTGTATACAGCTGAGCAATGGACGCATTTATATGGCATAATCCTCTCACAAGTATAGCATTAATAAACTTTTATATTAGTCAAAGAATAGCTCAAGTCTTCTAGGATCTCTCTTTATTTCCTTGATGACAGAGGCAGGGCCTATTACGGTAAGAGCGGCACTATCGCCTATCAGTCTCTTTGCAATTCCGTGTCTCATCTTGACAAAAATATTCTCCCTTTTCATATCTGGTTCTATTACTGCAAGTTCAATGCCCTTGAAATTCTTAACATGGTCAACCAAAGCCATGGTGTCTTCAATTAGCCTGGCTTCCTCTTCTGCTCTTAGCCTTCCATGTAGGATGACAATCTTGTTGCTTAATACTAGACTCAAAATCTTCTTGACTCTTTCAGATATGCTCATATCTTTCACTTCCGAGAATGGCAGCACCTGCAGGCTCAATCCATGTATCTTTTTTTCTTTTTTACTCATTATACTTTTTTAGACAGTTTAAATAATGATTCATAAAATTCTTCCATATTCACTCCCTCTTTAGCAGAGATCCCTACAACTTCATATTCAGGAAATGCTGCCTCTATTTTCTTTATGTCTGCTTTCTTCAGGTCTATCTTGTTTGCAACAATAAGTATAGGGATCTTTCTGGCTACTAAATTTCCTATTATAGTTATATTTACTTGTGAATATGGGTTTTCAGCAGCATCAAGGACAACTACAACAGCATCCATGTCGTCAAGCCACTTTATTGAATCGATTATTCCCTGGGTTGCCTCTTTAGCTCTCTTCTTTGCCTCGTTCTTTTTCAGTCCAAACTTCAAGAATTCCTCATAATCTATCTTAGTGGCAATTCCAGGAGTATCGACAATCTTTAGTGTAAGGCTTTTGCCCTTATACTCTATGTCTACCTTTTCCTTGAACTGCACGCTCCTTGTCTCATGAGGCACATTACTTACAACTCCTATTTCCTCTCCTGTCCAGTCTTTGCAAATCCTGTTCGCAAGGCTTGTCTTTCCAGCATTAGGAGGCCCATAGAATCCAAGTTTTATGTTTTGTTTCTTTCTGAATATGTTTCCAAGGATTCTTTTCGAGAAGTTTCTCAATATTTTCAGCATCTGACTTTAAAGATTTGGTCTTTTAATAAACCTTGCGTCCACAGGGCTTCCCTGGCGCCTTTGTATTTCCTGCCTTACCTTTTTGTTCTCTAAGAACTTGAAAATAGGTATTTCAAACATTCCCGTTCTCTTTCCTGCTATCTTCCTGAACGCATAGGTGATCTGCTCCCTGCTCCATCCAGAGCCAAGTAATTTCTTTCTTATATCCTCATCTTTCAGTCCTGAGCTTCTTGAATTGTATATGAAATTGATTATATTGTAAAGATCATCAGCGCTCTTGAAAAGATATCTCTCATAGTATCTCTTGTACCATTCCTGAAGGATTATGTAAACAGTCAATGTCCCTACAGCAAGCACCGAAATCCATATTATGAATCCCTTGGTCTTGAACTTTTCCTGAATGTTAAAATCAATGGTGAACGGAGTCTCTTCAACAGGCAAAGAAGCCACATCAGGAGAGACATATCCGCCAAGATCCGATATGCTGATCGATCCTGGAATGGAGAATTCAATGTCTTGATCTCCAGATATTGGAATTGAGGTTGCAGCCCCATCACCGACAGATGACTCCCCATAAGCTCTCATGAAAGTAATCTCATCTTTAGGGTATGCTATGAATAAGTTGCCTGGTTCAGCATTATCTGCCAAAGGACTGACCGAGATCTTGAATTTAGTGATAATAGGGTTTTTCCCATTATCTCCAAAAGAAGATATCTCTTCAAAAGTTGTGTCGGTTTTGTAATTGTTTGTCATCCACCTGACAATTTCCTCCTTCAGCTTGTCCTTATCATCAAATGTTTTTGTTGAAAGCTCTTCGGCATATGCTACATCCATGTTTGAGAATCCAAGGGTAAGAGGAAGGGTTCCAGTTTTAGTGCTGAGGATCGTGTATGGGACATCAAGTGTGAGAAGCTGCTCTACAATATCTGCATAATCCTCTTCTGCAAGAGAGCCATTCATGCTTGATTTTATCTCTTCAAGAGAGCTCATAAGATTCTGCCTGTCTATCTGCTTTTCAATCGATGCCTCAACCCAGCTTGGATATCTCTGCAATATGACTGAAAGGTTTGATAGTCTTGTTGTATATTGAGCTGCTAGTCTCTCAGCCGAAGCCTTCGCATTTCCTACAATTATCTTCACGCTCTTTGATGAAGTCTTTCCATCTTTTCTTGTAAGTTCTACTTTAATATTGTATTCTCCTCCCTGAGTGTATTTATGCGAGCTATGTGCTCCAGGCATGTCTGATACCGCACCATCGCCAAAGTCCCAGGTAGATGATACTATTTCTTCCGGAGTGATCGCATTAAATTGAATAAGGACTCCTATTAATGAAAAGCGGGGGCTTACATCAAAACTGAATCCTGTTGAGACATTTATTCCTGTCTGGAAGAGAGTGTTATTCCCAAGAAATACTTTCAAGAGACTTGTAGGAGTATAAGGTACGGAAAACCCTCCATTGGATATGTCTATATCTAAATTATCAGAGCTGATAGTTGCATCTTTCGTCGTCAATGAAACAATCGTCTTGCTGCTTGCAGGCACTCCATCACTCTCTTCATACTCAAGATTGACATCCTTGAATTGTACAGTCTGTGGCTGCCCTGATAAGGTCAGTGGAATAACACAATTAGGTTTGCATGAGTTTCCATATTGAGAGTCTATATATGAGGAGATTTTTTCAGCAATAGTATTATCTGGAGTTATGTGCACCTGTCCGAATTGCAAAGGTCTTGCAAATATTTCGAAATCTCTTATGGACTCGCTCGCTCCAAGGTTTGCAGTTCCACAGCTTGGGCTCTGCTTCTCAAAATTTATTGTATAATTGTATTCGTCTTCTGAATATATGCATACATACTTTTCCTTCTGCTCTGAAAGGCTGTAAGGTATATCGCATTCAAGTTCCTGTATATTCATTCCTGGCCTAGGAAGAGTGCACTGCCCCAGGACAGTTAATGGATCTTCAGTGTCTCTTATGTCCATTATGAGATCAGACTTGTTTCCCCTAAGGGCATTTACACGAGCCCCTACCCTATATGCTGGTCCCTGAGGAAGTGTTATCTTCTCGCAATAAGGATTTGTTCCAATCTTTACCTCTTCTACCTGGGCGCTTGAATTAAAGCACCCATATCCTTTGTTGAAGCATGTTTTGTTTGTATATTCATTGCTTGTGAAAAGCGAGTCAAGGATATTTACGGAAAGCTGACTTGAGCATGAAGGAGAGGCATCGCTTTCTATAGTGAATGTAGCATCCTGTATATCATTTACATCACTATCCTTTATTACAAGCCCCAGAGTCTCTTTCTTGGATAGGGAAAGAGTGGTTATCGTGTTTACCGGGCTGTACGTCTGCCCGCATCCTATAGGATTGCATGAATAATCCTGCCCTTCAACAAAACCATTGGCAGTTAAAATATCATAAAGAGTAAGATTTCCTCCAAGATTGCTTGTAAAAGCAGAGTGGGCAGGCTCATTTTGAAAAGATATTCTCATGCTTCCCTGTATTACATCTCCAGAATTATAGTTCTTCTGCACAGTTTGGTTTGATAGAATAAATGATGCGCTGCATAAAGGAATAAGGAAAAGACTGAAGATAATTACACTAATCACACTCTTTTTTCTCATTGCTCTCTAAGAATACCTTTGTTTAAAAAGATAGCTATTTTTTGTAAAGAAATTTTAATATAAAGTATACGATAAATATTGCTATTAA
>JAIFVW010000041.1 GCA_019662115.1 Candidatus Pacearchaeota archaeon
AGGGCAGCTCTTTCCTCTCTTTACAGAATCTCCCTGTATAGTATAATGCTTGTACTTCTGACTTGTTGGCTTATTGATATGTTTTTTCTTGCCCTTCTTGTCTCCCTTTCCGCTTCCGCCTGTTGGTGCTGCCATTATACTTTGGCCACCTTTACCTTAACTTTCTGCTCAACTCTTTGTTTTTCCTTCAAAGAGTCATAGACAAAGGCGTTGATAAGAAAAGTCTTTCTTCCAAAGCTGCTCTGGATAGACTTCAAAGCAACATGATCCTCTCCAGCCTTAAAATGATCAGCAATCAATTTAGTAGAATGTGCAATTCCAGGGTTCTTGTCGGATTCAATCTCCATGACAACTTCCCTTCGCTTCAATAAATCGTTTCTAACATCGTGTTTCATTTTCATCCTAGTTTAACAGCAAACGTCCCCTTTTCCTTGATTTTAAGATTCTTGGCAATTTCAGATTCCTCTGGCTTAAGAATAACAACCTTTCCCTTGAATGTATCAGTAGACTGATCAGAGCCGCAACTTGGACACTGGGCATGATCATGGATTCTCTTGCATTGCTTGCATGCTTTTAGTGCCATTACTTCTTGCCTCCCTTTGCAGACTTACTTTTCATAATAGGAGCTTCTTTCTTCTTTTTCTCTTCCTTTATCCAGTCAACTTTTCCAAGGCCTGGCTGTCTCATTGTCAAACCAATTTTAGGCTGTTCAGCCTTATAGCTTATAGCAACTACTCGAGCAATACATTCATCTCCCTTGGACAAGCTTCTCTTAGATGCCTTTCCAGTAAGAGTTCCTGTCTTGCTTAAAGAAACATAATCTTCCATCGTCTGTGAAATATGGATCATTCCCTGAGCCGGACCTATCTGCATGAATGCTCCGAAGTTTGTAATCTCAGATATTGTTCCATAAACAAGTTCATGCAACTCAGGTCTCCATACTAAAAGCTTGAAAACAGATTTATAATATGCAGCTCCATCGCCAGCAATGATCACTCCATCCTCAACTTTGTCAACAGAAATCACTTTTATGATAAAACCAAGCTCTTTTGTCACCTTGTCCACGAATGTCTCGTTTAGCTGTCGCTCAATTGCCTCATGCGTAGGCAGGCCAAAGTGCTTTGGCTCGACGCGTACATGATCCTCAACTTCCAACAGATAAAACATAGTAATTGTTAAAACACCAGGGAAAACTTCATTTAAAAAGTTTGCTATCGACCAAATCTATGCATTTCCTCCACCTGGCTATGTATTTATATACCTCTTACACTTCGAAAAGACATGTCCAAATACAAGTCCCTGGAGCAACAATTTTGGGAAAGCGATCCGGGTGGAATTGTCGAAGCCGTAGGGAAAACTGCATATGCTTGTCTAGTGTCTCCATTAAGAATACCAACACTAATAAGAAAAATAAAAAACAATCAAACCTGGCTTGATACAATCCCCCAGGAAAGAGGTCATGATGAATTCAGTGGTGAAGATAAATATCTTTTTGATGTAGGCATAGCTGTAGGAGCAATAACTGGATTGGCAACTCATGGTCGATTAATTTATAATGCTGTTTCAGAAGCACAAAACAAGAATTACGTTCCTCTCGTCGTCATTGCAGGAACTGCTATTGCAACAAATCTCGCTTCAGGAATTTATGAGACAGTAAGAGCATTAAATTCTCTTAAAGACAAAAATCCAAATAATAATAACCTCACTGCTAGAGATTTAGAAGTTGAGTAGCGATCGCCGATAAGTTTATAAATCACTTCAGAGTAATATTATAAGCCTAATGGAACGATTACTTGTTCTGAAGGGAAACACAAAGACGAAAATGACGAAAAGACTGTTTGTTGGCAACTTACCATTTAGCTTATCCAAGGAAGATTTGCAAAAGGAATTCTCACACTATGGAAAGGTAGAGGAAGCTGTCATAATTACCAATAAATTCTCGGGAAGATCTAAAGGATTTGGATTTGTAACTCTAGCTCATGATGCAGAAGCCGAAAAGGCTATTCAAGAGATGAATGGCAAGGAAGTAGGCGGAAGACCTCTTGTAGTCAATGAGGCAAAGCCAATGACTGAAGACAGGCCTCCAAGAGAGAACCGTGGTGGTTTCAGAGACAGCGGTGGTGGTGGCGGAGGATTCAGGAATAGCCAGGGTGGTGGACGAGGCGGATTCCGAGACAATAA
>JAIFVW010000003.1 GCA_019662115.1 Candidatus Pacearchaeota archaeon
TGTTTCTACACGTTTTGTATTGATTGTTACATACGGCCTATGTATTCTTTCTATTATTCCTTCGAGAGTTACATTCATTGATTTTGCTGATTGAGTTGGTTTAAATATATTGACATATGTCGCGTAAATCTTATTATCACACTGTTTTTTCTATTAGGGATGATTACAAGAGAGCAGTTTTATACAGATTATGATAGAATAGTTCCCACTATCTTTGAACCTTACAATCGCTTCATTGAAATTGCGGCAAAAGCAATTCCTAATAATGTAGAAAGTGTTTGTGACCTAGGGATAGGTACTGGAAATTTAAGCGCTGCAATCAAAAAATATCTTCCAAGAGTCAAGATCATTGGGGTAGACAAATATGAATCATTTGCTGAGAAGGCTAAGATTAAAATTCCAGGACTTGCATTGCACATTAGAGATATATTTGATGGTGGCCTGCCAAATGCTGATTATTTAGTAAGCTCCCTTACAACCCATCATTTCGACACGCAAACAAGAAGGGAAAAACTGAAGTCAATTGCAAGAAGCGGATTGGGATTTGTTAATTTTGACATGATGCTTTGCGATGACCTTGATTTGGAAGATACAATTTCTCTGATTGTTGATTTTGCCTCCAGGTCATATTCCGATAGGGAAACCCTTGAAGAACTGGGGAAATCAATAAGGGAGAATGATAATCCTATGACCTTGGATGAACAGCTTGAGTTATTCGATTCGATTGGAATGAGAGTTGATGTTTTAGCAAAGGAAAACCCGTTTGCTGTCTATCATGCTTATTGGCCAACAAGAAAGTTGTAATTGTCTTTTATCACATTCTCAATCAATTTTGGGTTTATTATAAGGGAGTTATGGGTGCCATCTTCTATTACAGTTCTACCATTTTTCATTTTTTTCATGCATTGCTTGGAATATTCTAAAGGAATGAATTCGTCGTCTTTCGTTGCAATATACAGTATAGGGATCTCTAGATTGTATAGTTTTTCCTCATTAGATGCCTTTTTGTAAAATAAAAGATTATTTTTGAATGATTCAGGAAAAGTAGATTTTAGGCCTATTTCAGATAATTCCTTTTCAGTTGCGTTTCTTAGTTTCCTATAGTCAATCAACTCTTGGCTTTTGAAGTTTGACTTGGATAAATTTTGGTAGTATTCGAATACTTCATCTACATTGATATTTGGCCTGGCGCTCTTAATTTCTCCTATACAGGCGTTCAGGAATATTGCCGCAGAGGCATTTCCTGTTTTTTTGATATAGTCTGCTGCAAGGAGGCCTCCAAATGAGTGTCCTATGAAAATTGGATTTTTTAAACCGTATAAATTTATTATTTCTGATAATAATGTATCTAGATCATTTTGTGCTGATGAGTTTCCATGGCCTGGAAGATCAAACAGTAGAGTTGCATGACCCTTTCTTTGGAAAAATGAGGCAAGAGAGATGAAAACAGTGTGATTCTGGAGATCCCCGTGAATAAAAAGTACCGGCTCTTTTTTCCCAGAATGGTAGATTGTGTTGATATTATCCATGATTTTTCCTGCATCTCTCGCTTTATATCTGTTTCTTTTCAAAAGGATTATAAAGCAATCAGGCTTTCAGCGATCATGTGGGTTGCCAAGATAAGGATGAATGGTGAAAAAGCCCTCATTGGAAGTCTTTGCAAGAAGCATAATGTCGCTGCAAGCGGTTATCCTATATCTACACAATGGAAGGGAAAATACATCTACCTTAATTTTGTGATTTTTGCTTTCGGAAGCAATGATGATATCAATAATTTCTTCAAGGAATTGAGCCAGCACAGGAGAATGAGCCATTTTGAGAGAAGAGGGCATATTATTGTAGGGTATTTGAGAGAGTCTTCCAAGCTAAGCCCTATGTATCACCATCATGTTTTCCATGTTGAGCCTGTTGTTTTTGAAAAAAATGGAGAGGAGATGTGGACAGTTGCTTCCTGGGAACGAAAAGAACTAATGTCCTTCTCAAGACTATTGGAAAAGAGATATGGGTCGAAACTTCTTAAGATTCAACAGGAAAGCATTTCTAACCTTTCTGTTCTCACTTTGCATCCCGAGTTGACCATACAACAAAAGAAGGCAGTTGAAGTCGCTATAGAGCAGGGATACTATGATGTCCCTAGGAAAGTGGAGCTTAAGGAACTTGCTCACAAGATAGGAATATCATATTCTACGTACCAAACACACCTTCGCAAGGCAGAAAAAAAGCTTCTTCCATTTTTCTTTGAGAGAGCCTATCGCGACATATATCGTTAGAAAGTTAATTACCTCGATCAAGCACACCTTTCCATGCTTGAATTGGAGAGTGAGATAAATGAAGAGGTGTTGCAATCTAGTATTGATACTATGCTTCTCCCTTACCTTCCTCACTGCAGATATCTAAAAAGTGCCTCAATTCATTATTCCGAAGGAAAATTATCTTCCTCAGGAAGATTTGAGATCCCTGAATCATGCTATATAAAATCAACAGGACATTTTAATGCAACAGAATTCATATTTTGCTTTAATCAGCTTGGATATGTAATGTTTGGAGAGGGAATAGAAAAAGGCCTTATGCCTGAGATTGGTCTCAAGAGCAGGGAGGATTTCCAAAATATACAGCTTAAGGATTGCTATATTGCTCAGATGAAAGAAATAAAATTCAAGAGACCTATCAATCCTAGATCATTTACTGGAGACCTTAGGATTGCAAATCATAAAAGAATGGGAAACGTCTTCTATTCTATTGACGCTGAATTCAGGGATGCTTTGGGCGGAAGCGCCAAAGGCAATGTACTTATTTCTGTATTAAGATAACTGATCCCACGGAGATTTGAACTCCGGACCCCCGCCTTTCTTAGCTTTTTAGCATGAAATCACGGCCCTTGCGGACCGAGCTCTTATAAGAGCGGTGCTCTGAACCAGGCTGAGCTATGGGATCGAAAATAGATGCTGAGGAACGTATTTAAAGGTTGTTTTTAATCTTTGTTCATGTTGCTTGGATTAGTAGGAAGACCAAATGTGGGAAAATCAACTTTCTTCAAGGCAGCAACGCTTGCGGATGTCCTGATTGCAAACTATCCTTTTGCGACTATAAAACCTAATCATGGCATGGCTTATGTCAAGATAGAGGATCTTGCAAAAGAATTCGGGAAAGTTTCAAATCCTCGAGAGGGATATGTAAAGAAGGGATGGAGATTTGTTCCTTTTGAGCTTATGGATGTTGCAGGACTTGTTGAGGGTGCAAGCGAGGGAAAGGGTTTGGGAAATGAGTTTCTTAATGATCTTTCTGCAGCTGATGGTTTCATACATGTTGTGGACATGTCTGGAGAGACAGATCATGAAGGCAAGCCAAGCCAGAACTATTATCCTGGAAAAGATATACATGTGATAGAAAGGGAGTTGGATTTGTGGTATGCCGGGATTCTAAAAAAGACATGGAAAACATTTGCAAGAACAATAGAAATGCAGCACAGCAATTTTGCGGAAGCAATTGCAAAGCAGTTTTCGGGACTTAAAGTTAGCGTTGATGACGTAAAGCATGTTGTTCTTAAGAACAATATTAATGTTGAAAAGCCAACTTCTTGGACAGATGAAAACGTAATGGCTTTCTCCAGAGCTTTAAGAAAATATACAAAGCCTATGATTATAGCCGCAAATAAAGTTGACAGACCGCAGGGACATGAGAACTATGAGAGGATTAAGAAAGAATTTGACTATCCTATTGTTGCCTGCTTTGCTGATGGAGAACTTAGCTTAAGACAGGCAGATAAGGCTGGACTGATAGATTATGTGCCTGGAGAAAAAGAGTTCCATATTGTCAAGGACTTGACAGACAAGCAGAAATCAGCACTTGATTCCATAAAAGATATTCTCAAGAAGTATGGAAGTACAGGAGTTCAAGAGGTATTGAACAAGGCAGTCTTTGAGGTTCTAGGATATATTGCGGTATTCCCTGCCGGAGCTAAGCTTGCAGACAGCAAGGGAAATGTATTGCCTGATTGCTATCTCATGAAGAAAGGATCAACTGCCCTTGATTTTGCATATCGCTTGCATACTGACATAGGAAATAGTTTTGTCAAGGCAATTCATATAAGGACAAAGCAGGCTGTCGGAAAAGATTATGTTCTTAAGCATAGAGACGGCTTGGAAATCATGACTAAATAGCAAGTTTTTTATAGTGCTATTTTGTGGTCGCTCAATGGAATTGAAGTATAATCATGATGTTTATGAAAACAAGAAAGACTTTGTTTTAAAGCAATTTAGATATGTCTACACAGCATTAAAATCAGCGTGTTATAGTGCCTCTGCAAAAGGAGTCGATGCATATATTTCAGATATTTCTCTCTATGCAGATTATATTAGCAGGCTATCAGATCATTCATCTTCAATTCCATTGGAAATATTGTTATCTAAAGAATATCCTATACCTTTCAACAGAGGAGTTACTCCCTTGTTGTCAGAATACGCACATCTTCAATAGAGTGTATCAATCTTTAAAAAGTATATAGAGTATGAAATAATATGCAGGTGATTGTAAAAGCGAGGTTTAACAGCTCTCAGCAGAAGATAGAGGGATTTGGAAGCGGGAGATATCTTGTTTATCTTCCTTTTCAGGAGGATGAAGACTCTGTTTCCGTTCTTATAACTCTCTTGTCACGCCATCTGGGAGTGCCTGCTCACAAACTATCATTCAAGGGATTTGACAAATACAAAGACAGAGTTTTTGAAATACAATGAAATATATTGACGCTCCGGATTTACAGGAAAGAATGGTTGAGATAGTAAAGACCCTGGAGATGGAACATATAGATCTTTCAAGAGTTAAATGCCTTAGGAGCTTTGGATCATCCACAAAAAGGACTATTGCAAGATGCCATACTATGGGCAAGCTAATGCAGAAGGCAATGGGTGTAAGTGCATTCTATGCCATAGAGTTTTTGGAGAGGTTTGAAAGAATGAGCAAGGTTGACCAGGATAAGGTAATTATTCATGAACTTATGCATATTCCCAAGACATTTGGGGGAGGATTCAGGCAGCATGACTTTGTATGCGAAGAGAATATAGAGGTTTTCCACAGAGAGTATCTTAAGCGCAAGCAAAAGCAGGATATTTTTGTTTCTCCTGAACCGAAGAAATTTCCTTTCTGGAAATTTTGATTAAATATTTATAGCGTACTTTACTAGGACTTGCATGTCAAAAAGATGGTGCTTTGCTATTGCCTTTTTAGCTGGACTTCTTTTTCTATCTTTATCTCAGGCAGCTAATAATACTGCAACTGGAAAGGCAATTGATTGCAATCCTCAATATACATGCGAAGACTGGGGAAACTGCATTGACGATTTCCAGACCCGGACATGCATAGATATTGCATGCGGAAATGAGAATATAACTGAACGAAGAGTGTGCTCTGTCTCAAATTCTTCTTGCACTCCCAATATCCAATGTGGGGATTGGGGATCATGTACTTACACAGGAAAGGCAGAAGATGTATTCTCAAGCAGTCTAAATTTTGAAGGATATCAGGAAAGACAGTGCATTGACTTGGGAAATTGCGCAGCCCCCTCTACCGAGGAAAGGTTTTGTCAGGAGGGATATCCTGTAAAGTTCATTGTTGCCGATCATTGTGGAGAAAAATTTCTCACACTTGTAGATCCAACATACAATAAGCCAGTTACAAGGATTAATCTTGCATCATGGAGATACGGTGAGAAGTTAGAGCTAGGATTCGTGCAGGGAGACAAGTCTTATTGCCCAACATGCTCTGATGGAATTAAAGATGATGATGAAGAGGGAATAGATTGCGGCCCTTCTTGCTCTGCCTGCAAACCTCCACGCTCTCCATTTATAGCTTATTTCAGTGCTTTTCTCTGGATTGGATCCCTTTCTATCTTTCTTACGCTTATTGGAACATCCTCTTTTATGAGGATAAGAAGAATCCACGTTCTTATAAGAAAAGGAGAGCATGCATTGGTTAAACAAAATACTGGAAAGGCAAAGAAGATTAATGCACGTTTGCTTCAATTGTTTTCAGATCTTTCTCCCGAGGAAAAATTAACCGTGAAGAATGCAGTTCACGACTATGAGTTCAAGGTTCAGCATCTCAGCAAGAAAATCTTTTCTAGTAAGATATGATTTAATGTTCCTCTTGTATAGTGGTTACAGAAAGATTTAAATAACCTCATCTAGGTAAGATTCTATGAGAAAAACGCTTATAGCAATAGTCTCGGTATTGTTTATACTAAGTTTGCTTGTAAGCGTAGATGCTGCAAGTTCTCGTATCAAACTTAAGTCACTTACAAGTTCATCTTCAATTCCAGGAAACATTAACTCTTGTCAAACATTAGATAAATCCGGAACTTATATCTTAACAAAGAATCTTGTTGATGGAGAAGTTTCCTCAGGATGTTTCAAAATTACCACTTCCAATGTCGATTTAAACTGTAATGGATTTTCCATTAGAAACACTCTTCTTAATGGCCCAGCTGTTACTGCTTCTGGAGTCAATAACATCACTGTGCGTAATTGCAATATTCGTATGAATTCAGTTGCTGGAACTGGTATTGATTTTTACAGTGTAACTAACTCTCTTGTTAATAACACAGTCGCTCTTAATAATAACTATGGAATCTCATTTTCAGAGGGATCTCATAATAGGATCGTAAATAGCAGTGTAATCTCAAACATTAATGGAGTCGTATTAGATGCTGGATCAACTATCTCAAAAAGCGTTATTATGCTTAATCAAGTAGGAGTATTAATTTCTGATACAAGCAACTCTGTCCTTTCTAATAATTTTTGGTCAAATGTAAGAGCGGTAAGAGCAACAAATGATCTTTCAGGTTCTCTAGTAAGTGGAAATGCATTTAGTGATGAGGAATCTGCAGTATATATCGAAGGATCTGGATTGAGAGTCATTAATAACACCTTTTACGCTGAAAACCCCTTTACTGTAGGAGTAACCATTCCTGCTGGATCAAACAATCTTATTGGTAACAATACTTTTACAGGATTGCAATTTGGAATTCATCTTATCGCAGGTAGTTACAATGTTATTGATCACAATGTTATCGATCACAGCAGTTCCTCTGGAATCTATTTTGAGTACAATCCATTCTTTACAAATGTAACTAATAACATTATTTCTAATTCAGCATGGCGTGGTGTTGACTCAGATGATTTTGGAAAGAATAATTCTTTTGTTAATAATACTGTTGAATTTAGTGGAAATGATGGAATTTACGTATCTTATGGATGGATAAGCTTGGTTAACAATACTCTAAAGAATAATGGAAATTATGGAGTAAATGTAAGGGGAAACTTGATCTTGGAGAACAATATAATTAATAACAATAAGGGTGGAGTTTACTTAAATCCTCCTGGAGGATATTATGATTTTGAGAATCAGATTATAAAAGGAAATAAGATACAGTTTAATGGAGGTCTTCATGGGATTGATTTGGAGGAGGAGACTAGCCATGTTAGAATCGTTAATAATATAGTGACTTCGAATACTCCTTATGATTTGTATCTATCAGGAAATAATCAGGATATCTCTGTTGTTGATAACACTATAGGAAGCTATAATCTTGCTGGAGAGGGCAACCTCGTTGAATTTGAGAATACTGCATATGGAAAGATCACCTTTGTGAACCAGGTCACAGAATCTGGTGCAAGTTTGGATAGCGATATCATAATCAAAAATAATGAAGCCACGATCAATAGCGGTAAAACTGGATTCAATAAGGCATCAAACATCACCCTTTATAATTTACCTAGTGATCTAAAAGACCCTCAGATCTTCAGAAACGGTGCTGTTTGTTCAGAATCTCAAGGATGTTATGCATTTACATCTTTGAATGCAGGCACTGTTAAGTTTGCTGCTCCAGGTAATGGATATTATACAATAGGCTCTTCAATAGCTTCCGCTAATAACTGGTGCAATAATACAGACATTAATCATGATGGAAGCGTTACTATAAGCGACTTCATGGATGTAAGCTCTCATTTCAATGAAGTTGGATGCACTGCAAGTACGGGATGGTGCTCTAATACAGACATTAACCATGATGGAACAGTCAGCATTAGCGATTTCATTGATGTCTCTTCTGCCATAGGCAAAACTACCTGTATTTGATTGATATTAAGGAAATACTTATAAATCTGATTTTGTTCTTTAATTCGAGGACAATTTTATTAAAAAGTGGTGAAGCAGAGATACTTAGCTGATGAGAATTTTAGTAAATTGGTCCAGTGTTTATTACTTTTTGGTCTAGCTGCGATCGCAGTTATCATTATAGGGGCATTTGTTTCTGCCTCAACCCCTGGAAATATTGCTTCATGCCAGGTCTTAAATGTTTCAGGCAATTACAATCTGACACAAAGTATCTTCAATGCCAGCTTTAACTCCACAGGCTGTTTTACCATTAATGCCTCTCACATAGACTTAAACTGCAACGGATTTACTCTTAGAAATATAACTTTAGGTCAACCAGCTATTCGCGCTATTACTGTTGTAAATACAACTGTCCGCAACTGCAATATTCGGATGGATTCCGGAATTGGCATTGAATTCAGAGATGTTAATAATTCTGTTATTGTTAACGCAACTGTTTCTAATACTGTGACAGGTATTTCTCTTGCAAGCAATGTTGGAGGTTACCCTTATTATAATAGAATTGTGAATAGTACACTTAATCTTAACTCCTTAGGAGTTGGTCTTGGATTTAGCTCGAACATTTCCGGAAGCAGCATCAATTCCAATACTATTGGAGTATCTGGCGATAACATGATTGTCTATGGAAACACCTTTAGCGGCAACACACAATCTGTTTCAAATGGCGGAGGTGGAGGTATTGACAATATTTCCTCTAATCTTTTTACAGGAGAGGATGGGAGTAGCATCGTAAACTCCACTGCTGGAACTAGAATCTTCAACAATACTTTTTCAGATGTAATTGATGCTATTACTTCCGGCTCTGGTCTTATTATAGAGAATAATACGTTTTTTGGGTTTAATACTGCGATCAGCATTTATTCAAATAATATCATTAGAAACAATAGTATCTCAAGTGGTGTTAATGCGATTGAGTTTGTAGGCACATCTTCAACTGGAAACAATCTATCAGGCAACTACATAAGTTCTTTTTCAACGCATGGAATACACGCTCTTGAAGACTTTGGACCAAATAATATTTTTGTTAATAACATTATACAATCAGGTAGTAGCGATGGAATTTTTATCGAGGACAGTTTCTTTAATCCCATCTTGATCAATAATACCATCTCAAGCAATGCCGGAAATGGCTATGTTGCTGCTCCTGGTCCTGTGAACATGATTGGAAACAATATTAGTTTCAATGGATTGAGTGGAATATACCTTTCTTCTGGAAATCACAATATAACTAATAACATAGTTAGCTCAAATGGAAGATACGGAATTTACATTCCTGGAGGTAGTGAAAATAATAATGTGTACAGTTTTAATAGAGTGATCTCAAACAACTTTTCAGGAATTTATTTAGATAATGGATTTGTATATGACAATGTTACCATTAATTCTAATATCATCAATTCGAATAGGCAGTACGGTATCTATGTTGGTAACTTAATAGGTAACAATACCCTGATTAACAATTCATTATACAATAATAGCAAGGGAATTTTGCTTAATCAGAGCTATAACAACATTATCGGTGCGACCATTAATAGTACTTATGGAGGCCCTGCTTTGGAGATCATCGCTTCCAATTCTACCTTTAACAATACTCTTAACATCAGTATTGTTGTGACCAATACTAATTCCTCATACTTGGACCTTAATCTATCTTCTGTTGTAAATCTCAATCGAACATACATAATTAATAGCTATATAGAGGACTATTCATTTGGCAAGGCTGGGGGTCTCATCAATTTCAAAAATACTCAGTATGGCGAGATACGATTTTTACAGCCAATTAATGGTAGCGGAGCAAATCTTAGTGGAGATGTAAGAATTGAAAATAATAAAATAACTGTAGATGGAACCCAAAAGAACTTGAATAAGAGCGCTAATGTGACATTTTACAACCTAGCTACAAATTTTGATGTGCCTTTTATTTTTAGAGATGACATCTTATGCTCTTCCAATATATGCTCTAACTTCACTTCGTTGAACGCAGGCAATGTCAGCTTTAATGTGACTGGTTGGGGAAGCTATAGGATAGGAGTTGTATCCACTCTTCCGGATAGCGGAGGCGGTGGAGGCGGTGGAGGAGGGGGCGGAGGTACATCAAGTGTTAGACCGGTATTGCTCAAATTATTGTTGCCAGATCCTATTTCGTCTGAGAAGAATGGAAGGATTGTCTTGCCAATTAGATTGGAGAATAAGGGATCTACTGATTTAAATGGCATTGTGGTCAAGGCAGCAGTTGCGAAGAATGGTATTGTAAGAAGTGATTTGCTTGCGTCATTTGATACATCAATAATCTCTTCTTTACCTATTGGAGCTTCCCGGAATATTACGCTAATTGTTGATGTAAATACAGAGGAAGAGGGAGTATATGAGATTCTTTTGAATGCAACTGTCAGAGATCCGGCATATCAAGACAATGGAAAGATATTTTTGACGGTAGGGCAGGGAACACAAATTAAAGACAAGGTGCTCTTAACGGAAGAGTTAATTGCGCAGAATCCTGAATGTCTTGAGATAAAGGAGACAGTAGATGAGGCTAAAGATCTTATAGCTAGGGGACAACAGCAGGCAGGAGAGGACAAGCTTGATGAGGCCATTGACTCATGTAAAAGAGCAATCTCACAGAAAGTGTCTACGACACATAAGAATATCTTTGTCCAGAGCTCGATATTTATCTATGTAGGAGGAGCAATAGCAGTCTCCTTTATTGCAGGTATAGGGTATTATCTCTACAAACGATGGAGATTCACAAAATATTACGGCTACTAAGAAAGGATTATAAACCTTTATCGCTTTCTGCATCCGAATGAAGAAGGTGATTCATAGTTCTCATAGTTCTGACAAGAAGCTAAGCGGTGCTCAGGTTGAAGAAGTTTCAAAGACATTGCTTAGAGTAAGAGATGAAGTGTCAAAAGTTTTTTTTGGTCATGGTGACACTGTAGATTCTCTCCTTAGAGCTTTATTGTGCGATGGACATGTATTAATTGAGGGAGTTCCTGGAATTGCCAAAACCCTTCTTATAAAATCCCTAGCGCATGTTTCTGGATGCAGCTCAAAGAGAATACAGTTTACAGTTGATCTTCTTCCTACTGATATAGTAGGACTAACAACCTATGAGCCAAGACACGGATTTAAGGTTGCTAAAGGCCCGATCTTTGCCCAGTTCATAATTGCTGATGAAATAAACAGAAGCCCTCCAAAAACACAGTCTGCTCTTATTGAAGCGATGCAGGAAAAGCAGGTCACTATTGGAAATCATACATATCCTCTTCCCTCTCCATTTTTTGTCATGGCCAACCAGAATCCACTTGAGCATGAGGGAGTTTATTCTCTTCCAGAAGCCCAGCTGGACAGATTTCTCTTTAAGGTACTTTTAGGATATCCTGACGAAGCACATGAGGAGAAGATTATGGAGGACAACGTTACCTTCAAGAAATTTGAATCTCTCAGCCTGAAACCTGTTATCTCACCTGAAAAGATACTTCAGATGCAGAAGATTACACATCAGATATATCTTGATCCTAAAATAAAAAAATATATTGTCTCTCTTGTATCTCGGACCAGAAAAAAAGATTTTCATCATGGGCAATATATCCAACTAGGTGCATCTCCAAGAGCAACGATTGCATTATATATCGGAGCCAAAGCAGAAGCTCTGCTAAAAGGAAGGAATTATGTAATTCCTCAGGATGTCAAGGCTGTTGCTTACGATTCATTAAGACATAGGCTTATACTTTCTTATAGAGCAAGGGCAGAAGGAGTTACAGTTGATGCAATAATCCATGATCTTCTAAATACTATTGAGACTCCATAATGGTCAGGCTTAATGTTGATGTCGCAAGCAGGATTTCCGAGCTTCAGGGTTCTATAAAGGAATTTGAGCTGAATACAAAACTATATCATACAATCCTTAGGGGGAAAGGCCTTGAATTTGATAGCTACAGGATGTATTCAGAAGGAGACGATGCCTCTATTATTGATTGGAAGGCAAGCACAAGATCCAATAAGCTTTTAGTCAAGCAGTATAAGGAAGAGAAGAATATTGGAGTTTTATTCGTCATAGATATAGGAGAACACATGGTTTTTGGATCTACGGACAAGCTTAAGTGTGAATATAGTGCTGAACTTGCGGCGTCTCTTGCAAATCTTATCTTAAATTCAGATGACAAGGTAGGGCTTGTCCTTTTCAACGACTCTGTTTCATATAAGCTTCCTCCGGTCAAGGGGCAGAATCAGCTTGATTTGTTCGTGGATATTCTTTCCAATTCATTAACATATGGAGGAGGATGCGATATGGGAAAAGTTTTTTCATATCTAGTTGATTTCATAGACAACTCTGTAAGTGCTGTTTTTATTATTTCAGACTTCGTGAGATTGAAGGAAAAAGACTTTTCTTCGCTCCGGCTTTTAGGGAATAAATTTGAGACTGTTGCCATAATGGTAAAGGACCCAAGGGACAAGGAGCTTCCCCAAGTGTCAGGGGAATTTATCATAGAAGATCCATCAACTGGTAATCAGCTTCTTATTGATCCAAAAGAGGCTAAGGAGGGATATCAGCATTATGCTTCTGAACAGGAAAAATTTGTCAGGTCAAGTCTTCAGAGATCGGGCATTGATTTGCTTGAGCTAAGCACTGTGTCTTCATTTATTCCTCCTCTGACAGTTTTCCTAAATGAGAGAGCGAGGGAGAAAAGGAGTCCAGTATTCTTATGATAATCAGCTTTAGTCATCCATTTTATCTTTTCTTTCTTTTTGTAATTCCACTTATTATCCTAATACATTTTGTATCAATAAAGACAAGGAGAAAGGATGCGCTGAAATTTTCAAATTTTGAAGCAGTCGCTAGAATTAAAGGGGTTGACCTATATTCCAAGAATATCGTTATACTTTCATGCAGTATATTGATATCTTTTCTACTGGTTTTTTCTATTGCTGGCACGATAGTGCAGAGGGATGCTCTTACAAGCTCTTCCTCCATTGTGATCGCCATTGATTCTTCAAGAAGCATGGAAGCCAGGGATATTTCTCCTAGCAGACTTGAAGCAGTCAGAGACAGAATTTCATCTTTTGTTGCTTCTTCTCCTGCAGGGACTAGAATGGGCGTGGTTTCTTTTTCAGGTGCAACTCTTATAGAGCAGGATGTTACAGATGATAGGCAGCTTGTAAGCGAGTCAGTTAAAAATATACAGCTAAGTTCTATTGGAGGAACTGATTTGTATGAATCCATTGTAACTGCTACCAATCTATTAAAAAATGAAGAATACAAGGCAATCATCCTTTTGAGTGATGGGAGATTCAATGTGGGCAATATACAGGAGGCTGTTGACTATGCAAATAAGAATTCGGTAGTTGTTGACACCATTGCTGTCGGCACGGAAGAGGGAGGAGAGACTACTTATGGAATTTCCAAGGTTGAGTTAGATTCCTTACAATCTATTTCCTACCTTACCGGAGGCCAGTCATTTCAGGCAACATCTTCTGGCGAGCTTGCAGATTCGTTGCAAAAAATAAGGGATTTGAAGATAAGGAAGGTTTCCACAGATATGTCGCAGTATCTTTCCATTGCAGCATTATTCATTTTCATTTTTGAGTATATATTATTCAATACAAGGTATAGAATATTTCCTTAGATAAGATGATGGCCAGAATCGGTGTTTATCTTGCTTGTAAGTTTCTTTTCTATTCTTTCTAGAACATCCATGCTTCCTATAGCTTTGTGTTCCGCTTCTTCCTTAACTTCTTCTTTTTTCTGTATAGGCTGTGTTTGAGCAGGTTGCGGAGTTGATTGAGGAGATTGAGGCGGCTGTTGCTGGGATTGTTGAGGAGTTGGTTGTATTTTTATTTCATTTTGCTTCTGGTCTTTTTGAATTTCTTTTTCATGAGCTTTGTTCAATATGGAAAGAAATTCATTAGTAAGAGCTTCAACCTGAGGCCTTCTTATTTCATCACCGGAATAGAGCGCTTTCAGCATCTTTTGGCAGAAATGCACAAGCTCATTTTTTCTTTTGCGATAAAGAGAGTCGATCATTTCTGCATAATCATCATGAGGTGCAAAGGAGTATGTTTCTCTTAGGTATTCTTTTACAGTCTTATTCAGGTGGTCAAGCATCTCACGGCTACTTCTGGTTTTTCCCACATTGTCTACTTCAGATGTAAATATTGTATTTTTGTCTATAGTCTGAGGAGCATGAGGGATAAGTCTTCTTTGGAATATTATAAGAGCTATGCATAAGACTACCACAATTGTCGCGACAATAACAAGAAGCTGTGACGGATCAAGCATTACAAATTCACTTCCATTGGGAGGTAAATAATAGGAGGTATAAAAATCTTCTCTCGATAGAATTAAAAACAACTGGCATCTTTTTGTATTATGAGAATTTATAATGAGGCTGGAAGCTGTGATTTGGACGCAAAAAGGCTTTCCTTTCTTGGAAAAGCAACAGGATTAATGTTTAAGTCATCATCAACCCAGAATTTACTTTTTGAGTTTAATGGATATGTCAGGGCATCCATTACATCCTGGTTTGTATTTTTTCCGTTTATGGCTATCTGGCTCGACGATAAAAACAGAATTCTTGAGTGGAAGGTTGTAGATCCTTTTGTCCTGCGCATACTTCCAAAGGAAAAGTTCAGGAAGCTCGTCGAGGTTCCCCTTCATGAACGCAACAGAAAGATATTGGATTTTGTCGTCGGAAAAAGAAAAGGTTTAAATAGAGCGATGATTAGAAATAGCTAGAAAGTATTTTAATTCAAAAAGGAGGTTGACATGGGAAAAGTAATTTTAAAGAATGCCATTGAAAGAAAACACGGACATCTATACTACGTTGACTCCAAAGGAAACGTATGTGAGGCTAAAATGGCTCGTGGTGGCAGAAAAAAGAAAAAGAAGTAGCTTTTAGTTACTTCAAGTTTTTTTATATTCACACTTTATTTGCTTGTTTTTAATCTATTATTAGCCTTCCCCTCTATGATGGGAATGGTGTTTTTCTCTTTTGATCCTCATTAGATGCTCTAGAGGATTTCTATCTAATTCTTGGCTTTCCTTACTATTAACTTTTTCTTCATAACCTCGAGGTACATTTATACGAGGAGAATACTTCCGTTCTGAATCTTTATTAGAATACTGTCGAGAAAACACAATAGCATATAGTCAGTATTATTTATAAGGATGTCTATAATATATTGGATATGATATTAGGGATAGAATGCACTGCACATACATTCGGCGTAGGGATTGCCCATAAAGGCAAGATTCTTGCAAATGTGCGTGACATGTACAAGACCGAGAAAGGAGGGATTATTCCTATGGAAAGTGCAAAACATCATAGGACTGTTGCAGAGTCCATTTATTCTAAGGCAATTGAGATATCTGGAATTAAGGAAAAAGAAATTAAGGCTATTGCAGTCTCGAATGCTCCCGGCCTTGCTCCATGCTTGCTTGCCGGCCTGGAATTTGCAAGGAAAAAGGCAAAAGAACTTAACATTCCTCTTGTTCCAGTCAACCATTGCATTGCTCATCTTGAGATTGGAAGAAGTCTAGGAGCAAAGGATCCTGTTCTATTATATTCTTCAGGCGCAAATACACAGATTATTGCATATGCTTCTGGAAAATATAGGGTGTTTGGTGAGACCTTGGATATAGGAATTGGAAATTTTATTGACAAGGTTGCAAGGCATATGGGCATGGGATTCCCTGGAGGGCCTCAGATTGAGATAAAGGCAAAGCAAGGGAAATATATTGAGCTTCCTTATTCCATAAAGGGAATGGATGTATCATTTTCAGGAATGCAGACTAAGATTCAACAGTTGTTTGATAAAGGGATTTCAGCAGAAGATCTAAGCTATTCTCTTCAGGAGACTGCATTTGCTATGCTTGTTGAGGCTGCTGAGAGGGCGCTTGCACATACAGGCAAGAGAGAGCTTGTTTTAGGAGGAGGTGTTGCCTGCAATGCAAGATTTCAGGAGATGTGCTCTATAATGTGTGGCGAAAGAGGGGCTAAATTATTCTGTCCAGATAAATCCCTTTTGGTAGATAACGGGGGAATGATTGCTTATACAGGAGAATTACTTTTTAATGCAGGCATTCAGGAAAAAGATATTGATATAAAGCCAAGGGAAAGAACTGATGAGGTAAAAGTTGCCTGGAGATAATATTATAAACGACTATCTGCATTCTAGTGGATGAAAAAAGGGCTGAGTGATATTATCACAACTGTTCTTATCATCCTTCTTGTGCTTGCCGCGGTAGTTATTGTTTGGTCTTTTATCAGGCCTGCCATAAAGAATGCAGGAGAGGGTATAGAGTCTGATTCACTGTCAACAGTATTAACTGTTATTCCTGATAGTATAGCATATAATCCCTCATCAAAATCCATAAGGTTCATAGTCAAAAGAGGAATTGGTGGAGGGGAAATGGTTGGATTTACTATCATTCTAGAGGATTCCGATGGCAAGAGTGCAACATTCAGAGGGTATGAATCAACTCCCTTGAAGGAATTTGAGACTGTTCAGGTAAATATAACTAACTTTTCTCCTCTTACATCAGTAAAGAAAATTCTTTTAGTTCCTTTGATTAAGAATCCTCAGACTGGGAAAATCATTGTTGGAAAAATCCCAGGTAGCTATGTTGTTAGCTCTGCATCTAATTCAACTGTGAATACGGGATCTTCATGCGGCAATAGAATTGTTGACAGTGGTGAGCAGTGCGATGGCAATACTCATATCATTAACTGCCTAGCAACTCAGTATGGTTATTATGGAACACAAACTTGTAATCAAAATACTTGTAAATGGAATAATGACTGTACAGTCATAGGCAATCCATATTGTGGAGACGGAGTTGCCCAGGCTGGAGAGTCGTGTGACGGAAATGATTTCTTTGCAGATGACTCGGGAAATGTACCTCAAACGCAACAGGAAATTGAATCGGATTCTCAATGCAGCAATTGGATTAATGCCCCAGGGAATGATCAGTTGTATGTTACTTGTACATCTTCTTGTACTAGAGATGAGTCTCAATGCGTACAAGGCGGCGCATAGTTCTTGAACCAAAGGGTTTATAAATCATTATTTCAAAAGAATATAAACCTATGAGGTATTAAATCATACGGAGGTCATCATGGACTTCTATACCATCGTTGAAAAAGCAAGAAAAACAGGAAAAGTAGACAAGGGAACCAATGAAGTGACGAAAGCGGTAGAGAGAGGTGTCGCTAAATTGGTCGTTTACGCAAAAGATGTAGAACCAAAAGAAATTGTTATACATCTTGCAGTGCTATGCAAGGAAAAGAAAATTCCTTGTGTTGAAGTTGATTCCAAGCAAAAACTAGGATTGGCTGTAGGCATTGGAGTAAACACATCTGCTGTTGCTGTTATTCAAGCTGGAGACGCTGATAAAGAAATTGCTCAGATCAAATCTAAGTAATTTTTAATTTTATTATGGCACAAAAACAACAAAAACAAGAAAACAAGACGCAAGAAACGACAAAGCCAGGCAGGCTTAGCATGGAAGAGGCAGTTAATGCTGTCGTTGAGGAGATTGTAGGAAGAACAGGAGCTAGAGGAGAGGTAACTCAAGTTAAGGCTAAAGTATTATCAGGAAGAAATGAAGGAAGGAGTATGCGAAGAAACGTCAAAGGCCCTGTAAAAATTGGGGACTTACTAACACTCAGAGAAACTGAAATTGAGGCCAGAAGAATTCGTGGAAGCGTAGGGAGATCTGTATAATGGCCACAAACACTTTAGCAAGATCAAGAACTAGAAAAAATAATCTTAATGATATTGAAAAGAAAATATTAACAGGATTAATATCGAGGCATTTTGGTGTTACTGAGGTATTGGCTAAATCTACTAGGAGAGCTATTAATAGTGGCGAGGAATTTATTGTGGGTGATAAATCAAGACAATACGGCTATCTCTTTTTTAATAATCTTAGAAGCCCTAATTATGAGAAAAATATGCAAAGAACATTGAGAGAATATGAGGACGACAATAACAAACCAATTCATTATATATTTATAGACAGACAGAATAAGTTGGCTGGCTTTCATTGGAGGAAGAGATAATGGTGAAATGTGTTTTCTGCGGCAAAGATGAAAGTTTTCACAAGGGAGTGCACCTTATTCATAATAATGGAACAATAAGCTATTTCTGCTCAAGTAAATGCAGAAAAAATGCCCTGAAATTGGAGAGAGATAAGAGAAAACTCAAGTGGACTGAAGCATATAGGCTTGCAAGAATCCATGCAGAATTACAGTCGGAAAAGGCAAAGGCCAAGAAGGAAGAGAAAAAAGAAGATAAGCCGAAAAAGAGCAAAAAGTAACTTTTCTTTAATTTTATCGTCGACAAATTCATTTTTCTTGTAGAAAGGTTTTTAAAGGAAGTTTTGTTTTTGTGGCTGGAGAATTTAACCATGGGTGATCAAAAAACTGATAAAAAGGACTATTCGGCGGAGAAAATCCGTGTTCTAGAAGGATTAGAAGGTGTTAGATTAAGGCCTGCAATGTATATAGGAAGCACAAGCAAGCCTGGATTGCATCACTTAGTATATGAGATAGTTGATAATTCGGTTGATGAGGCTATGGGAGGCCATTGCGATAAAATTACAGTATCTCTGAACAAAGATGGAAGTGTAACTGTTGTTGATAATGGTCGTGGAATTCCAGTTGATCTTCATCCTGTATACAAAAGGCCTGCACTGGAAATAGTGGTTACTAGATTGCATGCCGGAGGAAAATTCGACAAGGGAAGCTATGCTGTTTCTGGAGGATTACATGGAGTTGGAATCAGCGTTGTTGCAGCACTTTCAACTTTGATGAAAGTAACTGTAAAGAAGGGAGGAAAAATTTATCATCAGGAATACAAGATTGGAAAGCCATTGCATGATGTCAAGGTTATTGGAGAGTCTGAGAAAGGAGAGCATGGAACTACTGTAACATTCTACCCTGATGACACTATATTTTCAACCACAAAGTTTGACTTTTCTTTGCTAGAGACACGGTTCAGAGAAATTGCTTTTCTTAACAAGGGACTTACTATTGTATTAAGCGAAGAGGCAACAAAGAAAAAAGAAGAGTTCTATTATGAGGGTGGTCTTGTTGAATTTGTCAAGTGGGTTAACACTGGAAAAGAAACTTTGCACAAGCCTATTTATTTTGTTAAGCAAGAGGCTGGAGTTGTTGTAGAGGGTTCTGTTCAGTATAACGATGGATATCAGGAGAATGTCTTGAGTTTCGTTAACACTATCAATACAATTGAGGGTGGAACTCACGTTGTTGGATTCAAGACTGCGCTGACCAGAGCGATTAATGATTATGCAAACAAGAACAAGATGATTAAGGATGAGAACCTTACAGGTGATGATGTTCGTGAAGGATTAACTGCAGTTATATCTGTAAAAGTTCCTGAACCTCAATTTGAAGGACAGACTAAGACCAAGCTTGGAAATAGCGAGGTAAAAGGAATTGTTGATAGCGTTACAATGAATTCATTGATAATGTTCTTTGAGGAAAATCCTGCTATTGCAAAGAGAGTTGTAATAAAAGCACTTGAGGCTCAGAAAGCAAGAAATGCTGCAAAGAAGGCAAAGGATCTTGTAAGAAGAAAGAGCGCTTTTGGTTTGGGAGGACTTCCTGGAAAATTAGCTGACTGTTCGGCTAAGAGTAGTGAGAATACAGAATTATTTCTTGTAGAGGGAGACTCTGCTGGTGGAAGCGCAAAGCAAGCAAGAAACAAAGAATTTCAGGCAATACTTCCTTTGAAGGGAAAAATCTTGAATGTAGAAAAGGCAAACCCTATCAAAGTTCTTTCAAACGAAGAGGTTTCTAATCTTATAACTGCTGTTGGAATGGGCATAGGAGAGCAAATGGATCCAACTAAATTAAGATATTCTAAAGTTATAATAATGACTGATGCAGACGTTGATGGAGCACACATCAGAACTTTGTTATTGACCTTCTTCTTCAGATTCATGCCTGATTTAATTAAAAATGGGAATATCTACATTGCAGTTTCACCTTTGTATAGAGTTAGAAAGAGAAAAGATCATTATGTTTTCTCGGATGAAGAGTTGAAGGAGCTTATCTCCAAATTAGGAGGAAGTGCAGAGGTTCTTAGATTCAAAGGATTAGGAGAAATGAATGCAGATCAGCTGTGGGAGACTACTATGGATCCTAAAGCTAGATTATTGAAAAAAGTAACTATTGAAGATGCAGGAAAGGCAAACGAAGTATTCTCGAAACTTATGGGAGATGATGTTGAGCCTAGAAGACAGTTTATTGCAGAAAGAGCCAAGGAGGCAATGGTAGACCTATGAGCGAGGAAATTTGCCCAGAATGTGGATCTGATCAGGTTGATATGATGCCTGGAAGTTCTGGAGTATATATGATTTGCAGGGAATGTGGATATTCCGATAAGACTTCTCTTAGCAAGGAAAGCGATCAGCTCGATGAGGAAATGGATGAGGAACCTATAAAGAAGGCAGTCAAGAAATCAGTAAAAAAGAAGGCTGTTAAAAAAACTAAGAAGGTGAAGAAGCGATGAACAAGCCAGTTGATGAAGATGAGGTAGAAAAGGAAATTCTAAAGGAAGAGGAAAAGAGAAGAGAAAAATCTCAGCTTGGAAATGAGAAAGGAATAATTGGAACCGAAATTGTAGAGGAAATGGAAAAGGCATATATTGACTATGCCATGTCGGTTATTGTGCAGAGAGCATTACCTTCAGTTGAAGATGGATTGAAGCCAGTGCATAGAAGAATCTTATGGACTATGAATCTTCTAGGTCTTGATAATTCAAAAGCTACAATAAAATCTGCACGTATTGTCGGAGACACTATGGGTAAGTTCCACCCTCATGGTAATATCGCAGTTTATGACGCTTTAGTTCGTATGGCTCAGGACTTTTCATTAAGATATCCTCTTGTTCATGGACAGGGTAACCTTGGATCTTTGGATGGAGACTCTGCGGCTGCTGATCGTTATACTGAGGCAAAGCTAAGCAAGATTTCTAGTGAACTGCTTTCTGATGTTGATAAGGATACAGTAAAAATGCTTCCTAACTACGATAACTCTCTTAAAGAGCCTGAAACTCTTCCAGCGGCGCTCCCTAATCTTCTTTTGAACGGTGCTACCGGTATTGCAGTTGGAATGGCTACAAACATTCCTCCTCATAATCTTGTTGAAGTATGTGATGGAATAGTAGAGTATATTCAGAAGCCAAACATAACTGTTGATGAACTTGCCGAGATTGTAAAGGGCCCTGATTTTCCTACCGGAGGACTAATTACAGGAAGTGGAATCAAGGATATGTACAAGACCGGAAAGGGAAAAATTATTGTCAGAGGAAAAACAACAACTGAGGATCATAAGGGAAAAACATGGATAATTATTACAGAAATACCTTACATGGTAAACAAGTCGGATCTTGTAAAGGATATTGCAAGGCTGTCTACAGAAAAGAAACTTCCAGATGTCTCAGACTTAAGAGATGAATCTGCAAAGGGAAAAATAAGAGTTGTCATTGAGCTGAAGAAAGATGTTGATCCTAAGTTTACATTGAATAAGCTCTACAAGATGACAAACTTACAGACGAGTTTTGATGCTAATCTTCTTGCTCTGGTAGGAAAACAGCCTAGAGTATTAAATCTTAAGAATATAATTGAAGAATATGTAAAATATAGACAGCTTATAGTTAGAAATAGGACAAAGTTTGACCTAAAGAAGGCAGAGGACAGAATTGAGATTGTTCTTGGATTGCTTATTGCATTGAAGGAGATTGATAGGGTTGTTGAATTCATAAAGAAGTCTGAGAATGCAAGTGCAGCTCATGAAGGGCTTATGAAAAAATTCGATCTGACTGACAGGCAGGCAAAGGCAGTTCTTGAGATAAGGTTGCAACAGTTAACTCATCTTGAATCAGGAAAGCTAAAAGAAGAGGAGAAAAAACTTAAAGAAATTATAAGCGAGCTAAAAGCAATTCTTGCTGACGAAAAGGAAATTCTTAAAATCATTAGACAGGAAGTTAATGAACTTAAGAAGAAATATGGTGATGAGAGAAGGACTAAGATTTTGAAGAGAGTTGATGAAATTACAGAGCAGGATTTGATTGAGAAGAAGGACGTTGTTGTCATGATAACAGAATCTGGATATTTGAAGAGAGTTGACATGAAGACTTATAGAGAACAAAAAAGAGGGGGAGCGGGTGTTACTGGAACGGATTTGAAGGAAGAGGATTTCGTAAGGATGCTAATTACATGCTCGACTCACGACTATCTTCTTTTCTTCACATCAAGAGGAAGAGTATACTGGCTTAAGGCTCATGATGTTCCTGCAAGCGAAAGGCAGAGCAAGGGAAAGGCCATTGTAAATGTACTTGATTTGCGAGAGGAGAAGATTGCAAATGTAATGGCATTAAGGGATTTTGAATCTGGATATGTAATGTTCGCCACTAAACTTGGATTGGTAAAGAAATTGCCTTTGAAGGATCTTTCAAAACCAAGAAGCACAGGAATAAGAGTTATCAATCTTCCAATGGATAACTCAGACTCTATCATCAATGTTGAAAGAGTTTCTGACAAGCAGGAAGTATTGCTTATCACAAAAGACGGGCAAGCAATAAGATTCAATACTGATGAGGTAAGACCTATGGGAAGGGCAAGTTATGGAGTGAAGGGAGTAGAATTAGACGGAAAGGATGAGGTTATATCTCTAGAGGCTCTTCCATTGGATGGAAAGACTACAATACTTACAATTACAACAAAAGGATTTGGAAAGAGATCAGACCTTGAGGAATACAGGAAGACATCAAGAGGAGGGAAGGGAGTAATTAATCTTAAGACTACGGATAAGACTGGAGATGTCATTGCCTCTCTTTCTGTTGATGATAAAGATTCTGTAATTGCAACAACGACTAAGGGAATGGTATTGAGAACAAATATGAAAGAGCTTAGAGTTATGGGAAGGGCAACACAAGGTGTTCGAGTCATAAAGCTTAAGGATGGAGACAGAGTTGCAAGCGTTGCAAAGGTCCCTCTTGAAGAGCCTATTGCTCAGCAGACCCTTGATGCTTAGAATCTAAATTATTAAAAAGACTGATTCTCTATAGGTATATGCCTGTTAGACTAAGAGAAATACATCTAACTCGTTCCTTTCCGGATAATTCTGTCGTATTTTTTGGAACTGTAGGTCGTGAAGGTGCAAGTCCAGGCCATGTAGCTCTTCTTCTAGACTATGATTCTTTACCAGAGGATTGTCATTTTATTATGAATAAAGAAAGAGTTTGGAGTACACCAGCAAGTTTTGAGATACCTACTATGAAGGATGTACGTATGGATTTTTCTCTTGAAAGGGAAGTAGCTAAAGTAACTCTTGTTCGATCACTAATAAGAGAGAATGATATTTCTTCGCTTGAAGTGTATGACAATCACAATAATTTCCTTGCAGAGGTTTGGCCTAGAAGATGGTGGACTACAGGACTTCTTTCTAAAGCTGCGATAAGCTATGGTGTTATGCGTGCTCAACGTTATGCTATTGATGGCAAGAAGTCGTACAAATCTCTTCGTCGTAAAATTAATGATGTGACATTACAGCTTCGAGATGGGATGAGAATCACCCAATCATGTTACGAGGATATGGAGAAGAAATTACAGGGACTCTATAAGCATGTTTTCAAAGAACTTCAAAAGCCTTCTTAATAATTCCAGTTGTAAACTTGCATGTGCCAGTCGTACTGAGGCTGGTAGTAATAATCTGAGTTTGAGTTGTCATAAAATTGCGAGTCATAAACTGGTCTTTCCCTGAAGCTTGTTGGGGAGGATCCGCACTGATTTTTGTAATAATATGCCTGACATGAAGTCCTTGGGGGAAGATCGTCTGCATAACTTCCTATCTGTTTGTGTATTACATATGGTCTGCTGTAGTCAGGAACAATTACTTTTACATAAACAGGATTGGTTGGTTTTGCATAATTTACATAGACCGGATTATATGCGTAGTTAGTATCTTTCTGCTGTGTATATTCCTCTTTCTTTATTGTCTTTGTTGTCATCTCTTCATATTGGTATAGTTTCGAAGAGGAATCATAATTGCTAGAGCCATAATTGTCAGGCTGATTGAATGTATATGTCTGATAGTTATATCCATAGGCTGCGCTAAATTGTAGCATTAATAGAAATGATATAACTGAAAGGCCCAATAAAAACTTTCCATTCATACATTAATAATAACTATGTTATATTTAAGGTTTATTGATTGTTTTTTACTTATAAGAGTAGTAATTATTGCCCAAGTTCTTTGTCTATAGCTGCCTTCAAATCTGACCAGGGTATTGCGCCGCTTATTAGCTTTCCGTTGACAAAGAATGCTGGTGTTCCTCTTACTCCATTTGAGGTGCCCATTTCCTCATCTAGCTGGAATTGATTGTTATATTTTCCTGAAGTGAGGCATTCATTTAACTGGGTCATGTTTGCTCTAATATCTTGAGCCAGAGATTTCATTTTTTCCGTATTGCCTGTATCTTCTTGATTCTCGAATGCCTTGTCATGGAATTTCCAGAATAGTCCCTGATCATTCAGGCACCATGCTACATTATGAGCTGCCTGTCCTGTTCCATGTCCTGTTGCATATTTGAATACAAGCTTTACCTTTCCCTCTGCAACATATGTGTCCTTGAGCATTTTTATTGCAGGCTCCCATCCTGGATGCTGAGCTCTTAGAGCATCAGCGGTAGGCTGATTATATCCTGCAGCTGCTGAACAAAATGGGCATGAGAAATCTGAGAATTCATATACTGTAACAGGGGCGCTTTTGTCTCCCAATACGGGAGCGTTTCCTATAGAGAGAGGAACAAAATCTGTGCTGTTATTTTGGATAGTTGTTGAATGATTAAACAAACCGAAGCCGTTAGTTATCAATCCTACAACGAATAATGCAATAACTATTCCTGTAATTATAAGGGCCTTGTTGGCACTTTTTGAATCAATTTGTTCTGCCATTGTCTTCTTTATTTTATTAATTATTTAAACATATCGAGCCGTTATGTTTTTAAACCACCTTTTCTGTTTCACATTAGGCTCGCATAGTCTAGTGGTCAGGACACATCCCTGTCGCGGATGAGACCCGGGTTCAATTCCCGGTGCGGGCGCTCTTATTTTATTTATGATCAAAACTTATTTAAATCGTTGTCAACACCACAAAATTATGGGAATCAATGAAAGGCCACTTTTTCACAAGGAAGTAAGGAATGATGGCTTAAATGGCGGTAAGCGAGAGACTGTTTACCATGCAGGGCCTTTAAACTATACTGTAAATCATAGATATAGTGATGAGTATGATAGAAAGGTACTTGCAGTTCCTGTCTTTTCCGCACTTCTATTGCTTGGAGGTTATATCTTGTCACATCATATGGAATGCAGGCAGTCTCCAGATCATGATAGGTATGTACAGAGCTTAGAGAGCAAGACTAGATAAGTTTTATATAACTATTTGATATTATAGGTTAAGATTCTATGGATTTTGATAATTTTCTTGAAGTGGCAGCAGTTGACAATCAGACTGCAGTATCCTGGACTGGGATGTATCATAAAAGCGTTGATTATCTCTATCTGCATTCATGGGAACTGCTAGTTGCAGTTGGTGTTTTGATTGTTGGATTTTTCGTCATCAGGATTCTCTCTAATATTATTGGACGAATTTTTAGGAGATGGAAATATGATCAGACTGCAACAACTTTCCTACAAAGGACACTATCCATATTTTTATGGATTATACTTCTTATTGTTGTTTTAAGCAATCTCGGAATAAATGTAACTGGATTTATTGCAGGGCTTGGGGCTGCAGGATTCATCATTGGTTTCGCAACTAGGGATATTTTCTCCAATATTGCTGCAGGGCTTTTGCTATTAATATATAAGCCTTTCAGGCGGGGTGATGAGGTAGAGGTCGCAGGAATAAGAGGAATTGTACAGGAAATTAATATGTCTTTATGCATCTTAGTTGCTGAAAAGGAAACATATATTGCTGTTCCTAATTCTAGAATATGGGGTGGGCCAATCAAGAACTTCACTCGCTTGAAAGTTAAGAAATAGGCAAATTATAAATAGATGCATGCTTTCCATATTGTATGAATTCTTTTGATCAATTACAGGATATCGTACGTGCGTTGAAGCGTATAAAGAAAGAGGAGAAATTGCGTGTAGAGGATTCTATAGTACTTGATAGCGCTGTAAGGATATACAACTCCACAACAATAAACAAATCATCCAAAAGAGAGCCGAGAGATATGAATGCGCCAATAACTGAAAAGCAAATAAAACTATTAAAAGACTTGAATTACGAGGGAAATATGAACCTAACGAAGTTGCAGGCAACACAACTTATACAAAGATACTTTGAAAATCGAAAGGCTAAATCTCAGTAAACCAAAGTAATTTATATTCTGTTTCTTACCAGTATGCATGAAATTGTCCCATAATCATTATAAGTATAAGAGAAGAATCATTGTCGGATTATCCTTCATAATCCTTCTTATTATTTATTTTTTCAAGAATTCTTCATCTTTATTGCGTTCTATTTCATTCATTGCATTGATTGTCTTTTTCTACATTGCAGACCATGTTTTTGACATAAGATTTCAGCCTAAGCATTATATTTTCATTATTCTTATAGGAGTTTCAAGTTTGTTGTTAAGCCCATTATATTACATATATCCTAATTATGATAAGATACAACACCTTATACAGCCAATGCTTTTAGGATCAATGATATTTTACATGGTTTCTAAACTTCCTCTTCAATTAAAGTGGAAGCTGACTTTTACTTTTTTCATCACTGTCGGCTTGCTTGGATTGTTTGAGATTGGAGAATACGGATTAGACCTGCTTTTTAATCTGAAGTTACAGGGAGTATATTTAAGAGACATTCACGGAGTGGACAAATTCAATCTTGTACTTAATCGGATAGATGATACAATGATTGACCTTATATTTGGGGTATCTGGAGTCTCTATATATATCATAGGATTATTTTTATACCTAAGAAAGAAAAATTAATTATCTTAGTCTATTACTGGATCTTCAAATCCTAGGTTTTCCAGGTCTCCCTCAGGGTGAAGACTGCTTTTCTTCTTTGGCTTTCCACTTGCAATTTTCCTTCCTCTTGCTCCTGTGTTTTCGTTTAAACCTTCAAGATCTACTACTGGCTCGTTATCTGCTTCTTCATTTTTATTCATATTTTAACTAAGGCTTGCAAGAATAAATAATTTTTCTATCCGAATCTTTCTGTTCTTATCTCGTGGGAATTCAATCCCAGTTTGATTAGCCCATCGGCTATTGATTCTACAAACTGAGTTGGACCGCATATATAGACCATAGGCATTTCCTTTCTTATGTCTTTAAGCTCTTTTGATACCATTTCCATGTTTATTCTTCCTTCATATCCTTTCCAGCCTGGAGGAGACTTCGAAGTTAGAGTATACACAATTTTGATATTCTTGTCTTTATATGATTCCAGCTCTTTGTAATAAGGTATTTTGTCTAGCGTTTTAGCGCTTACTATTAGGATTATTTTTTTATTTATTTTTTTACTGCGTACATGCCTTATCATGCTCATGAAAGGAACTATACCACTTCCTCCTCCTATAAGCACTAAAGGTCCAGGCATGGAGTCGTCCCATATGAAGTGCCCTCCTAAAGGCCCCTTTATCTCGACATTTTCTCCTGGCTGGAGATCAAATAGATATGGAGACACCTCTCCATTTTCAAGCAATTGGATTCCAAACTCAACTAGTCCCTTCATATTAGGAGGAGAGGCTATAGAATAGCTCCTTGCTGCCTGATATCCTGACTCTGAGGTTAGACGTATGTCATAATGCTGTCCAGGCTTGTGTTCTGTCCAGTTCTTGACTGAAAAAGTCAAAGACTTAATGTCTGAGGCAGTCATCTCCGATTTTACAAGTGTTGCCTCATGCCAGTGCCTTGCATCTTTAGTCAAAGCTAAATCGTTGTTCTTTCCAGGGGTCGCCATAATTATGATATCCTCGTGTTTCCCAGAATCCAGGCTTGTCTCCTTCCACAAATTCCAGAGCATTAAGCCATTTTGCGCTTTTCCAAAAATATAAATGAGGAACAAATAATCTTGCTGGACCTCCATGGTCTGCAGGAATATCTTGCCCTTCATATTCTACTGCGACCCATGCTTTTCCGCCGGTCAGATCCTTTATAGGAATATTAGTAGTATAACCATCTGAAGAATGTGCGATGACATGGGTTGCTTTAGGAGATACCTGGGATTTTTTCATTATGTAATCCATGGATATTCCTTTCCATTTAGTATCAAATTTAGACCATCTAGTCACGCAATGTATATCTGTCTTTATTTCATTTATTGGAAAAGATGTAAATTCCTTCCAGTTCCATTTATTTGGCTTTGCAAGACCTTTTATTTCAAGACTCCAGGATTCTTTCTGCACATGGGGTGTTGGACCAAGTGATAATACTGGAAAATCTTGGGTTTCATATTGCCCCGGAGGCAACCTCTGATTAGGAGCTCTTTTTGCCGTAAACCCTTTGTTTACTACCATTTAATGCTTGAGGGAAAGGCATTTTTATACTTTCCTAGAAAGATATAAATAATCGTCGGTAAACAATGAATTATGATTTCATTTGATAATTTATTCCAATTAAGTGCGAGTTCTCTTGGAGTAGATAAAGGGGATAAGGAAGAAGTTACTTTAGTCAGCCATGCGCATACAGATCATACTCCGACTAGATACAAAAATAATCATCTTTTATGCTCCAATGTGACACGAAAAGTCATAGAACTAAGAAGAAAGCTTAAGCAGACAAAGAGGTTTTCTCATTCTAACATAAAATCAAGGGATGCAGGACATATATTAGGAAGCAGAATGTTTTTCATTAATAATAAGCTGTTGTACACTGGCGACTTCAACCCTCAGGGAGAATATTCAGGAAAGGCAAGGCCTGTAAAATGCTCAACATTAATCATGGAATGCACATACGGAAGGCCAAGATATGTTTTTCCTCCCAAAACTGAAGTGCTAAAGGAATTGAAAGAGTATGTTGAGGAAAACAATAAAGTTGTAATCACAGGAATGGACTCTTCATTTGGGAAGGTACAAGAATTATGCTCTGCCCTTGATAGGTTCAAAATTCCTTTTAGTATAAATGAGAGGATCCTAAGAATGAACAAGGGCCTTGGTTTGCATTTCAAGCATAACGATCAAGACTCTAAGATAAGAATTACAGATGATTACGAGCCTTTTGATTATTCAGGATATAAGAAGATTAGGCTTACAGGGTGGAATTTAGATGGATGGTGGGGCAGTGGAGGAGATAAAAATTTTGTATTTTCAAGCCATTCTGACTATCCTTCATTGGTACAGTTTGTAAAGAAATGCAATCCTGACACGATATACACCCATCATGGATATGCCAGAGAGTTTGCCGATGATCTTCGCAAGATGGGATTCAATGCAGCACCTCTCTCATTGTTAGGCACAAGAAGGAAAAAGCATCAGAGCAGTTTGTTTGATTTTATTCATCAGAAGGTTTTTTAATGTTAGTGTTTTCTTTTCAACATGCACGAAGAGTATGAGGAAGACGATGAGAATGTCGATGCTGCTTTGGAATACTGGGATGAAGATCATAAGGAAGAATTTCACAGGTTACATGAAGAGCTCAAGGAAGATGTAGATAATAAATTAAAACCAAGGCTAGCTAAATTTCTGCTAAACATCATAAAAGAAACTCCTCATCATGAGGAGAATATAAGAGAGTCAGCACGTTTAATCGCTAGTTTTCTTGCCTACACATTTGATGATCAGCTTGATGAAGCACTTCTTCTTGCCGGACAGATTGAGCTGCCTTCACATAAAAGAGAGGAAAATACATTTGCAATGTGGAAGAAACTTAGAGAGATAATCGAGAAGTATGTGGGAAGGTAGGGAAAACTATATATACAAGTTCGACATTTAATATCAGTATGAGTCGGTTTCTAGTAATTCTTCTTATGGGCATTGTTATGCTCGGATTCGTTTCCGCGCAATATGACACAAGCTCTAGCACTGACGCTAGTATAGACTCGGGTTCTGATACTGGGCAGTCGTTTGTAGATAATACTGCTGCCTCAGATAATGGAAGCACAGACAGCGGAGCTAGCACGATGTTTGATGCTAGCACTTCCAATGGCAGTGATAATTCATCTTCAATATTTGAGTCGCCATTTTCTGATAATACATCCAATTCTACTTCCAGTGAAAATGCGTCTAACACAACTGTTATCATAGGCAATGGAAGTGAAAATGGAACTGGAAACACAACTAATACAAGTACAGGAGCCATTCAGATAGTAAATAATGTGAACGGGCAAAGTACAATCATTGTTGGTAACGTGGCAGCGGACACTGATCTTGATGTTTCATCTTATAATTCCGGAGGAGGCACACAGCTTCTTCAGGTGGCAGGAGATAATGGAACCTCTTTCATTATTCTTCCTGATGCAGCAGTAAATGCTGTAGAATCAAATACTTCAAGTGTAGTATGTGACGTCAATTGCACTATTGAACTTAAAGAGCAGAATTATGATGGTCAGCCAAAGGTTGTTTACGAAGTGGGAACTCAGAAACCAGCCAAATTATTCGGGTTATTCAGCACAACAATGAATGTAGGAGTGGACGTTGATGCCCAAACAGGACAGGTATTAGATGTTAACAAACCATGGTGGGCTTTTCTTGCTGTGGAATCTTCTAATAATTCAAATGTATCAACAAACCAGGAGACAAATACCGGAAATGAAAATGCTGCATCAAATTCCCAAAATTCTCAGAGCTCAGACAATTCTAGCAACAGTGATAATAGCAATACTGGAAACTCGGTAGATAACTCTGGATCTGATAATTCAGGAAGTTCTTCTGGATCGCAATCTAGTGGATACTAATTCTATTGTGTATGAATCTTTATAAAGAATTGAACTCTTTCTAACTAATGAAAAAAGAGGATGCTATTATCCTTCTAATTGTCTGCTTGCTTATTGCAGTTCTTTTGATTTTCGTAGTTGTATTATTAAGAGCTAGATCTACAGGATTTGTTTCCTATGATCCGAGCCCTACACCTATGTCTGAGGAAAACCTGACTCTTTCCCTTATTCAGGCAGGAAAGGCATACAATGAGGAGAATGGAAACTTAAGACAGGAGGCTTTTACTAATGCACTTGAGCTTTCTGAGAAAAGAAAGAGTGCCCTTATTCTATTGGCTTCCAAAGATCCTGGAAGGTTTTTAGAATTAGTTTTGCCTGAGGAGGCAAAAGATATACTTCCTGTTATAACTAGATCATCACTTGAGCAAGAGGTTGATATTGAAGGAGACTTAAGTGTTCTTCATGCAGACAGGGATGATGGTTCTGAAAATTCCTACTTTCTTCATACCCCTGAAGAAGATCTTTCTGTTTATTTCATTGATGAAAAGTCTTATTTTCCTGGGCTAGTAAAATTGCATGGAATAAAGCTAGGCAATACAATTGTTGTACCTCCGGGAAACAGCAATGTAATTTCTGCGTTTACAAAGAAGGGAATTCCTCATAACGTGGCTTTTATTTTATTCAGTGTTGGAGGACTTACAAGGCCCGCTTCATCAGAAGAAACCGTGAAATCTCTTCTTAAAGACAATCCCCTTATAGAAAATAATACTAAAAAAGAGATATATGGATGGTATACTATTACTCGTGAAAGCTGCCCAGTACTAAGTTGCAGTCCTGATCTTTCCTCTTCATGGATGAATGGGGCAAAGAAGATAGCAACTGATAATGGATTTATAGAAAGTCAGTATGATTCCGTTGTTTATCTGGCCCTCGCCAATGACTCATGCGGATTTACAGCTTTAACATGTCTTAATCAAAGATCGGTTTTATCGTCATATTCTACAAAAAATTGGGTTTCCCAGGAACTTGGGAACAGCATTGGGCTAAGCCATGCAAGAAATGATATTTATGATGTAATGGGCGGAGGCAATAATCTAAGCGGATTCCATATGCATGAGCTTGGAATGATTGGAGACAGAGAGGTTGGAGAGATAACCTCGACAGGAATTTATTCCCTTTCGCCCCTGGGAGGAAAAGGAGTGCAGGTTTTGAGAATACCTTATGATGATTCACATTACTACTATCTTGAATATCGCCAGTCGGGCCTTACTATATACAAGGCACCCGATTACCTATCTTCTGAAGAAAGTGAGTTTGTAGGAAACTTTGGTAATGGAGAGAATTTCTTTGATCCTATCAGGGATGTAAGAGTTAGTCTAACTTCTGTTTCTGATTCAATAACCTTAAGCGTCCTTTTTGGCCCTGCGCGATGTACCCGTGAAAATCCTTCAGTTGTGCTTTCGCCTTCCTCACACTGGGGAAATTCATCCAATATGAGTACATATACTCTAAATATCCTCAATCGAGACTACAAATGTCCGGATTCCACTTTTAATATAGGAGTTTTCCTTCCTTCAGATTGGAGACATATATCTCAAACAAGCGTCAATATGGCATCGGGAGCAAACGCAAGCATTCCTGTTACAGTCATTTCTCCAAAGGATTCAGGGACAGGATTCTATCCTTTCAATGTAGATGTGATTAATAGCAATGTTCCAGAGTTTCATAGCAATACAAGAGGGAGCTATGCAGTTTCCGGAATCTAATTTTTCTTCAGAAATTTTATCAGCTCTTTGCTTATAAGAGGCTTCCCGTTTTTTATAAGATATTTGTATGGGAAAAATGTGGATTCAACTTTATTGATCTTGATTTCAAGCCCTTTCTTAAATTTCATTTTTCCAATGCTCTTGCCTTTCACTATCTCATGCACTACTGCAACGGCGTTGTCTGTGCTCATCTGGTCTTTTCCTATATTTCTTGCAGGGTACCTTACAAATCTTGTCAGCTCTTCCTTTGTTCTTTTCTTAGGCGGATGATCTCCCAAAATTCCTCCGAATATAAAATATTCAAATTTCTTAGCCTCTCCAGGAGTCAAAGTTTTTTTAGCTTCAGGATCTAGGACGCATGCATTCTCTAAGTTGAGTTTTTTTACTGATTGCCTTATGGTTTTTCCGTATTTTTTCAGCTTTCCATTTGTAGTGTTTGTAAACCAAAGATTTCCCTTTCCAACTATCTTTGATATATGCTTGTATTCTATCACGCACCATTCCCATACTTTTGGCTCTAGGTGTTCTATAATGTATTTCATTATCCTTTAACAACAGCAAGAGGTTTTAGCCTTGCAACCATCATTCCAAGACCTAGCTCATTACTGACTCTCACTACTTCATTGACATCCTTGTATGTTTGGGGAGCTTCCTCTACTATTCCCTTATTGCTTCCTGCTTTTAACAGGATGTCCTTGCTTTCCAGGTCTTTCTTTACTGATTCGATCGATATGTTTTTTGAGGCATAGCTTCTTGATAGTGCACGGCCGGCTCCGTGAGCTGTAGATGCAAACGACATCTCTTCTGCTTTTTTTGTGCCAACTAGAACGTATGAGAATGTTCCCATGCTTCCTGGAATAAATATTGGACAGCCTATATTTCTATACTCTTTTGGTATTTCCTTTCTTCCAGGCCCAAATGAGCGAGTTGCTCCTTTTCTATGAACGCAGAGAGTCTGAGATTTTCCATGTATCTCAAATTCCTCAAATTTAGCTATATTGTGTGCAATGTCGTAAATTACTTTTGTTTCTGCTGAAAAGTATTTTTTCATTAACTCCCTAATCTTATGTGTGATGACCTGCCTGTTTGCAAATGCAAAGTTTGCTGCAGCAGCCATTGCAGATTGATATTCTTTCCCAAGCTTTGAATCAAGAGGAGCGTATGTAAGCTCTCTATCAGGAAGATTTGCGATCCCATACTCTTTTTCCATCTTATGGATATAGTCTGAGGCTGTCTGGTGGCCAAGGCCTCTGCTACCTGTATGAATCATTATAACAATCTGATCTTCATGCAATCCAAATATCTCTGCAGTTCTTTTGTCAAATATCCTCTCCACTTCTTGCATCTCCAGAAAGTGATTTCCTGCCCCTATAGTTCCAAGTTGGTTCCTTCCTCTTGCCTTGGCTTTCTGTGATACTTTAGATGCATCTGCCCCGATAATCTTTCCTTGATCTTCTGTCTTTTCTATATCATCCTGGGTTGCGTATTTGTTCTCCAGCGCCCATGAAGAACCCTTGTTAAGTATTTCATCAACATCTTTATCTGAAAGCTTTTGCTTGTTTCCCTCTCCCACTCCTGATGGAATTGTCTTGTACAAATCAGAAAGAAATTCCTTTCTTTTTTTCATGAATTCTTTTTTTGAAATATTTGTAGAGAGCAATCTAACTCCGCAATTAATGTCATATCCAACTCCCCCTGGAGAGATAACTCCCTGCTTGAGATCGAATGCAGCTACGCCTCCAATAGGGAATCCATAGCCCTGATGAGCGTCCGACATTACAACCATTTTTTCAACAATTCCAGGAAGCATGGAAACATTCTTTGCCTGCTCAACAGTCTTGTCATGCCTTATCTTGTCCATTAAAACGTCTGAAGCAAAGACTATTGCCGGAACTTTCATTTTCCCTTCCTTTTCAATTTCCCATATATTTTCCTTTATTTTCTTTATCATACATCTAGCACAACTTGTGCCTCCCATCCTTTAGGAGTTTTCTTCACATACATTTCTGCATATGTTGCAGCCTTTATGTGATCTAGATCATAGCCTTTCGTCTCATCACCGTATAATTCAGCTTTAAGATTGAATCCTCTAAGTTGAACGTCTGCTCTTGCTGTAACAAAGTTCTCAGCATCTACAAGGAAAATAAGCTCATCTAGGAATGAGTATAAAAGGGATTCATAATCTGTTCCTGAAACTTGAATTGTCTTTCCTTTTTTGCTTTTTATCTTATCTCCATGAGAGAGATAACTTGAGAGAGCTTCTGCTGCGTTCTCAAAAAGCTCATTCACTGTCCCTCCATAGGCCTTGAATTTTATATCTGCAGTATGCTCTAAAAACGTGAATTTCATTTTATATAATCAACAAGTAAGTTTATAAATTTCCCTCTCTTTTTAGAGGGATGAAAGTTGGTGATTTCTTTGTATTCATATTTCTATTTATTGCGCTAGGGGCGGGCCTTTATGTGCTCTGGTTATACCTTCCTGGAGAGGCAATACCATATGCTCCTGTAACTCAAGTCATGTCTAATAATGGGGCAAAAGGACTTCAGTTTTATCCTAATATGAGGTACAGAGATTCTACTATAACTTACTACATCGAACCTGCATGCGATGAGAGTAAGAGTAGATCTGCTGCAGCATCATTTGATATTCTGTCTCAGAGGACTGTACTAAATTTTATTCCTTCAAGTCAGAATCCTGAGATTAGGATTCTTTGCTCTCAGATTGCTCCAGGCTCTAAAGAACAGGGACACTTCGTAGCAGGAGAGGGAGGACCCAGCGAAATAATAAACACAAGTTCTTATTCAGTCATATTCACGGGAAAGGTTGCCCTCTACCGTTCAGAAAAGTGCGACACACCCCACATTGCGCTCCATGAGATACTTCATGCTTTGGGCTTTGACCATATTCAGGATCCTCATAGCGTGATGTATCCAATTACAAGCTGTGACCAGGAGCTTGACCAGTCAATAGTAGATGAGATTAATAGGCTTTATTCCATTCCTTCAAAAGCAGATCTTGGAATTGAACATGTAAATGCAAACACTACTGGAAGATATCTTAATTTCGATATAACTCTTGGCAACTTTGGACTAAAAGATGCCTCGGGAGTAAAGTTAAGTGTTAGTGCGGGTGATAATTTAGTTAGAGAGTTTGACCTTTATGAACTTCCTATTGGAACAAGAAAATTCCTAAATGTGGAGAATGTCCGTATTCAGAAAGATGCTCCAGTTATCACCTTCAGCCTGTCTTCTTCAGACGGCGAAATATCATATGGTAACAATAATGTGACTCTCTCGTTGGTTTAAAAGGCAATCTTTAAATACAACCTTCTCTCTTTTTAAATTGTATGGCTGAAAAAGAGCAGATTACAAAGGAAAAGGTAGATAATTCTGGGTTATTTGATTTTGCGGCACTTTACGGCTTTGCACATTCATGGCTTAAAGACCAGGAAGGCTATGGAGTTGTAGAGGAGAAATATTCTGAGAAGGTTTCTGGCAATTCAAGAGATATAGATGTAGAATGGAAGGCTACTAAAGGAGTTACTGATTACTTCAGGATTGAGTTAGGAGTAAAATTTGAGGTTAGAGGGCTTACTGACGTTGAAGTTGAGGTAGATGGAGCCAAGAGAAAGATGAATAGAGGTAAAGTTTCAATAGACATAAAAGGCACATTGATAAAAGATCCTGATAGCAAATGGGAAAGTTCCCCTCTAAACAGATTCATGAGAGATGTTTACAACAAATATATCATCCCAAGCCGCCTACTTGAAATGAAGGGCAGAGTGTCAGGAGATGTAGTAGGGTTTAAGGATAATTTAAAAGCGTTTCTTGATCTTACCGGGAAGAGATAAAAGAGGACACAAATATTTATATATCTCTGGTTATGCTTCTAGAAATGAGAAAAAATTTTGTGGTGATAGTCCTTGCAATTTTTTTAATTCTCTCATGTTTTTTTGTATCCGCTGATATAACTGTTGAGACAAAAAATGTCGCTCCAGTCATCATAAGTGACTTGAATAATCCTGCAGTCTTTAATTTTACAATTTTCAACCATGGAGAGACTCAGGGAGTACAACTTTATTCCTTGCTTGGAGTTTCCATGACTCCAAAAGGTAATTTTGACATTCAGCCTGGAGAAAATAAAATAGAAGTAAGAGCTTACCTTCCTCCTGAAATGAGAAAGAACCCTGGATTCTTCACATTTACCTATGAACTGAAAGGGTCCGATTCTGGAATATACAAAGGAGCTCTCAATGTTGAGATAGTGGAGCTTAAGAGCACAATGGCAATAAGCGCTGATAACTTCAAGCCTGGAGATTCTCAGGCTATTGTTAGAGTTAAAAATCTGAAAAACACATATTTAGAGAATGTTAACGTTAAGTTTTCATCTGCCTTGTTTAGCGGTGAGAAAACAGTTTCACTTAAGCCAGGAGAGGAGACTTCATTCAATGTTAGCGTTGATCTAAATTCAATAAAGAAATTAGTTGCAGGACCATATGTAATAAAAACTGAAATTAGCGTTGATGACAAGAAAGCAAAGATAGAGGGAGTAGTTAATTATCTAGAAAGAGAAGGGATTTCGGTAAACAGCCATACAACAGGATTCATTGTACGTGAGACCACAGTCACTAAAGTGAATGAGGGAAACAAACCAACATCTGCCAAAATAGACATGAGAAAAGATATTGTTTCAAGGCTATTCACAAGCTATTCTATTCAGCCTTTAGTTGTCCAGAGAAGTGGGCTATTGGTTGATTATGCATGGGAAAAGCAGCTTGCTCCTGCTGAAGAGCTTGCAGTAACTTCAACAACAAACTATACACTTCCATTTGTACTTATCATTCTCGTTGGGATCTCGGTTGTTGTTGCCAGGACATATGTAAGAACTGCACTTACTGTAAGCAAGAAAGTATCATTTGTAAAAACCAAGGGCGGAGAGTTTGCCCTTAAGGTAACCTTGCATGTACATGCTGGAAGCCCTGTTGAGGAAATACAAGTCCATGATCATCTTCCAGGCTCTGCAGTACTATACGAGAAATTTGGATCAAAGCCAGACAGCATTAATGGTAGAACTTTGGGATGGACAATACATAGGCTTAACAGAGGAGAGGAAAGGACAATATCCTATATAATTTATTCAAAGCTTAGGATTGTAGGTGCTTATGAACTTCCATCCGCAAAGGCAACTTTCAAGCATAACGGACAGGAAAATACAGTATTCTCAAACAGAGCATTTTTTGTCTCCGAGACTGCACGAAGCGAAGATTAAGCTGAATATATTCTTCTGTCTCTATAATTATTAACTAGCTGTCCAATTTCTGCAAGAAACTCTTCTGCTGGAACTTTTTTTTCAGCCAGATCTTCAATGCTATCAATAAAGTCCCCAAGGTTGTCAGTTATTGCTTTGTGAGGTCCGCCTTGATATTCCTCAGATAGAACTCCATCAACATAGATACGAGTCGATCTATGGTTCATGAATACATCAGTTCTTCCATCATAATCCATAGTAACTCCTTTGCACTTTATCCTTCCAGTTACTATCTTGACAAGCTCTTTTTCCTCGGTTCTGTAGCTCATCCTATACCTTGCTTCCATAGATAAATGCTAGAAAAACTATATTTAAACCTATTGAATAGACAAGCTTAAAAAGCCATTTTAACAATCATTTATACTTTAGCTCGGTACAGAGGGCAATTCTTCTTGCAGAGTTTAAAGCGTCCCTCCGTAGCTCAGTGGTTAGAGCGTCTGGCTGTAGATACCTAACGCAGACATTCCTACGGGATTAGAATGAAGCGTGATAAGCCGATTCTTCAGGTTCAAGCAGAACCCGGAAGATCCCCAGTTCGATTCTGGGCGGGGGGATTAAACTTATAATTATCGGAGTACTGTAGATATCATGGGAAGAAAATATACCAAATGGGAAAATGGCAAGGAAGTCATGTATGAAGAAACTCCTGGAATATTCTCCGAAGATCGACGTATAGGCGAACTCGAGGAGCGCTCAAGTTTATTTTTTTATTACGCTCCCGGTAAGTATGTAGATGACCCAGAAACTAAAGAGGAGATTCATGTTAGTCATTCCGATGCCGATGATCATCGAAGAACATCTATTGGAGGGCAAGGAGGAAGCCTTGATACTCCTAATTTTGGAGACAGTCACGCTTTTACCGCTAATAGAGTTTTCATTCCAGACAAGAAGCCTGAGCCTAAAGCAAGAGAATCTGAAAGTGATAGCGATTCTAATTATTACATTAATGATGATTCCAGTTCTTCTTCAAATAATACCAATACATATGTTCCACCTGTGCCAAAGAAGAAGGAAATAAAGCCGAAGCCCAAAGTCGAACCTATAAAAGAGAAGCTTGATCCTTATATAGAAAGGCTTAATCGCATGACTCCTTCGCAGCTTGAATACGCCGCATCCTCAGAGGAAAAGGATAGTAAATTGCGAGATTATGCTGTAAGAAGAGAGATTATTAATAAAGAAAATAATATCTTTAGATTAGCTATTTTAAAAGGAATGGAGGATTTGAAGTGGAGTTATGAATCAGGCAGGCGGCTTGAGCAAATATTTGCTGAAAGGCCTCATCTTTCTATTATCAAGAAAAGAGTTTATTCGATGGAATTTGGACGTCTAGATCATCATGCCCGGTATGATCCTGATGGAAAAAAGCTTATTGAAGAAGAGGAAAGGAATCAGAGAGAATATAATGCACAAATGGAAAAAATCAGGAAAGAGGATGAGCAAATAGAGCGTGAAAAAGGACTTATGGGCTTTCTAAGGATGCTATTTAGTTAAACAGCTATCTTTTCTCTGTATGAGCTTCTAGCCTCTAATACCTTTTTGTAAGTTTCTTGGACAAAATCCAAAAGAGGGAAAGGATCTGGCTTGAAGAATATGTTTTTTACGCCTGCTTCATGTATATTGCGCATCGCTTCATCATTTCTTAGAGCGGTATATACACAAGAAATTATATTGGGATTTAGCTCTCTTACTTTCATAAGTGCCTTGTCACCGTTCATTATAGGCATGTTAAGGTCTGAGATTATAATTCCGTATCTATAACGATTGGCCTGAACTTTCTTTACAAGGTCAAGGCCATTTTCTACTTCATGGATAGTAGCTTCAGGTAATTCGAGTTGAAGAAGCTTATACAACCCTTTTCTTGAATCTTCATGATCTTCAGCTAATAGTATAAGAGGTTCTCTATATAAGCTTCTATCTACATATTGTATGCGGTCTATCATAACTTGTAAAATGCTTTCAAGCATATACTAAGAACAAACAGCTTTAAAGCACCCTTTTTCTATTTTTCATAAGCATCACTTCTTTATATACTTTTTGTATCGATAGATTAAAAAAGCCCGTTTTCTTTTTTAAAGCATGATTCAAAGAGGTGTTTTGAAAAGCATTCTTACTGATATAATATTTTTCTTCGCTGCATACATATCATTGGTTATCCATAGAGATATTGTATTATACTATCTATTTGGACTTGCTTTCCTGATATCAGGAGTTTATGGAGTGATATGCATAGTAAATAATGTCAGATTCATCTTTGCGGAAAACCGCAAACTAAAGATTTAAAAAGAGTTTTTTATACAAAGCATGATGCAAGAAAATCACATGAAGAAGAAAAAGAAAGACATGGATGAGGATGACCTTGACGAAAACAAAGACCTTGACGACGAGGACTTGGATGACGACGAGGAAGAAATTGAAGACGACGGATTTTAAATCCATTTGAATTTTTGATCTTATTTGTTTATTTTATACCTAGCAACGCCAGTATACATAATCTTAAAAGTCAAACGCAGGTAGAACTTTATGGCTGAAAAGCAACCTGTTTACATAATGCCTGAAGGCGTTTCAAGAACTCTTGGAAAGGACGCACAAAGGAATAATATTCTTGCAGCAAAGATCGTTGCAGACATAGTAAAGACAACTCTTGGTCCTAAGGGCATGGACAAAATGCTTGTTGACTCTCAGGGCAATATAATTGTGACAAATGATGGAGTTACAATCCTGGAAGAAATGGAGCTTGACCATCCTGCTGCAAAGATGATGGTTGAGATAGCAAAGACACAGGAAAGTGAGGTAGGGGATGGAACCACTACTGCAGCATTATTGGCTGGAACTCTATTAGATTATGGAGAAAAGCTGCTTGACAAAAGGATTCATCCTACTGTTGTTGTAAAAGGATATCGTCTTGCTTCGGAAAAGGCTCTTGAGATACTGGAAGAGCTTGCATATCCTGTTCATGATATATCCGTCCTAAGGCAGATTGCAATGACTGCTATGACTGGAAAAGGAGCCGAGGGAGACAAGGAAAAGCTTGCAGACATTATTGTAAAAGCGGTAGATACTATTGCTTCAGGAAATGAGGTGGATTCACATCATATTAAGATAGAGAAGATAAAAGGAGACAGGATAGCCGACAGTGAACTTATTCATGGACTTGTCCTTGACAAAGGAAGGGCGAATGCTGAGATGCCATCTAAGGTTGCGCGTGCTAAAATACTTCTTGCCGATTTTGCTCTTGAGATAAGAAATCCTGAAACTGAGGCAAGGATTTCAGTTTCAACTCCAGAACAGCTTGAGAGTTTTATATCATCTGAGGAGAGGTATCTAAAAGAGATGACAAGGAAGATCATAGACTCTGGAGCCAATGCCGTTTTCTGCCAAAAAGGCATTGATGATGTAGCTCAATATTATCTTGCAAAGGCAGGTATTTTCGCATCCAGAAGAGTATCTAAATCTGATATGGAAAAGCTTTCAAGGGCAACTGGGGGGAAAATAATATCTAACCTTAATGAGGTAAATACCTTACAATTTGGCCAGGCTGAAAGCATTGAGGAGGTTAAGCATGGTGAACAAGAATTAACCTATATCAGAGGATGCAAGAATCCAAAGGCAGTAAGCATAATCATAAGGGGAAGCAGCGAACATGTAATGGATGAGATTGAGAGGGCAATCCAGGATGGAATTGGAGATGTTGTTGCTGCGGTAAGAAGCAGGAAGATTGTTGCAGGAGGAGGTGCTGTTGAGATTGAGCTTGCAAGAAGATTGAGAGAATTTTCTAGGCCTCTGGGAGGAAGGGAGCAGCTTGCCGTGGAGGAATTTGCACATGCTCTTGAAGTCATTCCAGAGACACTGGCAGAAAATGCAGGGCTTGATCCTATTGAGATTCTTACAGAACTTAAGAAAAGACATGAACTTGGCATGACTACTCATGGTCTTAACTTATTTACAGATAGTGTAGAAGACTGCCTTACAGCAGGCATTGTTGAACCATTGAAGGTCAAAACTCAGGCTATAACTTCAGCTTCTGAAGTTGCCATGATGATCTTAAGAATTGATGATGTTCTAATAAGCGCTAAGCAGATTGAGAAGCTTCCGCCACCCGAACTCGAATAATATATATAATGTAGTATCTTCATTCTCTTATGGTTGATAGAAAGGCAGAAATAGAATATGTCAATGGGAACAAAGAAACCATTGATTTGTCTTGTGTCGTGCAGTATGCATTTGCTCCAAATTTCCACTCCTATGGAACTGGATGTGATATGTATTACATTGCTCAATTACTCCAAGAGAGAAAATCAATCATTATAGCTAAAAATCACGGAAACACTTCAGAAGAGGGTATAGAACAGGTGATAAATACAAATAATGTATTGAATATTCGACCTGTTGGAACGAAAGGTTTATAACGCATCTATTCAAGCTCTTGTTAACTGAGCGGTGAGGGTACGATCCACGTTCACTAACCCAACCTTCGCTGTCTCGGTTTTATTTTTTATACAAATCTAGAACCTCTTTACTTGAAAGAGCTGTCTTGTAAATCCTTAATTC
>JAIFVW010000042.1 GCA_019662115.1 Candidatus Pacearchaeota archaeon
CCTCAGCTTGGAATTATAACTCATGAGGATGAGGCAACCATCAAGGGAGTTGTAGGAAAAATTTCACAGTCTGTAAAGATAAGAGTCAAAGAGCCAAGCGTCAAAGTAAGCATAGGAAAAGAAAGCATGAGCGACGAGAAACTCATAGATAATATCAGAGCAGTATATAACGGGTTGGTCGCAATCCTTCCTACAAAGAAAGAGAATGTAAGATCTGTTATGGTTAAACTGACAATGAGCAAGCCTCTCAAGGTGGAAGTAAAATGAAACTAGAGATGAAGAAGCCTATGAGAGAAAAGGAAATTCCAGAGTACAAGATAAAACTTGTTGCAGATATAGCTCAGAAAATAAAGACTTCGAAGACATTATTGATTGCCTCTACTAAAAACCTTCCAAGCTCTCAGTTTCACGAGATAAAGAAGAATCTAAGGGGAAAGGCTGAAATAAGCGTTGCCAAAAAATCAATAGTAATAAGAGCTATTGAAAAATCAGGAAAGACTGCACTTCAGCCTTTGAAAGAAAGCATCGGGGCAGATGTCGCATTGTTCTTCTCCGACATGGATCCATTCTCACTTTCAGGATTATTGACTGACAGCCAGAGCGCCGCAAAGGCAAAGGCAGGCGATGTAGCCCCTGAAGATATCCATGTTGAGCCTCAGCCTACAGATCTTGTTCCTGGACCTGCAATCTCAGAACTTGCAGGAGTTGGATTGAAAGTTGCAGTAGAAGGCGGTAAATTAGCAATCAAGCAGCCTCACACTATTGCAAAAGCAGGAGAGGTCATAAAGGAAAATGTAGCAAGCGTTATGGCCAAGCTTGGAATTACTCCGATGAAGGTAGGATTCGAGCCTATTGCTGCATATGATTCTCAGGCAGACAAAGTTTACTTCGGCATAAAGATCGACAAGAAGGCAACACTTGATGAAGTAAAGGACTCAATCAAGAGAGCTCTTGGACTTGCAATAAACCTAAAGATCGTTATTAAGGAGACTCTTTCATACTTCCTTGCAAAGGCAGCCATGGAAGAAAAGGCCTTGCAGACAATCTCTGAAAAACATCACAGTCATCATCAAAATCCACAGGAGGCTAAATAATGGAATACATATACGGTGCCCTTTTGCTGCACAAGCTTGGACAACCTGTTGACGAGGCACACCTGCACAAGGTGATCTCTGCTACGGGAGCCCATGTTGACGAAGCTAAGATAAAGACGCTGATTGCAAGTCTGCACGGCGTTGATCTAGCAGCTGAACTTGCAAACGCAAGCGCAGTAAGTTTATCAGCAAGCGCAGCTCCAGCACACGCAGCTGAAAAGAAGGAAGAGAAGAAGGAAGAAAAACCTGTCGAATCTGCTGCAGGTCTTAGCGCACTCTTCGGATAATTCTGTTATTTATCCGAGTGCGGTATAGATTGTAGTGGTAGCTTAGAAAGTATTTTAAACTAGAAGTTAGAATCTTTTTTATGAATATGAATGCAGTAAGACTGAATGTTGGAGAAAAGATCAAGTCCTTTAGATATGATAAAGAACTCTACTCAGTTAAATTAAGCAATGGACAGGTAGTAAATGAAGTTGTTAGAATTGAAGATGGACGGGACTATGTATTTTTCCCAGACAAAACTATTATGTCTTTGGGAGGTGCAGAGTTTAAGAAGTTTTCAGAAGTATATGTATGTAGCCCGGTAGCGGTGGAAATCAACTCCCGAACAAGGGAAAAGGCTGACTTAATTGATACATTAGAATTCTATCAGTTTCTTAATTCACATTTAGAAGGAAGATTGAATAGGGGACTCCTTTCTCCTTTTATTAATGGAATTCGCTTCTTACCTAGAATTACACAGGAGAGAAGAGAGATTGTAAAGAGGGGGAAAGACAAGGAAATAAGAAGTCCTGTATTAGTTGACCAGCAAACATTTGTTCCTTATCAGATTATCCGCTATGCACCTGCAACACCTGAGAATAAGAAGAAGATAGAAGATATATTCGGAATCCCATTCTAAAGGTTTATAAGTCATAATTCTAGATAATGTTATGCCCGGATGGCACAATGGTACTGCGCTGGTCTTGAGAACCAGTTTCCCTCGGGATATCCCGGTTCGATTCCGGGTCCGGGCG
>JAIFVW010000023.1 GCA_019662115.1 Candidatus Pacearchaeota archaeon
AGGATGAGATTGTATCATCCGATATTATTCATGACTCTCATTCATGCATTTTTGACTCTACTCTGACAAAAGTAAGCGGAAACTTAGTGAGTGTTGCCGGATGGTATGATAATGAATGGGGATATTCAAACAGGCTTGTCGATATTGTTAGACTCTTAGCATGAGCCTCAATACAGTAGACCACCTTCGGCTGAAAAATGAAAAAATTCTATTGAGAGTTGATATTAATTCTCCTGTTGTAAAAGGAAAAATTCTTGATTCTCCTCGCTTTAAAGAGGCAGGTGAAATGATTAAGGCTCTTCTAGACATGAAATCAGGAGTTGCCGTTCTTGCACATCAGGGAAGAAAGGGAGATTCAGATTTTTTGCCTTTGGAGCAGCATGCAAAAATTCTAAGTAAGAAAGTTGGAAAAGATATTACATATATAGATGACCTTTTTGGAGAAAAGGCAAAGCAGGCAATCAAGAAATTGAAATCAGGGGAGGCCATATTGCTAAAAAATGTCCGAGATTATGATGATGAAATAAATGTAAATTCAAAAGACAATAGATACCATTCATTCTGCAGTCTCTTTGATTCATACGTTAATGATGCATTTTCAGTGTCACACAGAGCTCAAGGAAGCATCGTCATACCTCCGCAACACCTTCCAAGTGCTATGGGGAACAACTTTGAGAAAGAACTGAATGCAATTGAAAATTTCAGGGAAGCTGAAGGCAGGGGAGTTTATCTTATTGGAGGATCAAAAATAGAAGATTATTTTCCATTATTTAAAGTTCTTGAGAGTGAAAGCAATACTGTATTGGCGTCGGGAGTACTGGCAAATTTGTTTATTTTGGCTAAAGGAATAGATTTAGGATATGACAATCTTTGGGCAAAGGAAAAAGGATACAGCAAATTTATACCTCAGCTTAAAGAGTTATTAAAAAAATATAGAAAACAAATTATTCTTCCTGTTGATTTTGCATTTGGAGATGCGACAAGAAAAGAAAATGATTTGAAGGATGCTCCATTTGATGATAAAATACTTGATGTAGGGCACAAAACTGTTTCTTTGTTTAAAAAACATATAAATCTAGCCGAAGTCATATTCATGAAAGGCCCGTTAGGTTATTCAGAGCTTCCTAATCATAGTTATGCGACGGTTGAAATACTTAAGTATATATCAAAAAATAATGCATTCAGTCTTTTGGGTGGAGGGCATCTAACGACCACCATACAAAATTATGACATTCCTAACAATTTCTCTTACACAAGCACTTCTGGAGGAGCATTGATTGCTGCAATCTCTGGAGAAAGGCTTCCAGGATTAGAGTCTCTGGAAAATTCTAAGGTAAACTATTGATTGAAATAAGGAATTCTTCTTCGTATAGAGGCACCAAGAAGGTTAAGTAAGAAGACTACTAGTGTTGCTCCTAGTATCATAGACCAGTCAAATCCTGAAAGGAGTGCTGTGCCAAAGAATTTGCTTAGAGGGGTGTAAATAACTACAAGCTGAAGAATAATGGAGCTTGCAACTGCAATTATAAGATACTTATTGCTGAATAAACCAAGTTTATACTCTGCCCTGACTGCCTGAAGTCGGGCAAGCTCCATCATTATAATCGATGTGAATGCAATAGTTTGTATTTTATCAAGGAATATTGCTTGAGGCAGAGCCTGATAATACTGCATTGCCCACCAGAATAATCCTAGAACTGCTATAGTGATAAGCGTTGAGACATAAATTATACTGAATATCATTGAACGATCCATTATGCCCCCGTTAACCTTTCTTGGAGGTCTATCCATCAGGTTCTGCGAGCTTGGGTCAACGCTTAACGCAAGCGCCGGAAGGCCGTCAGTAACTAGATTAAGCCAAAGAAGCATGACTGCAGTCATTGGAAGAGGCCAGCCAAAAAGTATCGCAAACAAAATCACAGTGACCTCTCCAACATTGCACGAGAAGAGATAATTTACGAATTTCTGTATGTTTTCATAGATTCCTCTGCCTTGCTCCACAGAATTAACAATTGTGACGAAATTATCGTCTCTAAGAATCATGTCGCTGGCTTCCTTTGTCACATCTGTTCCGGTAATCCCCATTGCAATTCCAAGATTTGCCTTCTTGATTGCAGGAGCATCATTTACCCCATCTCCAGTCATAGCAACTATATGACCTTGCCTTTGAAGAAGAGTTACTATAGCCATCTTATGCTGTGGCTCTACTCTCGCAAAAACTGAAGTATTCTGAAGTGTTTGCTGCTGGTCCTGCTCACTTAATTGAGAAAATGAAATTCCATCCATGGCACTTCCCTCAATGCCTATCTCATGAGCTATAGCCTCTGCAGTGTGAAGATTGTCTCCAGTGATCATTATGACTCTTATCCCTGCCTTTTTGCAGCTTGCTATTGATTCAGCGACTTGAGAATGCGGAGGATCTATCATTCCCTGAAGGCCGACAAAAATAAGCTTTGATTCGTTCTTTTCCTTAGGCCTGTGCTCTTTGTATGCAAATGCAAGAACTCTTAAAGCAGTTGTAGCAAGGTCAGTGTTTAACGAGGTTATATCCTCTCTCTGCTTCTGGTTAAGCTTTCTTATCTTGCCATTAATTATTATTCTGTCACATTTAGCAAGAACCCTTTCAGGAGCTCCTTTGGTAAATACATACTCCTTATGAGTGTTCATATTTCTGTGAATTGTACTCATCATCTTTCTTACAGGATCGAAAGAATCTTCTCCTATTTTTTTCCATTCAGCCTTTGCCTGCTCAGGAGTGAATCCTGCTTTTTGAGCGCTTACTAAAAGAGCAGCTTCAGTTGGATCACCAGTTATTGATATCTTATCTCCCTTTATTATTGAAGCATTGTTACATAAGGCACCTATTTTGAAAATCAAAGAATCAGAATCTTTCAGGCTTTTTGCTCCCGCCTTAATCTCTCCTGTAAGATCATATCCAGAGCCCTGGACATCAAACATTGTATTATTAGTGTAAACTTTTCTTACAGTCATCTCATTCTTTGTAAGTGTTCCTGTCTTATCGCAGCAGATTACAGTAGTCTCTCCCAGGGTTTCTACAGATGGAAGTTTCCTAATAAGAGCATTTTGTCTTAACATCTTCATTACCCCTATGGCAAGGGCAATAGTTACAATCGCAGGAAGACCCTCTGGAACTGCAGCTACTGCAAGAGAAACGGCAACAAGAAGCCAGTCTTTGGCGGCGAGCAAGAAAAACCTAATATCTCCATTCAATAAGTGAGTTATGTCTCCATCTTTTATTATGCCAATAAAGAAAATAACAGTGCAAATTAAAAGCGTTCCAATTCCCACTTTGTGACCCATAGTCTCTAGTTTCTTTTGAAGAGGAGTCATTTCTTCTTCCACTGAATCTATCATTCCTGCAATCTTTCCTATTTCTGTACTCATTCCTGTTCCCACAACCATTAGTGTAGCCCTTCCTCTTGTAACAACGGTGCCTGCGAATACCATATTCGAGCGCTCGGCAAGAGGCACCTCTCTTTGGAGCACATCAAGCTTCTTTGAAACTGGAACAGACTCACCTGTCAATGATGCTTCTGAGACCTGAAGATTAAAATGCTCTATAATTCTTGCATCTGCTGGAACTTTAGATCCCTCTTCAAGAAAAATTATATCTCCGGGAACAATCTCCCTCACATCAATCATCATCTGATTTCCATTCCTAAGAACAAGAGCATGCAATCCTGAAAGCTTCTTTAGAGCCTCGATTGCCTTCTCAGCCTTAAATTCTTGGATAAATCCAAAGACTGCATTGAACAAAAGAATAGCTAGAATTGATATGCTATCCGCAATTTCTCCTGCAATTAATGATAAAACAAGGGCGAAGATAAGTATGTATATAATAAAGCTCTTGAATTGATTGAGAAACAGTATAAATGGGTTGATTTTTTTCTTGGCCTTAAGCTCATTAAGTCCATAATGCTCTCTTCGCTTTTTAACTTCATCCTCAGATAATCCTAGAGAATAATTGACATTGAATGAGGCCAGTACTTCCTCGGATTTTTGTGTATAGTATTCCATGTCAGGACAGATCAAGATGATGCTTGTACATTAAAACAACATCCTTATCTTTCAAGGTTTCAATAACTTTCTTTTTTATATCTGAAGAAGTAATAGGAGCTTTCTGTTTTTTTATCCACTTCGTTATTTGTTTTGATGTTTTTGAGGCAATGCTCTCTGCTTTTTTATCCCCATAATGGCAGTTTATCGCCGCAGCGTAACATGAGGCATAAACCTTGCTTTCCTGATATCTTTCAGATTTCCCTTTTCTTTTTATTACTTCCATTAGTTAAGATTTATCACTCCATTTGCAATCAATATAAGCAGCCAGCCTAGAGATATAAGGATAAGTCCAGTAAACAATCTCATGTATGCTTTGTTATTTTGCTTCCATTGCTGGACATTCTGGAGCTTTTGCCCTAGAAGAACCATGAAAAGTATGACTACTAAGGGCATGACAAATATGATATTGTATATTATGAGAAGCACAAATGCAGTAAGATCGAAGTTCTGGGAGAGCAATAGGGTTATTGCAAGATAAGGTCCTCCCGTGCATGGAAGCTCAACGGATGCTACAAAGACTCCTAGGAATATTACAGTTCCTAGAGTAAGATTTTTCATTTTCTCCTTTATTTTTTCTGCATATTTTTGAGGAATCATCAATGAGAATCCCTCTCCATACCAGAAATAGTCCTTTATCTCAATTATTCCTGCAAAAACAACAAGCAGTCCTACAACAATTGAAATATACTCGGCCCAGACGATTGGGATGGCAGCCATAAATGAAATAAGCCCTAGGCCATAGATAAAATATGTAATGTAAACGGCTGCTATGTAAATCATTCCTATCTTCAACAGCTCTCCTTTTCTTTTTCCTACAAGAATAGTTGATACAAGAAGTATAAGCACCCCTATAGCACATGGATTTATTGAATCTACAGCTGCTGTGATGAGCACAGTTGCAAGTGTAGGCAGTGTTATAACTATTGCCATGTTCTCTCCCCTAATTGAGCAGGTTCTCTGGTATAACCAGTATTATGAATTGCCCAACTGTCGCACATAGGCGGTGTTGAATTAGTGGAGTTGTCAAACATTATGATAATGCAGTCTCCTGGAGGAACTAGAGGCGAGGGATAGGGAATATATCCATTTGGATTATCAATCATCTTGCCGTTGACATATACTTTCAGGGTTGATGGGTTTCCTGCACATAGATCTCCATTATTAACTTCTACAATTCCTTTTTCAGTTGGATACTGGAGATTAGTTGAATTGAGATGGCCTCCAATTACAGAGAAATAGTTTCCCAAAGAAATGTCATCCAATGACTTCACAACTCCTTCAATGTGAATCCTATTATCATCGTGGCTGTGAAGTAGGGGAGATCCTATCTTATTATTAGGAAAATGTGAGTGAATTAATTCGAGATTTTCTCCGCACACTATGACTTGATAGTCTGCATGCCAATGAACTGGCCCATGAGTCTCTGAAGTTACATTCTGATACACAGTGTGGCCTGCAAGATAAAGAGAGGCAAGAACTGTCGGAATAACCATAAGCCAAAACATCATATTTTTCTGGCCTGAAGAAAATGATTCTTCTTTAATAAGAGAGATTATTACTGCTAGGACGAGCCAGACCGAAGCAGCTTCAATGTATAAGACAGGATCAATCCAGTCGATCATGGAGTGTCAGCAAAAGGGACAGCCTTCGTTATCCTCTTTTGTGATTGGTTTCTTTTTTTGCTTTTTCTTACCCTTTTTTTCAGCCATGCATCCTCTTCTCAAAATAATTATAGGAAACTATATAAACATTTCTTATTAGATTCATGAAAGGATGGAAAAAAAATACGACTTAATTGTTGTAGGTGGTGGGACTGCAGGATTAAGGACCTCATTGTATGCTGCTGGACATGGACATTCAACAGCACTTATAGACCCTGGAATATTGGGAGGAACATGCCTTAACACTGGATGCATTCCTACAAAAGCAATGCTTCATGCCTCTCATCTCTATTCTTCAATACAAAATTCAAGGCAATTTGGAATAGATGCTAGTGCAAAGATAAACTTCAAGGTACTTATGAAAAGAGTTCATGATATAGTGCAGGATGGGCAAGATCATATTTCTACAAGCATACAAAACAAAAATCTAACTTTAATAAAGGGAAAGGCGACTTTCGTTTCCTCTGACAGCGTACAGGTAAATGGCCAGACAATATCTGGAAATAAATTCATTATATGTACGGGAGCCAAAGCCAGAGTTGCTCCCATAAAGGGATTGGAAAACGTAAAATATATGGTAAGTGATGATGTTCTTGATCTCCAAGTTCTTCCAGCATCTATAGCTGTTATCGGAGGAGGATATATTGCGGCTGAGTTTGCAACCTTCTTTAGTGAGCTTGGAACTAAAGTGTATATCCTTGAAAGAAATCCTGTCATTTTGAAAGACCTGGATGAGGATGTAATACAGCTCTTGTCAGATCATTTTACTGATAAAGGAATCTCTCTTATTACTGGAAGCGAAATTGTTGAAGTGGGACAGGAAGGGAATATGAAGAGAGTCAGCTATAAGATAGGATCTAAATCTCAGTCTATAAAAGTTGAGCAGCTTCTAATTGCAACAGGAAGATCTCCTAATACATTCAATCTTGGTTTGGAAAAAGCTGGAGTGAAAATGGGTGAAAAGGGAAACATAGAGGTTGAGGATACCTTGCAGACAAGCAACAAGAATATTTATGCTATTGGAGATGTGACTGGAAAAGCTCCCTTTGCTCATGCAGCCAAAAGGGAATCTCATATTGCGCTAATGAATGCACTAGATGGGAAAAAAGAGAAAATGAACTTTTCTCTAGTGCCATGGGCTATATTCACTGAACCTCCAATAGGAGGAGTCGGAATGAATGAAAAGCAAGCAAAAGAGAGGAATGTGAATTATGGAATGCTAAAAGCAAACTTCTCAAGAGCAGGCAGGGCAACTGTTATTGGGAATACACTTGGATTTGCAAAAGTATTGTATGATAAAAAAACTAGGAAGATTATAGGAAGCACAATTATTGGGCCAAAGGCTGATGAATTGATACATGAATTCGTTGCACTTATGAACGCGGATGCAAAGATAGACATCCTTGAAAGAATCATCCATATCCATCCTACTTTATCAGAAGTCTTTGAGGCGCTTAAGGAAGTTTAAAGATTTACTTTTTTCATTTCTTCTAAAGAAGGAATAATCCTGTTTGGATTAGGATTTCTAACTACAGAGGCTATCTTTAGTGCAGTTTTATAGAAAAGAGATTCATCTAAAACTTTTATTCTTTCTTTTAAGATTTTTCTCATCAGAAATGGAAAGACTAGGACATTGTTGATTGGATTATCGAAATCGCTTCTTCCTGTTGCAATAATTGCGGCTCCAGCAGACTTTGCCTCATCAGGAAGTATTTCTGGATCTGGATTCGAGAGGGCAAAGACAATAGGGTTTGTATTCATTGATTCTATCATTTTTTTATTAAGAAGATTTTTTTCGCCTGAAACCCCTATGAATACGTCTGCCTTTATTAGGGCATCAGATAAATCCCCAGTCATATGATTTGGATTCGTGAAAGAGGCAAGCTTTTCCTTGTAGTGATTGAGATGAGGTCTTCCCTCATATATTATTCCCTTACTATCGGTGATCAAAATATTCTTTGCTCCAGCATAATGCAGAAGATTTGCTATGCCGTATCCAGCTGTTCCAGCTCCGGCAATAACTATCTTAACTTTTTTTATTTCTTTCTTTAAGATTTTAAGTGAGTTTAACAATCCTGCAAGAGCTGCAATCGCCGTCCCATGCTGATCATCGTGGAAGACCGGAATCTCAAGATTCTTGAGTCTATCTACTATCTCTAGGCAATTTGGAGAGGAGACATCTTCAAGATTTATAGCTCCGAATGTAGGGGAGATGTTTTTTATGAATGATATTATCTCTTCCTTGTCCTGCGTGCGAATGCATAAAGGCACTGCATTTACATCTCCATATGCCTTGAAAAGCATTGCCTTTCCCTCCATAACTGGAAGAGCTGCTTCAGCCCCTTTATTTCCAAGACCTAGTATTCTTGATCCATCACAAACAATAGCAATAGTATTTCCCTTTCCAGTATATTCATAAGCATTTTCCTTGTTTTTGCTAATTTCTCTTACTATATGCGCAACTCCTGGTGTATAAATCAGCCTGAGATTAGACTGTGTAACTGGAATTTTTGGCTTTAGCTCTATTTTTCCCTTCAGTTTTCTATGCAGATCTTTTGCCTCTTTCTCTAGACTCATCTTAAGACCTTAGTGAGAGTTTTCTCATCAAGAAGATTTTGTTCAAGAACTATCTCACGGACGGTCTTGCCCTTCATGTAGGCCTGTTGCACAACGCTCGAGGCTTTTTCATATCCAATATATGGAGTTAGGGTTGTTATTAATAGAGGGTTCTTCTCTAGATACTCAGTCATCTTTTTCTTATTAGCCTTTATTCCATCTATACAGTTGTCAACAAAAATATTAATTGCATTTGTTAAAACCTCTATAGAATGAATAAGAGCATGGGCTGCAAGAGGCATCATTACATTCAACTCTAGCTGCCCGGCCTGAGAGCAGAGAGTGATTGCAGTATCATTGCTTATCACATAGAAACCCACCATATCAATCATTTCTGCAATCGCAGGATTTACCTTTCCAGGCATTATAGAGGATCCTGGCTGCACTGCAGGAAGATTTATTTCATCCAGCCCCGAGGTGGGACCTGAACTTAGCAATCTAAGATCATTTGATATCTTTATCAGCTCTTCCGAAAGAACTTTCATACATGAGCTGGCAGAGGAAATTGCATTCAGGCTTTGAGTGCCCTCAAACAAGTTTCCTGCATGGAAGGGAATATGAG
>JAIFVW010000024.1 GCA_019662115.1 Candidatus Pacearchaeota archaeon
ATCCAGCTCTGGCATTATAGTATTGAATTATCATGGGACTGTTGTAGTAAGTAATTTAAGCGATGACTATAGTACCTCGTATGAGCAATTTAGAGACCATATGTTTGCCTTAAAGAAAGCAGGATATCAGACTGTCACAGTGGACCAACTTTATAAATTTTTAAATGGGGAAATTCAGCTTCCGCCAAAGTCTTTCGTCATTACGTTTGATGATGGAATAAAAGATAGCTATTATAATACTGATCCTATATTGAAATTCCTGAATTACAGCGCTGTAATGTTTGTCATTAGCGGCCAGTCTTTGGAAAAAAACAGCAAATATTATCTTAACAAGGAAGAACTGCATGCAATGCAAAATAGCGGAAGATGGGATTTAGAATCTCACAGCCATAATGGACATGGAAGAATACTGACTGGAGTTGATTCTGCTCCAGGCCCTTATTTAACTAACAAAATGTGGATTCCAGAGGAAAATAGGCTGGAAACTGATGATGAGTATTATAACAGGATCGACAACGATCTTTCTACATCAAAGAAAAGCCTTGACGCTGAATTTAACAAGTCAGTTATAGGCTTTGCGCTTCCCTTCGGAGAATTTGGACAGAGATATACCAATTATCCAGGATCTGATAAGATTCTTCTTGACACGGCAAGCAATTATTTCCATCTTGTATTCTATCAGTTCAAGCCTGCAATCAACAAGGATTTCAGGGCAAATTACAACAATGAGAAGAAGGATTTCTACCTTGTGATGAGAATCCCTGCTGACGCTATAAGATCGCCAGATGCCCTTCTTAATACTGTTGAGGCCTCTCAGTCTCTTTCCATCCCATATATAGAGAATTTTGAGAATCCATATAGATGGATTGCATTAACAACAGTCAGGCAGTCATTACTACAACACTCGATAATACTGGAGCAATGGTGTATCTAGATGGATCTTATCTATGGAACGATTACATGTACACAATGCATTTGAAGCAGAATACTGCACAGAAAGTCCTGCTTTCTGCAAGGTTCCATGATTCTCAGAATTATGTGGGATGCAAATTCACTCAAGATTCGGTTTCAGTAGTTAATGTGCGTGATAAGCTGAGGACAGAGTTTGATAGTGCTGGACTGCAAAATACTGCTAGCAACTTCACGGACGGAAACATTGGTATTGCAGTAAAAGGCACTAAAGTAGGATGCTATTGGGACAATAAGTTAGTCGTATGGTCAGATATTCCTGATGGTCCTCCATATGGTGGAGTGGGACTTCGTGTTGAAGATCCAAATGTAAATGTAAGTTCTGTTTCTTTTGATAGCGTGCAAGTTCATCCTTTGTAGAAAAGGTATAAATAGTATGTCATGCAGTTGAAAGCTATGGAGTTAAAAATGCTGCGTGAGCAATATTCTTTCCTTGCTAAAAAGTATTCATTGCCATCATTCAATGAACTGAATGAGGATTTTGAAATAGACAAGATTGATAGGGAAAGCGACACTCTTATAAGAGTCGTAAGAAAGGTAATGATGGAAAAAATTGTTAATTCTCTCACTTTCCTTGAGATGCTCATCAATCCAGTAAATACACCTAGAATTTATTTCTCCTATATAAGATCGATAACTCCAGAAGACAAGAAGATCATTGATGAATTATACACTATATTTGGAGAATTGAGCATATCCTCTCTTGACTTAGAGATAGACTATAGTGAAAAGAAGGAATCTGATGTTGTAAGGAAAATATATTCAACATGGAAAGCTACCAAGCCTAATTTCAGAGTAATTATAGCCAACATGAGAAAGCCAAATGGATTTACAAAAAAGGAAAAAAGCTATTTTGGCTAGTCCATTGCAATTTCTAGCACGGCGATAGGCATTTTTATCTTCCATTCCTGAAGAGTTTCTGGGTGGACTTCTCCTAGATACCCTACGTTTTTCCTATCTTTCTTTATTATGGCTGACCTTCCCTCGAGCAGGTTTGGTACAGATTCCTCTTCAATCTCATATTCTATACCAAGAACTCTTGACAGATAGTCATGAATTTGCTTTATTTCTGTGAAATTTCCAGGAGAAATAGCAACGATCATATTTTCTTTTTCCTGGATTCCTGTTTCTGTCAGATGTTTCTTATCACTGGAAAAGACTGTTCCTATTTCGAAGATTCTTTGAGGGTATTCATGATCCTTGTTCTCTGCGAAGATTCTTAGAGCTGGAATAAGAAGGTTTGGCCTTAGATATTTGTAATCAGTCTTTGAATCTTCCAATTCGATAGACTCTGCCTTCATATTCTTAACCTCATCCTGTTTTATTAGGTGGAACGAGGTTGTTTCTAACAGATTAAGTCCGATTAGAGTCCCTGCTAGAATAGAATTTTTCATCGCTTTTTTTGATTCCTCTCCAAAAGTAGATACGTTTGGAACTTGCGGAACTAATTTTTCGTATCCGTATGCTATTGCAATATCTTCTATAATATCGACTTGATGAAGAATGTCTGTTCTCCAGGGAGGAATTCTTAGTGTACCTTGCTTATATTCATATTCCATCCTCGGAAGAAGCTTCTCCAAATCTTTTTCTTTTAGAGAGAGTCCAAGCAGCTTGTTTACATCTTCTAGAGATATTTTCATCTTTTCGGAGGTCATATCGGGAACTAGTTCTTTTTTCTCTCCTTCCAGTTCCATTGCATATACTTTCCCTCCCATGTCTGAAAACATTGTTATAAGTATCTTAAGAGCTTTCTGGAGAGATTCATTGTCAAATCCCGAGCACTCGATGAACACATCTCTAGTTGATTCTGTTATCCTTCCTGTTTCATGGCTGTTTATTATAGGCGGCATTGAGAGCACTTTGCTTCCTGCATCGACAAATACAGGGAATTTCTGATGTCCTGCAAGTAGCGATGAATATTGCTTTCCTGTAGGATGGTTCTCTAGAATTTCTCTTCCATTCATCTCTTTTTCCCCTCCCAATGGAATAAACTTTATTTTTTCAGGATCCCTTGCCTCATATGATATAGGAAGGGATATTTTATCAAGAGGGTATATTCCTATGGCTAGCTTTTTCCTGTTTCTTCCAAGCGTTGCATGCATCTTTTCTTGCACGTTGATGATCTCTTTTATCCTTTCATCAGTAAATGTCATATTTTTTACTATTGCACATGCTGTAAACGGTCTAACCTGCTTTACAGATGGAGATATCCTTACTTTGTAATTCTTCTCCGGTTTGTTTATTTTATATTCCCTTATTCCTGTTTCCTTTCCCAAGAAGGCCTTGAAAGCTCTAACGAAACCCTGCAATGGGATCAGATCTGGACGATTTGGGAATAATTCAACTTCCACATAATCCTCCTTTAAAGAGGCGGGAGTTCCAAACAGGCTTATTTTTTCTATTAGCTTTTCATCCACCTTAAAATGTTTCTCAAATTCTTTCCTGTTGAATTGTATGTTTGCCATTCTAAATAGATACCTTTTTGTCCCTTATATCTTGAATATCATTTGAATACATTTCTCTGATGTCTTTTATCTTATGAACATCTCTTATTATTCTATCAAGGCCCTGTCCCCAGGCAAGCACTGGAGTTACTTTTCCAAGCAAGGCAAGAGTAACTTCTGGCCTGAATATTCCCGCTCCGCCAAGCTCTATCCACTCTTTTCTGGCTGGATGGAAGACATCTATTTCGACCGATGGCTCTGTATATGCGAAAAAGCTTGGCCTGAATCTTATTTTATCGAATCCCATCTTCTTATAAAACACCTGAAGATATCCTAGAAGGTTTACAAATGTAACATTCTTATCGACTACTATTCCTTCTGTCTGATAGAATTCAAAAGCGTGATTCCAATCTACAGTTTCATTCCGGAAGCATTTTCCAATAGCGAAAAACTTTGCAGGAAGATCATTTTCCTTTAATGAGGCAATAGTTCTTGCTGAAAGAGAGGTTGTATGAGTGCGCAGGACCACCCTTTTTGCTATATCTTCATTCCAGGAATATTGCCATCCTTTGCTTATTCCCATACCATTCTCATGGCTTTCCTTAACGGGTTTTAAATGCTCTCTGTCCTTTATTTTTCCTGGAGGAACTTTGATGAAAAACGTGTCTTGCATTTCTCTTGCAGGATGATCTTGAGGGGTAAACAATGCATCAAAGACCCAGAAAGATGTTTCGGCAATATTTCCTTCCATTTCTTTAAATCCCATCTCGACCCATATCTTTCTTGCCCTTTCAAGTGTCTGATTGACAAAATGCCTTTTTCCAGCATATATTCTTGGAACGGAAGCATCAATGTCATATTTCCTTACTTTCTTGTTTTTACTCCATGTTTTTATTACCTCTGGAGTTATCTCTTCTATCAAGTTTAGTGTTATTTCTTTTCCTGCAAGCTGGTCACCAAGAGACGTTAGCTTAAAGCTTACAGTGTTCTCCTCTGCAATCTCAACAAGATCCTTTCTTTGCTTTAGTACTTCAAGGATCTCCCTTTGTTCCTTATTAAGATTCTCGAGAGGCATTGGAAGCTCTTCAAGAAGCTGTTCTTCAGGTGTCTTTTTTACAAGCTCTTCCTTAGGGATATTGAGAGATATTTTTCCATTTGCTATTACAATAAACCTTTTATTCTTTAGCGCTCCAAGTGATACCTTAAACTCATTATCTGAGAGCTTAGACATCTTTTTTGCTTCATCAAATGAAAGATGATTATGGGTTTCAAGGAGATGCAATAGATTCCTTTCAGGAAGGTGATTTTTCTTATAATAAATCCCATTAGTCCCGAGAATAACCTTCTTTTTTACTGCAGTGCTTAGTGAAAGAACTCCCTTTGACTCAAGGAAACGAAGAGCTTTTATGACTGAAGTCTCGTCTAACTCAGAGTCTTTGACTATTTTTTCTATTGGATGGTGAAGAAATGGTATAATTTTTCTTTCTAATGGGGAAAGACGTTCGATAATATCTGATTTTTTATCCATAGTGGGGGAAAGGGAGATAGGGTTAAAAATATATTGATTTAGACTCTAAAAAGCGTAGAAGGGCTTGTGCGTCCTTGTATTCTTTATAATTCAGAGGCAATATTGGAATTCCTGCTTTCTTGCATACACGGATGTTTTGTATTATTCTTGCAAGCCTTATAGCCTTCTTTTCTTTCCTCATCTTTCTTATTTCTTCCAGATCTATCCCTATTGAAACCTTATTTTTTGCGGCAATTTCAGCTAAAACATGATTAAGTCCAGAGTCAAGCTGCCTTTGATTATCATTCCTTTCTCCTGATTCTGGGGAAAGAAGAACATCGAATTTTCCATATTCTAGTATTTTCCTGTTAAACTCGTCGTTTTGCGCCTTTACTATGACTGGCTTATTTTCAGCCTTTATTTTTTTCCTGGCCTCGTCAAGATTTGAAGTGTTTATCATCTATCCTGCTATAAGTGTGCCTATAAATTTCTTTCCTGCAAGTATTTTATCCAGATTGCTTATCTGCTTACCTATAATATATGTCTTTATCCTGTGCTCCCTTATTATCACTGAAGCCTGCTGGTCAAGAACAAAATGCTGCCCTGGAGTATGAGGTATTGCAAGAGCCCTTTTTTCGAATTTTTCCCATGATTCATAGGGTATGAACTTTGCATTCTTATCCTCGGCAGGATTGGAAGAATAGAGTCCCTTAACATTTGTCATGTTGATAAACTCCGTTTTAAGATGATTTGCAAGCCTTGCTGCAGTACTGTCAGAGGTAGAGTCAGGAGTGTAACGCAGTGCACCGCATATTACTATCTTATTTTTTGAGATTTCATGCTTTACATCTTCCATATCCCTAGGAAGGGACTTATTTGCCCCCTTTCCAAAGAATTGCATCATAAAAAGGGCATTCATTCTGGTTGCCCTTATTCCTGCAAGCGAGAGTTCATATTCTGATTTCCCTTCGTACTTTAAGGCCGAGATGTATTTTCTTGCAATCACTCCTCCGCCACACACTATGACAAACCTATACTTCTTGTTTTTTTCAATAGTTTTCTTGAACTGATGAAGAAATCTAAAGTCTATCTTTTCCGGGACAATCAGTGAGCCTCCCAGGCTTATCACCACAGTTTTCATTTTCCAACCACGGAATGTTTTTATTTAAATATTTCCCCATTTTCCTTGCTCCAAAATAACAGGTCAAGTTCGTCAATTGGGATTTTTACTGATTCAGAGAACTCCAAAAACTTGCTCTCAAGCTCATGATAATGCTTCGCGTTTCTTATTTTGTCCTCTCCAATCACGTTAAGACTTTTCAGGTTTCTTAGGATATGACGATCTAGTATTGCAATCCTATTGTCTGATTTCCCTATATTCCTTAGGAAGTGCCCTGCCTCTTTCAACCCATATCCTTTAATCCTTTCAGCAAGCTTATTCCTTAGCTCTTTTCTATCCGCAAGAGAAAGCATGCTCTTTATTTCAGGCCATACTTTCAAACCTTCAATTATGTAATTTGATTTATTATTGTGAAATCTGGTTTTTGATTCAAGTATATTTGCAATTGCCTCTTTGCTCTTTACTTGAAGGTTCAAAAGCTGCTGCACTGCCTGCCAGCACTTTTGGGCGTTGCTTTGAGGAGTAAGCAGGCAAAATAAGAACTCTTCCATGTATTTGTCTTCAGAAAGATTCTTGAAATCCTGAAGCCTCTTTTGTATATCGAGTTTCTTCTTCTCATATATTGAATGTAATTCCATGTTTTTTAAAGCATCTAAATCTTTATAAATAATCTGCTACGGGGATAATTATGCATCCTGACCTAACTGGTTATATTGATTCTAAGAATCCTAAGCCTACGGATTTACAACTTGGCAATACAGTCTTTATACAAGATGGAGATGGAATGTTCAGGGAAGGGTCAAAATCATTAAGAGAGATTATGAATAAAATTGAAAGGTCAGCTAACGGCTAGGGCCTCTCTTTTGTATTACAAACCTAGTGCCAACAAATTCTGATACAACCGCAGTTACAATTATATTATCTAGGGCTGCTTTGAATATTCCAGGGATTATAGGGATTTTCGTTTTTTCTGAAACCTCTTTCATTATTTCGTTTATCTCTTCGTTGTTTAACTTCGTCATGGTTGTTTGAAGCACGCCTCCCTTTGTTACAATAATCTGCTTATCAGGGCCAGCACATTCTATCATAGCAACAGCAGGGTCTGAGATCAATGTGCTGAGTTTTGTAAGTCCAAGAGCTTCGGGAGCATGAATTTCAGGAGATGGATGGTATGCTGGAACCGGCGGAGGAAGTTGAGGAGGTTGTACAACATGAGCTGGCTCTGGTATTCTTTTCGGCATCATCATTTGAGGTCTAGGCATAGGACGTGGAATGGGCCTTCTTATCGGTGCAGGCTGAGGAAATGCTGTCATGCTAGGCTGATAAGAATCTTTTTGGTGAGGCAAAGGTGCCTGCGGATGAACTAAAATAGGAATCTGAGATGAGAGAACTAATGCTGGCTCCTGTGAATTTGGAGGCATGGGTTTTTTTGAGTGGAATATTAAATATCTTACATATTCCTCTAAGAATAGATACTTAAACGACTCATCTTCAGGCATTAGAATCTAGGAAGCGGTTTGCTTCCCATAGAAGGCTTGAACATGTTTTCATCATTTGTTTCTTGTCTTGGCTGCTCTCCACCACCGTAAATTCTTTCCCTCATCCTTTCATCCATCATTGTAAGCCCCTTTGCAATTAGTTTATTCTGATCAAGAAGTTTGTCTATCTTGTCTAGGAATGCCTTGTCTTTTTCGCTTGCTTGGATTGCAGGATGATCTCCAAAACTTCTGGCAGTCATCTCAAATAATGAAAGTAGTCCGGAAATCTCTTTTGTCAACTTATCAAACTTTTCAGCCAGATCGGTGTGCACCTTTTGCAGTTGAACCATATTTTCGACAAGAGCTTTTTCTATCGGAGTTCCATGCACTGCTTCATGGTGTTCGTGATGAATATGAGGATGATTATGGTGGTGAACTTTATGAGCAACTTCAGGCATTGGAGCAACAGCTGGCTGAGCTAGATGCTGAATATGCTGATTATGGTGAACATGATGTTCTACATGTGGATGTTTGTGGTGCACATGGTGCTCTGGAGCTGCGTGATGTATTATATTTTCATGATGCTCTGCCGGGTGATGATGAACATGATGAGTATGTTGTTCTACTGGTTTAACGTGATGTTCTAAGGAGTGTTCAGGATGCTTGTGATGAATATGATGGATAGGTTTTTCTTCTTTTTTAATAGGATGCTTCATATTCTTAATTTCTTCTTTAGAATCTTTCTTACCCTTTTTTGACATGCTATTCTGACGGAGAATTTGTTTATAAATCTTGTTCCCCTCTATTTTTCATGAAAGTACTCTCATTAAAGCAGCCTTTTGCCGAGCTAGTGGTATCGGGAAGAAAGACTATAGAACTTAGAAAATGGACTACACAATTTAGAGGGGAATTTCTTGTTCATGCTTCACAGAATGTTGACAAAGAGGCAATGGGAAGATTTGGATTTGATGAGCTTCCTACGGGCTGCATCATAGGAAAAGCAACTTTGGTGGATGTTAAGAGCTATGAGGATGAAGATGAATTTAACCGTGATAGTTCTCATCATCTTGCCTCTAGAGAATGGGGAAACTATGGTTTTATCTTAAGAGATGCAGAACGCATGGATCCTATATATTGTAAGGGCAGCCTTAAGTTTTGGAACTATAATTAGTAAAGCTTAAAACAGCTCTAAAACTGCTAACCTTAAGGGTGCGTAGGCTAGTGGTAAACTGGACGGCTCCAGCCCGTCATTCGGGGGTTCGATTCCCTCCGCGCCCATGAGTAACTATTTATACGCTCATTTGCTTCAGGAACTGGAATGAAGAAAAGAGGTTTATCGAGTGTTGTCAGCACAGTTTTACTAATACTTATTGCTATCTCTGCAGTTGCCCTTATTATCATCTTAATAAGAGCATTGACTTCTCCCGCCGAGGATTTGAGCACCCAGATTGAAATTTCTCTTCAAAATGAGCAGTACATCATAGTTTCAAACTCTGTCAAGTTCTATACAAGCGGCGACGCAAAATATATTGACATGAATATCAGAAGGAAACTTAATTCTCCAACACCTATTGCATTTTATGTAATATTGGAAGACAAGGGAGGGGCAAGCGTTTCTCATCGTGTTAATATAACCCTGAATGAATATGAGGAAAAAAAGGTTACTGTTGATTATACTAATGATGCTCTTGCCACTATGAGCAGAATAATTCTTGTTCCTATATTTTTGACTCCTAAGGGAAAAGAAATAACACCTTCACTTACTCTTATATCTCCGGCACAAAAGAATTCCCAATTAAGTGCTACTAGCTCAAGTGGAGGAGGGTCTGGAGGCTCTTACATATATGTCGTTCTTCCAAGCAGAGAATGCTCTGATGGAATTGATAACGATGGAGACGGATTTGCTGATTCAAATGACTATGGATGCATATTTTCCGGAACTACTGAATGGATTGACTATAAATTCCAATGTGCTGATGGAATTGATAACAACGGAAATGGAAAGATAGACATGGCAGATTCGAATTGCCTTTCTCCTTATGATGATTTTGAGGGAACTGCTCCTCAGCACAATGAGGATGAAGCAATGCTTTTCCCAACAACTGTTTCTGTAA
>JAIFVW010000043.1 GCA_019662115.1 Candidatus Pacearchaeota archaeon
AGGGAATGTCTCAAGTTGACATTGAACCTCCTGAACCGGTAGGGGAAAAAGTTAAGATGTCTGAGCTTGCATTTCCATCCTATAAACTTGGAGATGAGATTGCCACGCGAGAGGCGTATGGGAAAGCTCTGGCCTCACTATGCAAATCAAACAGCCTGGTTCTCGCGTTAGATGCTGAGGTTAGCAATTCGACATTCGCCGAAGAGGTTAAGAAAAAAACTCCTGGGCAATTCATAGAGTCATACATCGCAGAGCAGAATATGATCGGCATGGCTTTAGGGCTGTCGAAAAAAACATTCAATGTTTTTGCCTCAACATTTGCTGCTTTCCTTTCAAGGGCGCATGATCAGCTTAGGATGGCTTCATATTCATATGGAGATTTTACAGTATGCGGATCTCATGCAGGAGTTTCCATAGGAGAAGATGGGGCATCACAAATGGGTCTTGAAGATATAGCCATCTTTAGGTCTCTTCCACATACAATAATATTGTATCCCTCTGACGCAGTATCAACGCAAAAACTTTTGCTGCTCTCACAGACTGAAAAGGGAATGAAGTACATAAGAACAACCAGATCCAAGACTCCTGTAATTTATGCTGACGATTATGAGTTTGAAATAGGAGATTTCGGCACTCTTAGAGAGTCTAAAAATGATAAGATTGTACTTGCTGGAGCAGGGATTACACTTCACGAGGCTTTGAAAGCTCATGAAATGCTTAATGAAGAGAAAATATCAAGCGCGGTTGTTGACATTTATTGCATAAAGCCATTTAATGCAGAAGCATTCATTGAATTTGTAAAAGGACATGGAAATAAAATCATTATAGCAGAAGATCACTACAAAGAGGGAGGAATTGGGGAAATGCTCTGCCACGAGCTTGCCAACTCTGGAATTAAAATACAAACTCTAGCGGTATCTGAGATGCCTCATTCTGGAACAAAAGACGAGTTGCTTGAGAAATACGGTATCAATGACTCGGCAATACTAGAAGCCGCAAGAAACTTGGTTTTATAATTACTAAATGCTTTTTTTCAGTGTATCGGCAATCAATGGCGAGATATCAATCTTTGAATATTTATTTGGTATTGTATTAGTTGTTATTAATTCTGCATCCTTCTTAATTAGTTTGTCAGCATTATTTACAAGATAATCTTCTTAGCTCCCTGCTTTTTGGCCATTTTTAGAGCTCCTGAAATTGTTCTTCCGGTGCTTATTATATCGTCAATGATAATAATGTTCTTTCCAAGCTTTTTTTCCTTCTGCTTTATATGTTCTGAGGAAAATCTTGTTTTTTCTAGAATTACCACTTTCTTATTGAGCATATCGGCTATTTTTTGGCTCCATTGGGCGCTTTCTGCGTCCGGACCGACAATAGTGAAATCATCTTTGAATCTTTTTCTTATATAGTCTGCAATGAGGTTGTTTGTTGTAATACTTTGAGCTTTGCTAGAAAGCTTTCTAATGTTTTTTATCCTATGAAGATGCGGATCTATAGCAATTATCTTATCGAAACTTGAAAATAACTCTAGTATGTGCAGAGATGAGAAGCTGTCATAGTTGAAAAAGTGCTTGTCCTGTCGCATATATGGAAGATATGTTGCAACAAGAATAACTTTCTTTGCATGATAGTCTTTTGCTACTCCAGCCACAAGAAGAGTTTCAATTATCTTTCTATTTGGCTCTCCGGAAAGCGAGTTAATTATGACAACTGTATGGTTCTTGGGATTGTTCTTTAGGGATATATGAAACTCTGAGTCTGGGAAATCCTCAACTTTTATAGGGACATATTTTGCCTTAAGAGAGCGAGCGACATGCTTTGCAATATCTTTTGTTTCTGGAAAACCGGCAATTACTAATGACATCTTTCACCTTTTTTATCTCAACATCAAGATTGTATATAAATATATGTGAGCATATGGTTTTTATAGTCAGAGTCTTTCAGAAGATCATGTATGATATAATCACGATGGGAAGTGCGTCCATTGATGTTTTCGTGAAGACAAAAGAGGAAATAAGAAAACATAAGTCTCATACTGATCTTTGCTATCATCTTGGGGAGAAGATTCTTGTCAATGATTTGTCTTTTCACACCGGAGGAGGAGGCACTAACACTGCAGTTGCTTTTTCACGCTTGGGATTAAAGACAGGTTACATTGGGGCTATAGGAAATGATCTGCAAGGAGTTCTCGTCCTAAAAGAGCTAAAAAAGGAAAATATTGATTTTCTTGGCGGAGTAAAAAAAGGAGACACAGGATATTCAATAATCCTTCCAAGTGACAATGATCGGGCAATTCTTTCTTATAAGGGAATTAACAATAGTTTGGAGACAAGAGACGTTCATTTTGCTAAATCTCAATGGCTTTACATTTCAACTATGCTTGAAAAAAGCTTTTCCACTGCCCAGGCAATTATGAAAAGACATCAAGGAAAAATTGCGGCAAACATAAGCATGTATCTTGCCAGGCAGGGAATAAAAAAACTGACTCCGTTTTTAAAAAAATTAGATGTGCTTATACTCAATAGAGAAGAGGCGCAGGCATTGACGGGAAAAAAAGATATCAATCATATAATGGATTCACTTGGAAGATATGTTAAGATCATCGTTGTGACTGATGGTTTTCATCCAATTCATGCCTATGATGGCAAGATGCACAGAAAAGAAATAAGAAGAGTAAAAGTTATTGACTCTACGGGAGCTGGAGACGCATTTGGAGCAGGATTTGTCTATGGAATCATTCGAGTTAAGAATATAGATACTTGCCTCTCATATGGAGATCGGGAAGCCAAAGCTGTTCTTTCACATATAGGGGCCAAGGAAGAACTATTGAGGCATCTCTGATTAAGATTTAAATAGTTAGTATCTTAGATAATGAAAAGAGCATGAATATTGCAATTAACGGTTTCGGAAGAATAGGTAAGCAGTTCTTTTTGGCCTGCATGGAACAAAAAGTATCTTGGAATTTTGTCATTAACGATATCGCCTCTCTCGATTATATTGTATATTCTCTTAAATATGATACTGTTCACCCTTCTCCTAAGGAGAATGTTGTAGTTGACTGTACAGGAATGTTTACTGAAAGAGAGGGAGCAATGAAACATATAAAGGCTGGAGCCAAGAGGGTTTTGATTTCCGCTCCTGCGAAGGACCATGACTGTACTATTGTATGCGGGGTAAATGATAAGGCTTTGAAGGATAAAGACATTATTATCTCAGCAGGAAGTTGTACTACTAATAGCGTCTCCCCTTTAGTGAGGATTCTTCATGATGCTTTTACTATCATCAATGCATCATTCATCACGACTCATGCATATACAGCAAGCCAGAAGCTGGTTGACAGTGCTGATAAGAAAGATATGCGAAGGGGAAGGGCAGCCGCAGAAAGTATAGTGCCTTCCACTTCCGGAGCATCTATATCTGTTGTTGAAAGTATTCCTGAGATAAAGGGAAAACTTGAGGGCTATGCATTAAGGGTTCCTGTTGCTGATGGATCTCTTTCAAGCGTGTTTGCCCATGTTAAGAAGAATACAACTGTTCAGGAAATAAACGCAATTTTCAAAAAACAATCAGAGAAAATGCCTGGAATATTATCTTACAATGAGGATGAGATTGTATCATCCGATATTATTCATGACTCTCATTCATGCATTTTTGACTCTACTCTGACAAAAGTAAGCGGAAACTTAGTGAGTGTTGCCGGATGGTATGATAATGAATGGGGATATTCAAACAGGCTTGT
>JAIFVW010000044.1 GCA_019662115.1 Candidatus Pacearchaeota archaeon
GACGATTGTCTATTTGAGGGTCTTGGAAGAGCTCTGGACGACGTCTTTTGTTCCACTTTTCCCAGAATAAAGCAGATTCCAGGGAACGCTTTGGTGTTTTTGGATTTTTCCCCTTTTCATATCCTACAGGGAGAATAGCCTCAATCTGAACATGTGCAGGAATCTCCAGGAGTTGCTTGATTAGCTCATCTGAGTATGCTCCTACCCAGCATGAGGCAAGACCAAGATCAGTTATTTTAAGCAAAAAGTTTTCTATTGCAGCCCCTGCCTGCTGTCTTGAGTAAATTCTGCCTCTGTGTCCATAAAGATTCTCTAGATGTGTATCATCTGATAAGGCAAGAACTACAATTCCCGCTTCATTAATCCAAACCTGATGTGAAAATTCAGATATTTTTTCTATAATCTTCTTATCTTCCACTATAAGAAATTTCAAATGATTGAGGTTTCCTGCAAAAGGGGCTTGAATTGCAGTATCTACTGCCTCAAGAACATCTTTCCAACTTGCTTTAGTTGATTTAAAAGTTCTGACGGATTTTCTTGATTTTATAACTTCATCAAACTTCATATTGGAGATAATGAAAGGTTCTATAAAAAGCTATCTTAGCCTTATCTGGCCGCCACCAACGATTGAGTTTTTATGATATATAACGATGGATTGTCCTTCAGCTATAGATTCAACAGGTTTGCTGAAAGTAAATGTATTATTTTTTAACTTTCCTGCATTAAATGATCCAAGATGGCGTATCCTTGCCTTTAAACCTACTTTAGGCATTTTAGCTATATGGTTAAAGTTGATTATGTAAATCTTCTTCTTTTTTAGAAGAGGATGATTTTCTGGAGCTGCAATGATTGTATTTCCTTTTTTATCGGCCACATACCACCGTTCTCCCAGGTTTTTCCATTCCTTACTAAAGTTTATCCCTATACTCGGACCTATTCTTTGCCCTATTGTGTAATAACTTGCTCCTGGATGGATTCCTATAATCTCTTTTTTAGGAGATATTACCTTTCCTTGCCTAGAAGGGATTCTTTTCTTTAGGAACTGCTGCATATCCACTTTTCCCACGAAGCAGATACCCTTTGTTCCGGGCTTGTCTGCGTTTGGAAATTTTTTTTTTCTAGCTATATCTCTTACTTCCTCTTTTGTATAGTTCCCTAATGGAAATAAAGTATGACTTAGGTCTTCCTGAGACAATTCATATAGAAAATATGACTGGTCTTTTTTCTTGTCCCTTCCTGCAAGTAGTTGGAACCCTTTTTTTGTTTTCTTTATTCTTGCATAGTGCCCCATTGCAATATAGTCTGCTCCTAGCTTTTTGGCTTCTTTCCAAAATAATGGGAATTTGATTAGTGTATTGCATAGAATATCAGGATTTGGAGTCAGCCCTCTTTTATAGTCTCTAAACATAGGCTCAATTACCTGATCCTTGTATTCTTTTTCAAAATCAAAGGTCACAAGGGGAATTTTAAGAATCAAGGCTACTTTTTGAGCCATCTTCTGCTCGTCTCTCCAGGCACACTCTCCGGTTATCTTATTCTTAGTATCTGAAAAGTTTTTCATGAATGCTCCTATGACATTATAACCTTGTTTTTTTAATAGAAGCGCCGCTACACTTGAATCCACTCCTCCAGACATTCCTATGACGACTGTTTTCATTAAGAGATGAGAAAAATAGGCTATAAAAAGTAAACGTTCTGTTAGTAATCTTTTCCTGCCGAATGCATTTTAAATTCAGCTGCTCTTCTCAGTTGGGCACGAATTTCCTCAGCTTCTGGGCTTTTAATTTCCCACAACTTTCCGGAGGCCCAGGAGTATGCATAGTTATATTGGTCATTAAGGAAGGGCTTAATATATTTGAGACGGGCAGTATCGGTTTTAAGAGATTTATATTCAGTTTCATGGATTTCTATCCTTATGTTAAGGACTTCTTCAGAATCTTTTGCTTTAAGCAGCTTCTTTTTTAATTCATCTATCTTTTCGGACATAAGATTATATGGTATTTATAGGTTTTAAGGGTTTTGCTAGACGCTCTTCAATATATGATAAAGCTTCTTGCGCTCTTCAATATATGATAAAGCTTCTTGTGGTGTTGACACCACTTGATAGATTGGAGAGCCATTACGATGTACAAGCCCCTCTTCATATATGCGGTCTAAATGTTTAAGTAAATGCTCGTAAAAATTGTTTGTATTGACTATAGCAAATGGTTTTTTGTGAGTATCTATGCACTTTGAGACAAGAACATCTGCAATCTCGTCAAGTGTACCAAGACCTCCCGCAAGTGCAATAAATGCATCGGACATTTCTGTCATAATACCTTTTCTATCTCGCAAATTATTGGTCACAATTATAGTGTTTTCTAAACCTGTTAGATCTTTCCAAAACTCTGGAATTATTCCTGTAACTATGCTTGAATATTTTTGAGCTGATCTAGCCACCTTTCCCATACATCCTTTGTTCGACCCACCATATATAAGAAGATGATTTCTTTCCCCAATCAATCTTCCTATTTCCTCTGCGGTTACTTCATAGAGAGGATCTATTCTGTCCATTGATGAACAGAACACACATACTTTAGCCATATATTACAGATAAAGTGATTATTTTTAAATGCTTTTAGAACGTCCCCAGGAGGACTCGAACCTCCGACCCCATGATTAACCCCTCT
>JAIFVW010000025.1 GCA_019662115.1 Candidatus Pacearchaeota archaeon
TTTCTATGTAATCCAGAGAAGCAGGAGGATGATACAATAATATTGAAGGCTTATTTTTGTCTATAGATATCTTAGGAAGAATTTCTCCAAGATATCCTTTGCTGTCAGAATAATCAACGCCAACTATCTGAATATCTTTAAATGAAGACTTGTCATTTCGCAGCACTTTCAGTTTAGTGGACTTTAATATCTTGGAAACCTCACCTATACCGTCATATATCTCATGATTTCCTATAGTAAAATAAGCAGGAGCCTCTAAGGAATTTATTGGCGCAATAATTTCTTTTGTGAGAGGTGCAGAACCGTCAAATAAATCTCCTGTAATTACAACTAAATCTGGTTTTAATGAATTGACCTTGGAAACAATCCTAGCAAGAAATTTGGAAGATCTTATAGTTCCTATATGCAAGTCAGTTAGCTGAACAAGCCTTACTGGCCTCTTCAATTTCTTCAAATGAATGGAAATTCTTTTTACTCTTGTCATGCTTGCATTATATAATGCGTATAAGGATACTACCGATATTAAGCCAATAACGTATAATTTCTGAACAAAGACAGGAATGTCAACGAATAAATTAATTAGATTGTTGATTATCATTACCCAAAGCGAGATGAATAATATCCCAAGCCAAACTGCTGAAAGTGTGTAAAGTATCCTTGTCAAGTAATTAGGAATTGTCCTTTCTAGGATCATGGTTCCTATAAAAGAAAAAGACAAGACAATTAATAGAGTATAGAAAAAATATCCTTTATTGGATCCAAAAAGATAGAATAGTTGGGAGAGAACATAAAAATGCATCCCCATGTAGATAAACACAAAAATAAATGCAGTTAAGATTATTCGCATCAATCTTTTCATTATCTAGATATATCTCTTAGTTGCTTTTCTTGCAGTAAATGCAAAGACAAAGAAAACTACAACTGTTCCCGCAAGTATTGCAAGTCCAGGAATAAGATCTTTTATTGGGGCCTGGAATAGTATTGCTCTATGTAAAAGATTCGAGGCGATTACAACTGGATTATATGCCACGAATTGCTGATACTGTCCAAGTATAGATTCTATAGGGACAATTATTCCAGAGAAGAATATCATAAGCGATACAGCCGACAATGAAACTAGGATTACAACCTCTTCAGACTTGAAGAAGTGTCCTATACATAATCCAAGGAAGATAAATGCAGTTGCAGAGATGAATAATATCGCAGAGGCGCTTCCGAGGATATTAAGAACAGGTGCGTTTGTTGCAATAGTAAGGCCTGCAAACATAAGTACAAATTGAAGGGTTAAAATTAGCAATGAGCTGACATACATAGCCATAAGGAATGTGAAGTCAGAAGTAGGAGTTATGAAATTCCTGAAATAGGCTCTTCCTCTCTTCTCTCTTGAAGCCATGATTGATGCCAATACAGTCCCTCCGAAAAGGACCATAAGAACTAATAGCGTAGGAAGTAAGAAGTTCCAACTTTTGGATTCATCAACAACAGGCTTTATTTCTGGAGTAATAGGATCGACAATCTTCTTGGCTTCAGTAACTTTTACACTATTGAGATCCTGCAGAATTCCATTAAGGCTTCCTCCAAGGTTGTCAAGTTTAGCCTGGACCAAAACGCTCTCATTCTTTAGGCTTTTTATGCTAGATGAGGTGGAATTAAATGAAGAATCTATCTTCTTTGCCTCATTAATAGCATCATCTAGTTTTGCCTGTATATCTCCGCTATCACTGAGCTCGCTTGCGCTGGATTTAGCATCATTTAGCAAAGTTATAACTCTTGCAGTATTAGGGATAGAGTCTTCAGCTCTTCCTGCACTCTCAGATATGCTTGAGATTCCAACTGCAGCTGCAGTGATGGAAGTCTTTTGCTCTTCAAGGGTTTTCTTGGCCTGTTGAATGCGGTTTATAAGATCGTTTACAAGATCCAGACTGATTGCCGAAGAGGCAGTACTAATCTCAGTCTTGACATCATCAATAAGAGCATAAGCAATATTGATCTGTGAATTATCTACATAAAATTGAACAGTATTATTGGTTCCATCACTAGAAAGTTCAGGAGGGAAAACGACACAAATATGGTTTTTACCCTCTCTTACAGAATTAGTGCAATCCTCCATACTTTTTTCTTTTACAGAAGTAAATGACTTGTCTTCAAATCCTTTAATGATATTATTAGTTATAGGGCTGTAAGATTCTGAATAGACTCCCACCTGAACACCATGAAGCTTGTTAGAATTAAATGCAATTGTAACAAGAAGAACCACAACCAAGGGAATAATCAGTGCAACAAATGCGGAAAATCTAGACCTTCCTATTATTCTAAGATCCTTCTGTATGCAGCTTAGAAAGTTTCTCATGCCATTTCCTCCTCATTTTCCATAATATTCTCATCAGGTGTCTCTTCCTCATGGACTTCCTGATCAATAGCCTCTTTTATCTCATCAACTTCCTTTATATTCTCCATCTCTTGCTCTTCCTGTTCTTCAGTTATAGGAGGCACAACCTTATCTTGCCTGAGCTTGGATACTTTTCTCCTTCTAGCTCTGTGCACTTTATTTCCTCTTTCTCCCTTGAAGAATATCTTATGGAAAACTTCATTTAAGTCAGCTGCATTATATTTTGCCTTTATTTTTCCCGGATCGCCCTCTTCTATGATCTTCTTGTTGCAAAGGATGGCAATCTGATCGCATATTTCATCCATTTCCTCCAATAGCTGGGTGGTAAGTATTACAGTAGTCCCTTTCTTATTTATGTTTTTAATAAGTGAAAGGATTTGTGCACGTAAAAGAGGATCAAGGTCTGCTGTCGGCTCGTCCATTATCAGAACTTTAGGATTGTGCATCATAGAGCATGCAAGGTCAAGTCTTTTCTTCATTCCAACAGAAAGATTCTGTGCCTTGGTATTCTCGGCCTTCTCAAGACCGACAAACCCGAGCAATTCTTTTGCTCTTGCCTTTAATGCAGTGCCTTTGATCTTATACAGTCTTCCAAAATGGTGAAGATTTTCCAATACGGTTAAACTATCATAAAATGAACCATCTTCAGTTGCAAATCCAAATGTCCTATTTATATTGTATAGATCATCAGCAACATTTCTCTTAAGGTACATCACATCTCCCCTTGTTGGCCTGTAAAATCCAATTATCATTTTCAAGACAGTACTCTTACCCTCTCCAGAAGCTCCAATGATTCCAGTAATCTTTCCCTCAGGAATTGAAACATTCACACCATCAAGAACTAGGTTCTTATTGAACTGCTTCACAACATCTTTTAGCTGAATAAACTCTGTATTCATTGCTTCTTCGAAGCAATGCCTGTTTTTAAAAGTTATCCCTTTAAAACTTGTCCAATTTTTTATCTTCTATGGAATCGCTGTCTATTCCCTCTTCCAAAACGAGATCCTGATCTTCCCTCTCTACTTCCCCCAAATCTTCCTCTTCCGCCCTGGCGTCCTCCAAAACTTCTTCCTCCACCTCTGCCTCTTGCACGATTAGCCTTTCTATCCTCATTTGAGCCAAAGTTTACCGAGCCTACATTTTCAAACTTTGGAACATTCAATTTTTCTATAGGAAGTGATCGTGAGATCTGTCGGAACTCGGTATGATCTCCCTGAGCTACAAAGCTGATTGCCTTTCCCTCTTTTCCAGCTCTTGCAGTTCTTCCAATTCTATGGATATAGTCAGTATCAACAGTTGGTATGTCAAAATTATAAACATGTGAAACATCTTTTATATCTAATCCTCGAGCGGCAACATCTGTACAAACTAAAATAAGAGTCTCTCGCTCATGGAATGATTGCAATGTGCTGCTTCTTCTATTTTGTGAAAGGCCTCCATGAATAGCCATAGCATGAATATTTTGTTCGTGTAGAGCCTGAGTAAGTCTGTCTACATTCCTTCTTGTATTGCAGAAAACCATGACTACTCCATTCTTTTCCAATTTTAGCAAATGAACTAATAGAGAGAATTTTATGTCCGAAGTAACGTCATAATATACCTGATAAAGCTTAGAAGGATCAACCTGGTTGTTGACAGCTACAAACTCAGGATCTTTCATATGTCTATCAGCTATACGTCTTATCTCATTAGATATAGTGGCTGAAAATAACATTGTTTGTCTTGGTTGTGGGCATGATTTAAGTATTGATTCAACATCTCTTATAAAACCCATATCAAGCATTCTGTCAGCTTCGTCCAATACAAGATATTTAACTTTGCTAAGATTAAGAGTTCTTCTTTGTAAATGGTCAAGGATTCTTCCAGGAGTTCCAACGACAATATCTGTGTTCCTTAATCCTCTTATTTGAGGCTCCATCCCTACACCACCATATATCTCTCGTACATTAAGCCCAAGATAGTGTGAAAATCTTCTCAAATTCAAGGCAACCTGCTCTGCTAATTCCCTCGTAGGAACTAGAACTAGTGCCTGTATTCCTCCACCTCTCTTTACCTTATCTATAATTCCAGCTCCAAATGCCAAAGTCTTTCCAGACCCGGTTGCAGAGCTGCCAATGACATCTTTTCCTGAAACAACCAAAGGGATTGTTTTCTCCTGGATCTCACTAGGTTCGCTGAACCCAGCGCTTTTTATGGCATGTAGCATGCCTTCACTTAATCCTAACTGTTTGAATTTTTCCATCATTAATGAACACGAAAAGAAGTTATCTTCACTATTCTTACTAGAATCGATTTTTGATAGTATATAAAGTTGCCTAAAAAGCTTTTCAGAAAATGACAGCCCGTTTTAGAGCTGTCCGTTTTGCGTGAACTTTCTCATTGCCTGTTCAAGAATTATCTGAGGAGCGAAGCCTTTTCTGCTGCAGGCCTTGATAAATTCATCATAGGTTCCCTGATCTACATTATAGTCAAGCTTTCTTTTCTTTGCCCCAGGAGGTGTTGATGCCATCTATTGATCCTCCACGATCTCTTCATCTTCGTTGTCTTCGGAATCTTCTGAGTCCTCATCCGAGGCAAGTTCAAGATCTTCCAAGACTGAAAGTATTTTATCTAACTTAGCATTAATTTGATTCATTTGTTCTGAATTTCCAGAAGATCTACCATCTGATCCCTCATTTTTCCTGAAGCAATCACTGCAATAAACGGGCTTGTCTCCAGTTGGCTTGAATGGAACCTGGCATTCTTTCCCACACTTAGCGCATATAGCTGTGTGCATTTCGGGTCTTGGTCTATCTCTTCGATCATCTCTTCCAAATCCTCCGCCTCTTCCACCAAATCGGCTACCACTAGATCTACCTCCAAATCCTCCTCTATTGCCATCTCTAAAGTTACCCATATGGACTTATCAAAATCTCACTATTTAAATGTACGCAGAACTAAGCTATTTCTTTATTGGTTGATAATATAATGCTACAACTCCAGAATCAAATATCTTGGACTTGATAAGCTTCAAATACCTTCTATCCTTAATATCTTTGAATAGAGGTTGCCCGCTTCCCAGGACAATGGGTTGAACTTTCAATCGATATTCATCAATCAATCCTAATCGGACAAGCGTCTGCGACATCCTAGCTCCGCCAAAGATTATCATGTCCTTGCCATGCTCGCTCTTTAGTTTCCTAATCTCGCGGATAACCTCAGCATCATCTTTAGCAGTAATTAGTCTAGAGTTCTTCCATCCAAGAGTTTTTGTGCTTCTTGAAAAGACGATCTTAGGAGAATTTTCTACCCAATGAGCAAACTCAACCAAATCTGGTGGACTTTTAGGGTCTTTAGCCATTGCAGGCCATGCCTGATGAAAACCCTCAAATAAAACACGACCCATAATCATGCTATCAACTGTTGTAAGAAAGTCTTTAATGAGATATCTTCCTATTTCTTCATCTCTTATCTCCCAATCCAGCTCTCCATTTGGCCCACATACATATCCATCAAGAGACATAACCATAAATAAAATTATTTTTCTCATGGGGTTTTAGGAGCTTTCGCCATATCCATATAGGCTATTTCCCACAAATGCCCATCAAGATCCTGAAAGCTTTGTATATACATCCAACCAGCATCCTGGGTGTTTCCTGAAGGCTTTGCTCCAGCCTCAAATGCCTTCTTTATAATTTCATCAACATCTTTCCTGCTGCTTACAGATATAGCATTAATAACCTCAGTTGTTTTATGTGCATCAGAAATCTCTTTCTTTATGAATCCCCTAAAGAACTTTTCAACAAGCAGCATGCAGAATATGTTCTCCCCGACTATCATGCAGGCAGCATTCTTGTCAGTAAACTGAGGGTTGAATTTAAATCCAAGATGGCTCCAGAATTTCATGGATTTATCAAGATCCTTAATAGGAAGATTAACAAATATCTGTTTTATGGTAGTCATAGACTCTCATATCCTTACATACTTATAAATTTATTGCGTTACAACAATAATGAGTAAACATAAACCTTAAAAAGATACAGATGTATAGGATATGATGAAAAGAGGAGCATGGTGGCTGCTTGGGATTTTAGCTGTTATAATTATTGTAATATTTTTCTTCAGATCAGGTTCATCTAAAACAGGGACTATCAACATCTATCTAACCGACGCCCCGGCACGAGTTAATGTAACGAGCATAAGGGTAACATTGTCAGATGTTGAAGTACACTATACTCAAGCTAACAATGAAAATGATACCAATGCAAGCACGGGATGGAAATCCATTGTTAATGGTCCCAGGACTTATGATCTAATACAAGTAAAAGACATCTCAACGTTCCTTGGATCCACAGAAGTGCCTGCAGGAAAGTATACTCAGATAAGACTTAATGTGGATAACGCAAAAGCAACCATAGACGGCACGGATTATGACCTGGCAATCCCATCAGGAACAATCAAAATAGTGAGAAGCTTTGATGTTGTCGCAGGCCAGAATGTTACCCTAACTCTGGATTTCAATGCCGAAGATTCAATTGTGAAGCAAGGCAACAATCAATACAGGATGCAGCCAACAATAAAACTTCTTTTAAACAACGAGCCTAAAGAGTAAGATCTAAGCTTTCCCTTTTTCATACTTCAAAGAGTTCCTCACTGCACCATGGAAAAGTTCTCGCGTATAGTCCTTTCCTTTATGCATTAATTGTTTAAAGGTAGGCATTCTTCTAGCATCATAAACTGAAGCGAATTTCCGTATTTGCGCATCTGCTTTTCCTAATATCTCGTTTGTAATTATATGTGCTGCAAGAGTTCCATATGTCATACCGTTTCCAGAGAAACCTGTCGCATAGAATATGTTTTTATCTTTGTGAGGGCCTATGTAAGCAAGTCCATCAACAGGCTCTACAATAGGTCCATCCCACTTACGAATAATCCTGTACCTAATATCAGGAAATACCTGTTTAATATACTGCTTCAACGCCTGAAAATTCTTTGAATCATTTACAGGAATATCTGATCGATGGTCTTCTCCACCTATAATAATCCTATCGTAAGTTCCTTTCCTATCAACCCTAAAGTAATGGTAAGGATCCATAGTATCTTCATAAATACCCTCCTTAAGAATTCCTTTCCTTACCTTCAATTCAAACACATATGTATCATAAAATGCTTTCTTGAAATACATCTTTTTGTTGAAAGGAGCATATGTAGCAACAATAATCTGCTGGGCATATACCTCTCCTGATGGAGTCTTTAGTGCATAAGGGCCATTGCCACGTATTTCCTTGACCTCTGTCTTTTCAAAGATTTGCGCTCCATTAGCTGAAGTTATCTTAGAAAGAGCAGAAAGATATTTCAAAGGATGGAATTTTGCCTGCCTAGGAATCTCAATATATCCCTGATTTTCAAATTTTAATTTATTATCTTCCTTAAATCTGGCCTTTATTCCAAGTTCCTTCATAACTTTTGTTTCATCTTGTAAGTCTTCAGCATCATTCTCATCAAGGGCATATGAGTAATTAGAACATCTGACAAATTCGCAGTCTATCTTATTCTTCCTTATTATATCTTCAACTCTGTCAACGGCATACTGATGAGACTTTGCAATGGCTGACGCCTTTCTCGTACCGTACATTTCAACCAGTTCGCTGAAATCTGTATCAACGCTCTGAGTAAGAAATGCAGTTGTAAGCCCTGTAGCACCCGAGCATAAGATCTCTTTTTCAAGAAGAGCCACCTTTTTCCCGGCCTTGCTGAGAAGATAGGCAGCAGTAATTCCGGTAATGCCTCCTCCAATGATAGCAACGTCTACATCAATAAGAGACTTCAATCTAGGGAAATGAGGCATTCGTACACTATTCCAAGTAGATCCTTTTTGTATTGTCATCGTGTAAGAAACAAAATCAGTTGGCTATCCAGCCAACAAGAGCAGATATAATTCCTACTCCCAAATGGAGGAAGTTGTCAGGATCTAGTCGTGAAGTCATTTCGATAAAAGTAAGAGGTACAATAAACCCTACTATTCCAAGTAGAATGTATATTACTCCCATCCACTTATTAACTGGCTTTGCAAAATCACCCCACGCCCCCCATATAAATACCAGTCCGGTAATAATATGCACTATATTATGCAATCCATTTACATTGAAAATGCCTAGAAT
>JAIFVW010000045.1 GCA_019662115.1 Candidatus Pacearchaeota archaeon
GAGTTTTTCTCAGGGACGAGAAGGTTTGATGGCCGGAGATATGGCAAAAAAATTGAAGAGTCATGTGGCGAAGAGGTCTTAAGAAGGATTCTTGGAGGCAGTGAAATTACAAAAGCTGAATTTTCTGGAAAATATTACCAGAAAGCGCTTGAGGTAAAAGAGGTCATTAAGGAAGAGTTCGAAAGGGTTTTACAAGATGTTGATTGCATAATCATGCCAACTTGTCCTGGATTTCCATGGAAAATAGGCGAAAAAATGAAGATAGAGGAAGTATACGCATCAGACGCGTTAACTATTCCTGCCAATCTTGCGGAGATTTGTGCTGTTTCTATCCCAGTTGGGAGTATAAAAGGTATGCCTATAGGTATGCAGGTAATGGCTGGGAAAGGCGAGGAAAGTAAGATGCTAAGTATTGCCAGGGAAATTGAGAAGATAGGTTTATAATTGTTTTAGGAGTAATACATAAATGGAGACAAAAGGAACTAAAATCGATTTTCTTGGGCACTCGGGTTTTGTGATAAGCCATGATGGAAAAAGAATTGCTATAGATCCTTATAACGTTTCTGAACATGTTGGGAAGGTTGATGTTATTTTGATTACTCATAGCCATTATGATCATTGCAGCATAAAAGATATAGCCAAGCTTGCCCGTGATGGCACAATAATTGCCATGACTGCTGATGCACAAAGCAAAATTACAAAGATTGAAGGAGTTGACATGCATATCGTTGAGCCAGGTGATGAGTTTTCATTTGGCAAGGCAAAAATTGAGGCTGTTCCTGCTTATAATGTGGGGAAAGAGTTTCATCCAAAGAAAGAGGGGTGGGTAGGTTATGTAATCAAGCTTCCAGGAGTGATTGTTTATCATACGGGAGATACAGACAAGATTCCTGAGATGAAGAAGCTTACTGGGTATGGAAAGCGTGATAATGAATTCATTGCCCTTCTTCCTGTTTCCGGGCACTATGTCATGAGTCCAGAGCAGGCTGCTGAGGTTGCATCACTTCTTAAGCCAGACGTGGCAATCCCTATGCATTACGGAGCCGGAGTTGCTGGGACGGTTGAAGATGCGGAGAAATTCAAGCAGCTTTGCGAGAAAGAAGGAGTTAAGGCTGAAATCTTACATCGAATTTAATTAGATAGATTTTTAACAATTCTTTTTCTTGGTGAATCATGAATATTCAGTTTCAAGCAGGAAATGAGCAAAGATTTTCTCATTTTATTTCTGGTCTTAGTGAGGGGAAAATCGCGCTTATCAGCCATACTGATCTTGATGGTATAAGTGCTGCAAAAGTCGCAAATGAAGTACTTCGTGCCGACATTGTGAAATTTACAGGATATGATGAGCTAAATGATTCACTAGTGCATGAATTGAAGAAGTCTAATGTAAAGAAGATAATCTTTACAGACCTTTTTATCAAGGAGGGAAAGTTTATCAAGGAACTTGAGAAATTTGCAGATATTCTTATTATCGATCATCATTTATTTTCTGAGAATCTTAATTCTGAAAAAACAGTTTTCATCAATGCACAGGGTTATTGTGCCGCCTATGTATGTTATTATCTCTTCTCCAAGATAAAAAACCTTGAAAAATTTGATTGGCTTGTTGCAGGTGCTTCGGTTGGCGATTGGCAGTGGTTTCAGAATCAGCCCTGGCTAAATAAAATTTATGATAAATATGGGGATAAATTTGTCAATGATCCGAAAGGTATTCAGAAAGGAATTTTATGGGATAGAACAGTCACTCTTTCAAATGCTATTATTTATTTTAGGAATGATCTTAATCATGTATTTAATTCTATACAAGGTTATGATGAGCTAGGTGATTTGGAGGATCATGCTGCAGAAGTCGACGATGAAATTGAATCATCTCTTAAGAGGTTTGAGAATGAAAAAATTCCTATAAAAGGAGGATATTTTTGGGAATTTGCTCCACACTTTAGACTCAATTCAGTTATTAGCACGA
>JAIFVW010000026.1 GCA_019662115.1 Candidatus Pacearchaeota archaeon
TTATAATTGAAAGAATAGGTGGAGCCATGGGAAGCACCAAAGGAGATATTCCTGGAATTAGATATCAAGTTGTAAAAGTAAATGATCAGCCTTTGAGAAGACTTGTAAAAGGCAAGATCGAAAAGGGTAGAAGATAATGACACATGAAGAACACGAATTCAAGGCATTCGACAAATACTCTTTAACAGAGGTACAAATAAAAGATCCTGCATTAAAACCTTATTTTAATCTGACTCCAAGACTATTGCTTAAGAGCCACGGAAGAGCTCAGGAAAGATTTGCAAAAACAAAGATGAATATTGTTGAAAGACTTGCAAACAGGATTGCTGTTCCAGGTCATGTTGGAAAGAAGCATAAGATAATCACAAGCTGGAGTTCTGGAAAATACAATAAGAATATGGAACTTGTCCTTGACACTCTTGAGATGATTGAGCATAAAATGAAGAGAAATCCTATTCAGGTTTTGATTGATGCCATTGAGAATGCGTCACCAAGAGACGAGATTACCGTAATTGAGCATGGAGGAGCAAGATATCCTCAGGCAGTTGACTCAAGCCCTGTAAGAAGAATTGATCTTGCATTAAGATGGATGGTTATTGGAGCATATGCAAAGGCATTTGGAAAGAAAAAGAAGATGTCTGAAACACTTGCAAATGAAATAATGCTAGCTGCACAGGGAAACATGGAAAGCTATGCCATGAACAAGAAGAACGAATCCGAAAAACAAGCTGATTCTGCTCGATAACTTTAAATATAGTTCTCTTGGTATTTATGTATGCTTGAAGATATTACAAAACTAGTAGGAGTCTATCGTGAACGGGCCCATTATAAAGAAACTCCAGATGAACTTGTATCTTATGCAACTCAAACAAGTGAACTATTTCGTAATGCAAATATTTCTTTGGATGCAGGTATTCAACTTATTACCTACGTTGATGAATATTCTCCAAAACATGAGTGTGTGCAGAGTCTTTATGCAGCTACTAAAACAATAGTTGAAGGGTTAAAAATGACTCATATACCAGTTCAGGAAGCAATTTCCGCTTTAGAAGCTCTTGCTGATAGGGAATCTGGATCAATCATACTAGCTAATGCAGTCTATAAGGCATTATCGGAGAAATATGCACAAAACACTAAAGATGAATCTTTAGATAAAATAAATAATGGATATCTCTCAGCTAGAAACTCAGGCGAGTTTAAGTGCATGCATAATTTTAGAGGTGGAACTTTTTGCGCCGTCTGTGGAGTAAAAAAGGAAAAAGAGATAACTCCCAAAAAAGGATTCTGGTTAAGATTTTGGGAACACCTTATGAGGGGAGACTCATTAGAATAAGCAAGAGAGGCTATTAAGATCAGATAATTCTAATACTTCAGTGCAGCAATATTTATAATATAGATTAAAATTAAATTGAAAATGAGATGGGATAATTTTATAACTAATGCTCTTCCTAACGATATCTTTGACGAGGATAAAAGAATGGGGTTCGAAGGTAAAATAAGAGACATCCGGGCATATATTGCGGATAATAAGAATCAATACAATGGAACATACTATCCAGCATGTGTGAGGCTTAATAGCATTGAATTAAGATACTCAATGGGAAGCCTTTCTTTAGAGGAATACACTAACATCATGTCAAGCAGCTCTGACGAAATCATTGAGTCCTGGTCATTAAAATTAGACAAAGATCGATAGTAAACATTTAAAAACCTTTTTTTGCATCAGATTTTATTCTAACACAATGGTAGAAAAGGAAACAAGCCTAGAGAAGATCAAACGATTGACGTCGAAACAGGAGACTATCCGAAACGTAGCAACAAGCGCGCATATTCACCACGGCAAGACGGCATTCACAGACAATTTGCTAGCTGCGGCTGGATTGATGGCTGCTAAAAACGCTGGAAACCTAGATGAGGGAATGACTACATGGCAGCATGCAGATGAACAAGAAAGATTAATGACTGTTGACGCTGCAAACGTTTCTATGGCTCACGAGTATCAAAATCAAGAATATTTGATTAATCTTATTGACACTCCTGGACACGTTGACTTTGGAGGAAACGTTACGAGAGCAATGAGAGCCATTGATGGAACATTCGTTCTTATCTGCGCTGTTGAGGGAATCATGCCGCAGACTGAAACAGTTTTGAAGCAGGCATTAAGAGAAAGAGTAAAGCCAGTACTATTCATCAATAAAGTTGACAGACTGATCAAGGAATTGAAAGTAACACCTGAGCAGATGCAGGAGAGATTTATGAAGTTAATTAATGATTTCAACAATTTACTCATGCAGATTGCCGAACCTGAATACAAGGAAAAGTGGAAGGTCAATGTTATGGATGGAAGCGTTGCCTTTGGATCTGCAAAGGAGAACTGGGCACTTTCTTTGCCATTCATGAAGAAAAAGAATGTAAGTTTCAAGGATATTTACAAGATCTATGAAATGGATGAAATGGAAAGGAAGAAATGGGTATGGGAGAATGCTCCTCTTAACGAAGTTATTCTTGATATGGCAGTTAAACACCTTCCTAACCCTTTAGAGGCTCAAAAATACAGAATCCCTAAGATATGGAAGGGAGATATAGAAAGCACTCTAGGAAAGAGCCTATTGCAGTGTGATCCAAAGGGAGAGATAGCATTCGTTATTACAAATATCATTATTGACAAGAGATCAGGAAAAGAAATAGCGGCAGGCAGATTATATTCAGGAACTCTTGTAAATGGAATGGAAGTTTATGCAAACAACGCCAAGAAGAAAACAAGAATTCAGCAGGTTCTCGTATATAATGGAATCAAGCCGGAACAACTTGAAAGAGTACCTGCAGGAAATGTTCTTGCCCTTGTCGGATTAAATGTAGATGTGGGAGAGACAATTACTCTTAATGAACAGACTCCATTTGAAGAGATTAAACATATTTTCCAGCCAGTTATTACTAAATCTATTGAAGTTACAAAATCCGCTGACCTGCCAAAGCTGATCGAGGTACTTAGAAGAGTAGGAAAGGAAGATCCTAGCATTAAGATTGAAATTAATGAAGAGACAGGAGAAAACTTACTTTCTGGAATGGGTGAATTGCATCTTGAGATTATAGAAGGAAGAATAAAAAATGAAAAAGGCCTAGATGTTAAGACAGGACCTCCTATTGTTGTTTACAGAGAAACAATTTCAAGAGAGAGTCCGGAAGTTGAAGTAAGAACTCCTAACGGGCATAACATACTCTATCTGAGCATGGCTCCCTTAGAGGATGAAGTTTATCAGGCTATTGAAAAGGGAGAGCTTCCAGAAGCTAGACTGAAGAAAAGAGCTGAAGATGTATGGAAGAAACTTAATGAATTAGGAATTCCGAACGATGAAGCTAGAGCTTACAGAGAGATATACAAGGGAAACGTATTCGAAGATAGGACAAGAGGTCTTGTATTGCTTCCTGAAGTTATTGATTCTATCATGGATGGATGGAAACTTGTTGTTGATGGAGGGCCCCTTGCGAAAGAACCTATGATGAAGTCTAAATTTGTATTGCATGACGCTAAGCTTCACGTAGACCATATGCACCGTGGTCCCGCTCAGATTTATCCAGCAGTAAGATTAGGAATGTTTGACGCTATGAGAAAGGGCGGAGCTGCAATCCTTGAACCTATCCAAACACATCTTATTGAAGCTCCTGTTGACTTCATGGGAACTGTAACACAACTAGTCGGAGGCAAGCGAGGAGTCCTTCTAGATGTAACTCAGGAAGGAATTGATACTGTTATCAAGGCAAAGATCCCAGTAGCTGAAATGATTGGATGGAGCAATGATCTTAGAGGTTCAACTGAAGGACGTGGAGTAAGCTCTTTGATGGATCAAAACTTCCAGAAGCTTCCAGGGGAATTGCAGGCTGAAGTTATTAGAAAAATCAGAAACAGAAAGGGTCTTGCTGAAAACCAATAATTATTCTTTTCCTTTTTTATAAGATATAATATTAAGCAGCGCTTCTGCCTTCGTATTCGTCGTATGCTCTTTTAAGAACTACATCAAGTACACGCATAGATGTGTGGCCTTCTGGAGTGGAGCCACGGCTCATTTCCTCTGCTACAAGCTCTTCCTGGCAATCTTGCAATCTTCCTATATACTTAAGGAGTCGATTATCTGAAAGCCTCGAAGTATCTTTTGCGAATATTTCGCTTGCAAACTCTATTGAGTCTTTGTCAAAGTAGAGTGGCTGAAAGTATTTGTTTTTCATAGAATCTCTTCTTAGAGTAGCTATTTAAATCTTTGTATTGTTGTTACCCTAGAGTAACATAAAAATAGAGTTACTTCCCGTAGCGTCGGTGAAATTCTTCATACATGTTTTGTAATGTTCTTTGGGCAAATTCTAGTCGCGCTTCACTTTCTCCCTCTAAAGGATATGGCTTCTGGAATATTCCTTCAAACATTATTTTTGTCCCTTCCCAAGTTCCAAGATATCTTTCGAATTCTCCTATTTTTTTCATCAACTCAATTGGAGAAAGATCTTTGATGTTTATTTTAGACTCAGATAATATTCTTGACTCTATATCTGCTTGATCTGAAACTGCCATGGAAAAATAATCTATCGAGTATATTTAAGTGTATTGACTGGATAATAGTGTTAAAAGAAAAAGTTTAAATACCCTCAAAATTAGAGATGGTTACCAAATTTAACATGGCAAAACAAAAACCAACAATTAACGTTGCATTTGTAGGTCACGTAGACCACGGAAAATCTACAACTATAGGAAGACTTATGTTCGATTCTGGAAAACTTTCTCAGCAAGAACTTGACAAGCTTAAGGCAGAAGCACAGAAGCATGGAAAAGTTGGATTCGAATTTGCATTCGTTATGGATAAATTCAAGGAAGAGAGGGAAAGAGGAGTTACTATCGACCTTTCTTACGAAAAATTAGTTACAAACAAGTATGAAGTTACAATAATTGACGCTCCTGGACACAAGGACTTCATCAAGAACATGATTACCGGAGCTTCACAATCTGACGCAGCTTTCCTAACAGTATCAGCCAAAGACGGAGTTCAACCTCAGACAAAAGAGCATGTATGGCTTTTGAGAACAATGGGAGTTGGACAGATTGCAGTAATTGCAAACAAGATGGACGCTGTAGATTATAAGGAAGAGGCATACAATAAAGTTAAGGCAGAAGTTTCTACTCTTTTGAAGCAAGCAGGATACAAGCCTGACGAAATCACGTTCTTGGCAGTTTCAGGATTCAAGGGAGATAACGTTGTTAAGAAATCTACTAACATGCCATGGTACAAGGGACCTACTATTATGGAGCAGCTTGATTTGTTCAAACAGCCTGAGAAGCCAACAAACTTGCCTCTTAGAATGCCATTACAGGACGTTTATGAAATTACAGGTATTGGAACTGTTCCAGTTGGAAAGGTTGAAACAGGAATAATCAAAGTAGGACAGAAAGTCATAATCTTACCTGGAAGAACAGGAAAAGGAGTAGAGGGAGAGATAAGATCAGTTGAAATGCATCATGAACAATTACCTTCAGCAGAAGCTGGAGACAACGTTGGAGTCAACATCAGAGGTATTGGAAAGAAAGACGTAGCAAGAGGAGACGTTGTATGCGACGCAGCATTCCCTATTCCGATAGTTGAAGAGTTCGTTGCTCAGATTGCAGTTATTTCACATCCTACTGTTATTGCAAAAGGTTATACACCAGTATTCCACTTACACACTGCTCAAGTGCCTTGCCAGTTCATTGAACTAATTGAAAAGACAAGCCCTGACGGAGTTAGCGCTAAGAATCCAGACTTCTTGAAGAATGGAGACATTGCTAAAGTAAGAGTCAAGCCTATCGGAAACCTTGTATTGGAAACGCAGGCAAAGAACCCTCATATGGCTAGATTCGCAATCAGAGACGCTGGAGCCACTGTTGGCGCTGGTGTCTGCATCGAGATCAAAGAGAAGAAGTAATTTCTTAGATAAATTTATAAAATCCTTTCTGGATCAGTTTTTATGGAAAGATTAGAACATTATCTTGCCGAGAACCATGAGGGAGATGCAAGTTCTTATCTTCAAAGAGGAAAGACTGCAGCCCATTCTATGCTATTTATAAGAGAATTAAGTGACTACCAATGTAGAACTAGAAATATTCAGCATTCAAATAAACTTGATGATGGTGTGTACAACAAACTTATATTTATTACAAAGTGGCTTTATGATATTCAAACGAATCCAGGTATTCCTTCAAATAAAAAAATTCCTACAGATAAACTTAATAGAATGAGGGATACACTATTTTCTTATATTGAATGCATTGTCCAGAGAACAATGAATAAGGGAACATATCTCTATTTAGATACCTCTTCAAAATCAAATCTGATAAGAGATCTGAAGAAGGTTCAATCTTAACAAACTACCATAATACTTATAAACTTAGATTAAATTGTTGTGTCATGGAAATTAAAGGGGTGACGAGAAGAGATATTGAGGCAGCTCTTCCAAAACTTGGAGATTATGTAAAGATGGAATATCTTACAAAATGCTTGAAGCAAAATATTGATTTTGACACCCGAAAATTTGCATTGACAAAGCTTGCACAAATTTATGAATCTAAAGGAATGTTTTCCGACGCTGCAAAACTTATGACTAATGCGGCAGATATAAGCCCTACTTATGATGGAAAGATGAATGATTTCATGAAAGCAGTTGACCTTCATGCAAAAGCTGGAAAATTTGATGAAGCAGATGCTGCATTTAATAAAGCACTTGTATGCGCTTCTGGAATTCAAAAAGATAGACTGAAGGAAAAGAGAAAAGAGATATACAGAGCGCAGGCTAAGTCATATATGGATAAGGATAAGAGAAAGAACGCCATGCTTGCTTATGAAAAGATGCTTAATCTAGACATTAGCAATGATGAAAGAAAGCAAGTACAGACGATTCTTATAGGATTATACGAAAAACTTGGAAAAATACGAGAGTTTTATGCTCTAAAGAGAAACATGGATAATCCTACTGTTCAGCAACAGCAGCCTCAACCTAAAGTGTTTGAGTCTCGACGCAGTTCAAGCGATTTTATTCTTGACTTATAATTAAAGTTCATACTATTTTATAAAAAATTAAAAACAATACAAGAATTATCAGTCAGACATTGAGTCTAAATCTGCAAAAAGAGCGTCAACATCCTCGGACACAGATTCCTCAGTTGTTTCCTCTTCAATCATAGCCTCTTTTTTTACCATCGTACACTACTACTTTTTTATTTCTCACAGCGTTAGTATATAAATCTTGCCGTCGTATTTTACAATAATTTCTTCCGAGAAAGAATTTAAATACTCCAACTCTGATGTACCTAAATGCGTTCTTTTTCTGACAATAAAATCTAAAGTTAATTATTATTTAGGCAGAGAATAAACTGCATATACTTCTTTCCGATGGCCTTCTCTGTCAAGAATCTTTCTTGCTTCAGATCCGGGAGCAAATTCTGCAGGAATCATGATAGGAAGTATTCTTTTTTCATCGCGTCTTGCTAATATCTCCTCAGGTCGTATATTGTTGGATGCTGGATCATAAACTATTGGCTCAAGTTCGACATAACCGAAATATGTGATTTGTTGGTGAAGCCCATTATAATTTATGCAAGCATTTCTAATGCCGGTTCGTTTAAGCTCCGTAATTTCAACTAATTTATCTAGTGAAGGTTTTTCTTCAGATGAGGTCATTTTATTTAGAGTATTAGCGGGTTTTTATTAATTTATGTGCTAAAGGAGATAAGAAGGTTTAAAAAGACCTATTACCAGAAAGTGGTAAGTGACTGTAGAAAGAATTACGTCATCATTCATATTCACGTCCACTTGGACACGATCGAATTTTCTTTCTATTTGTAACTAAAATAACAATGGCAAAAATAAGTCCAGTATCAATAAAATACATGATTCATGCCTCTTTCAAGGCAGAAGGGCCACTAGAAAAGCCCGATGTAATCGGAGCTATCTTTGGGCAGACTGAGGGACTCTTGGGAAGCGAGCTAGAGATGAGAGAGCTTCAGAAAGAGGGCAAAATAGGCAGAATTGAGGTAGATCTTGAGATAATTGATGGAAAAAGCGTAGGAAACGTGCAGGTTCCAAGCGCGCTTGACAAATCCGAGACCACTATCATAGCTGCTGCACTTGAAACTATTGATAGAGTCGGTCCTACCGAAGCACAAATCACTGTTACCAAGATTGAGGATGTAAGAGGAAGCAAAAGAGATTATATTATAGAGAGAGCAAAGGCCTTGCTTGGAGGGCTTGATGGCCATGGTGACTTCGGGGAAATGAGCAAGACAATCAAAGAAGATGCAAGGGCTGCAAGGATCCAGGAATATGGGGCAGAGAAAGTTCCTGCTGGAGATCTTTCTGGAAATGAGATAATTGTTGTTGA
>JAIFVW010000027.1 GCA_019662115.1 Candidatus Pacearchaeota archaeon
CTATGTCAGATCATCGATGTCAAAGCTGTGGAATTGTTCTTTCAGGTGTATATGGAAGCAACAGGAATGGCAGCCCTAATACGGACTATTGTCCTAATTGCTTCAAAAAAGGGGCATTTACACAGCCTTCATTAAATATACAGGGCATGATCCAGAAGCTTTCAGAAAACATCAGCGCTCAGCTCCGAATTCCTGAAGGTCGAGCAAGGATTCCTGCCTCAGCAATCATTCCTCTTCTTAAACGCTGGAAACAGCCTCAGATTGCTAAGTAACTAATTCTAAAGTATTCATCAAGAAGTGCAGTTAATGCTTCTTATACGAACTATTACGAGTATTTTCCATTTTTAATTCGTTGCCGTAACTCACGATATGTTTGATGGGTCCAGTTCATCATATTGGTCATCCCACCACCAAGGCATACAAATCCTAATACTGGCTTAGCAAGATCCAGACGCTTTACGGCTTCTTCAAGCTTCCCATTATTTAAGCACTTACGTGCATCAATGACTAGATCCATTGCATCACTTGTGGTCAAGAATGTTTTTTTATAATATCTGTCAATCTTCATAATTCAACAGATATTTATCAACTTTTAAACTTTATGATGGGCCTTTGAATCTATATGTGAATTTAGAATCCTTAGTCTTCTGGACTTTAATAAGCGATAAGGAAGAATTATGGTTTCTAGTCCTCTTTTTACTCTCTTTTTCTACTTTTGTCATAGAGGAGCATCGATTTGTATCTTAAAAAACCTTATGTACCGCGCGTTCGGCCTTCGGCCTCACAACTAGTGTGGCTATTTTATTTTTGGGATATGCGGCGAAAAATCAATAAAGAGGCCTTATGATATAGTTCCCTCTTCTCATCTCAGATATATTTCTACGAACACGATAGAACGCATCTGCCCCCTCTCCTGCAGGAAGGGTACTTAAAACACAAACCCCTAGCCCTAAAAGAAGTGAAAGCTGGCTTTGTTTTTCAACAGCATTCTGAAGGCAAGATAGGCCTCCAGTTATCATTATACCTGCGAACCCTGAAACGCCCGCGCCAAGATATGCCGAAAATGCTGTCTGAAGAACCTTTTTAGGCAAAGAAACAGTCAAGCTTTCAAGATTAGCCATGAAAGATGGAGGGAAAGGCTCTTTTTAAAGATTATCAGGAAAAAAAGAAAAATCTAAGAGAAAAGTCACTTTTTCCTGTAGAAGATCTACTGGAAGCAGTTAACACATCGTGGCGCAATAATGGTCACGAAAAGTAGTGTTGAGAACACTACTGGCATCAAAAACTTGTATATCCTTGACATTCCCTTTAAAGCAAAATACGATTTATAAAGATTTATGTGGTGCCTTATCCTTAAGGAAGTTAGCTACGACGGCAATTATTAGAATACAGAAGATAGTTGTAAATGAGGAGGTAAGAATGCTTAGAGAGGTTATATTGTGTACGTTGGTAAGCCATTGCACAAATGCTTCCATAGTATCAAAAACAGTCTGTCTCCAGGTAAAGGCTATTGTAAATCCTAAGGTGAAAACAATCAGCATCCTCACCTCGTGCCAGAACTCATTGGCATATTTAGTACCTCCAACAAAGAATCTGTAGATCCTATCCATCATTGGAAGAATAAAGAATTGAGGATTATAAAGATTTTGATTATAACCCAAAAGAGGAGGTTCAATCTGATAAACTAAAGGATTAAACGTCCTCTTCCGGGGAAAAAGAGGTGCAATTATCATAAGGCTAACTTTTATTTAAATCTTTCGGTTAATACGAACTTTTTTGAACCGTTCAAACCTTCTATCGACGCTTAAAACCTTGCGCGCTGATCGAAAGTTATAAAAAGTGAATGGAGTGAAAGATATATGGGATTGCTAACAATTCTTAAGAATACAGGTATCTCTTTTATTCCAGGCACCCTCTATAATGTTCACCGTCAATTCCTTGAAAGATTAGATGCAGATGGTGAGCTGCCTCGAAGTGATAGGCATGGACTAGAACTCAAACCTTTGGTCGAAGGAGCGAGGCATTACGGTATGGCAGTGTTTGATGCAGCCACCATTATCGGCAGCTATGGACTCGTAGCCAGAGCAATACTTACTTCTCCTCAGGATTTAAAATATGCTATACCGAGTGCTATTATGGTATTAGGAGTAAGAGCGTTTCTTTACCACGGACATGAACGCGCTTTATTTAGGCTAGAAACAGATGAAAAACATCAAAAGTTCAGTTAAGGGTGATTAGGCGAACCTAATTTTGGTCGATTTTCCTCTCTATAGTGCCTATTTTCTTTCTTTGCTATAACCTTTCCTTGGTGGGATGCTCTCTTGTATAATCTATTTCTTGCTTCCTCAAAGGTATGACTTACTCCAATATCTGAAATATACTTATTCTGTAGTCCGTCCTCTGGAGAAGGATTAGTTATTCTCTTACTAGAGTGAGATCTGAGATAAAGATCATTTACTTCTCTTAGGACATAATGCTCGTCTAAAAACATCGTATAGGCTATTGCAAAGGGAATTTGAGCTTCTCCCCTCCTTAAACTAAAATCCACTCTTTGCTCGCCCCGGTGATTACTAAGTTCTTCTTTAAGCACAATTTCTTTTAGTGATTCTCCCATAAATGTGAATCAACCGAGTGGTATTTAAAGATGTCGGGTGCGTTCGGCCTTCGGCCTCACAACTAGTGTAGCTAGTTTTTTAGAATTAAAACGAACTTTTATGCTTAGCTGAAAGTTTTAAGCGTTAAGAAGAATTTATCGCTATTAATCTGCTGCGTGCTTGTATATGCGGATGCGCTCTCCGGGCTGGTCTGTTATGTTTCTTTCTTCGTACTTGTATTTTCCACCTTTAAGATATTGTGGAGGAAGAAGACCATCTAGATCTCTGCGATCTCTTGGATCAATATCCTGTCCTTCTATTCTCATAAGACCTCCACGAGATCCATCGCTGTTTTCCTTGTATACTGCGCGTATTTCGTCTGTCATGCTGCTTTACCTCCTGAATGTGAACCTATAGAAATTGGAAGGGTTGTATCATTGAATCGAAGAAATTCTCCGTTAAGAGCATGAACATAAGGAATATAACATCTAAATCGCTCGTCGGACTGCAGTGCACTTATTATTTCAGAGCTTCCAATATAGATATGTTCGGCTTTACCATAAATTCCTGTTGGAAAGTGAGCCTGAATTGGCTGGGGAATCAATATTCCACCTAGATCAATACCTGGTTTGAAGTAAAGAACGTTACCTTGAGGCATTATCGAGCCTTCTCTTGCATAGTGTCCAAATCTAGTGAAAATAAATTGATTGCCTTGATTACCAAGCATGACTAGGTCTCCAGTTGCAGTGTTTTTTTCCCGTATATCTTCTAGTTTCTTCATGCTGAAAGTTTTAAGCGTTTATTAGAGTTTTTAGCAGTCAAATATAGCAAGAGGGTCTATTTTATGATCCTCCATGTACTCATATTCGACAAATGTGATCGGGATAGTGCGTGAAGCGGTGGTTTTTTTCTTAACATCGGTGTAGCTTATCTGTCTAGCGAAAGAAACTTGCTTCAGTTTTCTATAAATTCCCACTGCGGTATAGACCAGATCTGCTCCTGTCTCAAAAAGCTTGTATTCTTCCTTGGTAAAAAGCCTTCTATCCATGCTTGTGTAGAGAGGTTTTGTGACTCTTTTATCGATGATAAAATAGAAGTCAATGATACTTGGCACTGGTAAATGCTTTGAAACGTTTACTTTTCTTTGTTTGTCCATGTGGCTGAGATGAAGGGAGGTGTAGGATAACTAGAAGCTAAATATGCTTAAAAATCCAGCAATAAGTAGGTATAGTCCAACAGCGATATTAAGGAATTTTGGCCAGATAAGGATAATTATGCCCACAATAATGGCCAGAATAGCTGAAATGGTAATCGATGTGGATACCGCCATCTTTATATTACAGTCGTTCAAGTATATATAGTTTGTGTTTTAAGTCTGTTTTTGTTGTTTTGGGCTGTTTTTTTGCTATTTTTAGGTTGTTGGTGCTGTTCGGGTAGGGTGTTTGCCAGGCTGTTTGTGTCATTTTGCAGCTTTTTGGCCATTTGGGTTTTAGGGTGTTTTTGTGCTCTGTCTGTTACTCTTATTTTACCGACGATAAACAGGTGTTTATGGCTGTTCAAACAGCTGTTTGTTTTCAAAATGAGGGTGTTTGTGTTGATTTTTGCTGTTTGTGTTGGTGTTGGTTGATGTGTTGGAGTCTAAAAGGGCATTTGCCTTTATAGCCCTTTAAATGGCAATATTTAAATACTACAACTGTTGGTATACATTTATGTTTGATTGGCTTTTCGGAAAAAAAGATAAAAAGTTAGAGCATGAGGTAAAAGAAAGCTTTTCTGGTGTTAAGAAAGACATGGATGTTGTTGGAAAGTGGGTTAAACACCTTGATTCTCGGGACAAACAGCTGTTTGACTTGGTAAATGAGCTTAAAAATGATTTATCGTCGGTAAAAGATGAGATTGAAGGCATGAAGGAGGCCATTGAAATGACTAACCAGGTGGCTCGGGACAAACAGCTGTTTAAGAAATTGCCAATTTTGGACAAACAAACAGCTGTTGGTGGTGTTGATAATGCTGTTCAAACAGCTGTTCAAACAGGCAGTTTTTACGAAATTCTAAAGAATCTTACAGCCCATGAAAGGCTTGTGCTTTTTACCCTTATGAACAGTGATATGAAGCTAAGTTATGAGGATTTGGCCATGCTTTTGGGAAAAGAGAGATCTACCATTCGAGGACAGGTAAATGCCATCCGCCAGAAGAGACCAGGACTGATAGAGGAAATAAGTGAGAAAAATGGGAAAAAGAGAGTGTTTGTACCCCTTGAAATCAAGGAAAAACTATCAAAATACGCAAAAGTGAGAGTTAAGAAAAAGGGAAAAGTTCGTGTTAATGAGTCAAAAGAGGAGAATTATGAGAAAAATGAAGAAAATCAGGTTCAATAATGAAAAAGTGAGAGTTAACAACCTCATTTTTGGTTGAAAAAACAGAGAAAAAGGATAAAAAGTGAGGGAAAATTCAATGCAATTTTTCTGAGGTGGATTGAAAGAGAGTGAGTGGTAGCTTTCAGTAAATTTTGTATGATTTACGAGTAAAAAGTGAGAGATAAAGTTCGTTTAATTTTTAATTTCCATGTGGAAATTAGGTGAAAAAGATAGTGGATACTTTGAAGGAAATTATTCGGTGAACCGATTATTATAGTTCCCGTAGGGATAAAATAGTTTCTAGGGATGCGAGCCTCTTAAAATCAGGAAGAAGGGAAAGTATGATTTTCTTGTTGTTTTCCTTGGTTTTGATAATTGGGATTCCTTTTTTGATTATCTTCTGAACATAATCCCGAATTGAGCTTTCTGAAAGGCCTAGCTTCGAGGCCATCTGAGGATAATCGACGGCAAAATGCTCTTCCTCAAGCTGGTAAATAGTTGAGAAGATGAGCATCTCCTGCTGTGTTAAGCGCTTGAATTTAACCCTTAGCTCTTTTTTTATGGCATCAAGTGACTCTAGCACTTGGGAAACCTTTTCCAGGTGATCTATTGGCTCATTTTTTGGTGTGTTGGTGTCGACTTTATAAAGGATTTTCGTGTTGGGAGGGATGTGTTGGTCTGTCTGTCTGTCTGTCTGTCTGTCTGTTGGAACCCCTTCATTTCCAGTGGAAGTGTCCATATATGATGTTTTTACGCCTTCTAGAGGCAGGTTATCTGTTGGGTTCGCTTTAATTGTTGGACTTATCTGTTGGTTTGTTGGCTTTTCATTAGTTATCTGTTGGTATAAAGTTCGTTTAATATCTTCAAGAGATTGAGTAATGATTTCCATCTGAATTCTAAGCTCATGAATATCTTGTTTTGCCTTAGCAAACGCTTCTTTAATGGGATCCATTGTCTTTTTTGAGCACGTTAGGATTTAAAGATTATTGTAGTCCCTATCAATGATGTCTGATGGAGCCTGCTGCTTTTTGTAAGCCTCGAAAGCATCATTGGAAAGCCTCCAACGCTGGCGCTGGATATACAAAGTGCCTTGCTTGTTCTTTGTTATAGGAATAATAAGGTTCTTTTTTGCAAGATCTTCTAGGATCGTTTTGGTAAACTCTTCATCTCGAGCTATCTCCTGGGCTATCTCTGCTGTAAACTTCATTTCTGGAGATATAGAGAACAGATAGTGGAGTATCTGCTCGGATATCTTGTCTTTTTTCTGCTGAGATATTCTTGGCATACAAATCCTTACAGAAGGTTTTATTTAAATTTAAGCAACGATAAGTTTAAAACATCAGAGGATGGTCCTATAGTGCTTGTTTTAGGTGATTTCATGGCTCAGATAAACTATATAGAACCGCATACGTCCCAAGAGGTAAGAAACATCCTCAACCCAGTGGTAGCTGAATGGTTCTTTGGAAAGTTCAAGGACTTTTCCAAGACACAACTCTATGGAGTTAAGAATATTTATGACAGGAAGAATATTCTTGTATCTGCTCCTACAGGGGGAACTAAAACACTTACTGCTTTCTTAGGAATTATCAACTACATGGTTGAGCTGGCTCTTAAGAACGAACTTGAGGATAAGATATATGCAGTATACTGCTCTCCTCTTAAGGCACTTTCTAATGATATTTATGTAAATCTAATCCAGCCATTGGAGGAAATACAGGCGCTGGTAAAGAAAAAGGGACTAACTATGCAAGATATACGAGTCGGACTAAGAACGGGAGATACAACTGTTGCTGAAAGAGCCAAAATGGCTAGAAAGGCACCTCATATTTTTGTAACAACTCCAGAAACACTCGCAATAGTAATAACTACCGGCAAGTTCGTTGAGAAAATGGCTGCTCTCGAGTTTATAGTCATAGATGAGATCCACGCATTGACCAGCAAGAGAGGAGTATATCTAACATTGACTCTTGAAAGGCTCTGCAATATAAGCCTTATTGAACCAGTGAGGGTTGGATTGAGCGCTACAATTTCACCCTTAGAAGAAATTGCACGATTTCTTGTTGGAAGCGATAGAGACTGCTTAATCGCGGATGTAAAACTTCTTAAAAAAATAGAGATAACCCTTGATTTTCCAGGAGAAAGCATCCTAGAAGCAGAAAATTCTGAAAATCAGAGGAAACTCTACAAACTTCTTGATGAAATAATCCAGAGCAACAGGACGACTCTTATATTTACCAACACAAGAAATGCCACGGAGAGAATTATCCACCATCTTGACCTGCAATTCCCAGGAAAATATGTTGGGTTGATCGGAGCACATCATAGTTCCATGAGCAAAGAAAAAAGATTTGAGATTGAAGACAGGCTAAGAAAGGGAGAATTGAAAGTTGTAGTTACCTCTACAAGTCTGGAGCTTGGAATTGATATAGGAAGCGTTGATATTGTCTTAATGATTAGATCTCCTAAGAGCGTTTCTCGAGCATTACAAAGAATAGGAAGGGCAGGTCATAAGCTTCATGATAATC
>JAIFVW010000028.1 GCA_019662115.1 Candidatus Pacearchaeota archaeon
TAATTATGGATATGACAATACTTTTGCTTGCAAACGGGTTTTTCCTGGCAATAATCCTGCTTGTTTTGCTGATTATATTTGCTTCAGCATCAAGGAAATCTCCCCAAAGAAAGAGGGTAAAGGAAGACCTAAGGAAGATCAAAGAACAAGTCCAGGAATAATTAATTTTATATATTAGAACGACTGTATTAGATTTTGTGAAATCTAGGTTTTTAATTGTTCTCGTCATATGTATTTTTGTCATCGGGCTTAGTATTGCGTATGCAGAAGATTCTAATAAAGGGCCTAAACATGATAAGGATGACAAAGGCAAGAAGGAAAGGAACGATCCGCATATTGCCTCTGCAGAAGAAATAGTCTTTAACATAGCCGATGAAGCGGTTTTTTCCGAGAATGATACAAACATGACGCAAAACAATGAAACCCAGACTAATCAGACCGAGAATAACAATACTGAGCAGAACACTACAAATATTACCGAGCAGAATATAACTATTATCAACAACACGATAAATATCACCCAGAATGTTAGTGTAAATCAAACCCAGCAGAATAATACCCAAACCCAGCAAAACAGCACGCAAAATACAACTCAGCATAATCAGACACAGAATATTACACAGCAGAATCAAACCACTCAAACTCAACAGACTACAGAGACTTCATCGGGTGGTGGAGGCTCATCAAGTTCATCCTCAAACGATCCTAATTCAGGCCTGCGTGCTGTTTCCTCTCTGTCTCCAAGCTCTTTCAACACATCAAATGTATCTGTTCTGCCAAATAATTCTAACTTAGTCAGCTCACAAAACTTTTCCAATAAGACAGCCAAGGTCAATGTCTCTCCAGTAACAGGAGCGGTAACGGGAAACGCTCCAAAGAAAAGCGTTATTCCAATAATTATTATGGTTGTAGTTCTTGTCGTAGTATGGGTTATAACTCTTCGTCAGCGCTAGTCTTTAAATACTATTTCTGTTAAATTTCAGAAACTTTTATATATCGGAACGACTGTTTATCATTTTATGAATTCTCGTTTCATTTTGTTCACTCTAATTGTTTGTACTGTTATTCTAAGTTTTAGTTTTACATCAGCTATCGCTCCTGCTGTCGATGTTACAGTTAAGGTCATCAATGACGATTTCGGCACCGCAGCTCCAGAGGATTTTCTGATATATTATCAAGGTGCAGACCGGAATCTTACCCAAGACCTGCCTGAAGAAAGCTTCCAGTGGTTGGATCCTGATAATGCATTTGGACCAGGTCAAAATATTACAGTCCCTGTGATGGAGAATACAACCTATAATTTCACTGAGATTTTCTTTATTCCTGAAGGATACACAGTCTCATATTCCGAAGGATGTTCGGGAAATCTCACTGCAGATGAGAACGCCTCGTGTATTATAACTAATAACGATCCTTCCCATACTCCTGTAGGGAAATGGTGTTATCAAGAATTTGCTGATCAAGCAACTTCATGCGGAGGGGTCGCTGGTGGGAACTATTCTGAATCTAATAATTCCAATGAATGGAGAGATGGAAGCTGGTCAACGGATTCTAGAAGTGAAATAGGCGACTATAAAGTTAATTATGTAAAACCAACTCATGCTCTAAGCGATAGTATGCTAAAGATAAGATTCTTTCAGGCTCAAGATGAAGTCCGTTTTGGTTTCAGTGACGAGAGATATGTAGCTATTCCTTCCGGATGTTTCAATAAGTCGACACTTAATCTTAGATTTACTATAAATGAAACTAACAAAAACGCCCTAACGTATTCTTGCTGGGACGGCAATACGTGGAATACCTTTGGAGGAAGGGGCACTTCTGAGGGAATTGGATTCATTGAAGAAGCAATGATATGGGATATAGGTAATCAAACATCTCCTCCAACAAATGGAACAAACAGCACGGGCACAAATAGCACAAACACTACAAGCACTAACAATACTATTGTAGATCACGATCATGATGGAGTTATTGACACTAAAGATTTGTGTCCCAATACAGTAATTCCTGAAGGTATCTCATTGAAATATCCACGTTATGCAAACATAGACTCTGATGGTGCTTTTGAAACAAAAAACAACAAAGGTAAGATAGTAAACAGCAACTATAACATGAATATCACACGAGGTTGTTCATGTACTCAAATCTTGGATTTAATGAAAAGTAAAAGTCAGCAGGCATATAGTCATGGATGTACAAAGGCAACTCTTGACAAATTTATTAAGAACACAAATGAAAATATGTGTCGCAGCGTTAAATAATCAGCAGCTTTAAATACTGTTTCTAAATTAGTTTTATGTAGACGAGCCGGCGCGTTAGCCCTGCGCCATCCACCCGCGGGCTTCAAGTGGGCTTAAAGGAGTACGTGACACACAGACAGTCTAGTCTCATGCTTGACGTTGACGTTCTGTCCTGTTCGATCGTGCTCTTGCGAAACGGGTCAGACCTTGATCGGAGCAGCCCTAAACAGGAAGCATGGTGCTTATAGGATCGCAGAGCCGAGGATGGTATGAGGGTTCTATTCAGTCTTTGTCGAGCAAGCTCCCCGTCTACACTAGAATATATCCTTTATATCCTACATAAATTTTTAAATAACTTATCGATATAATTTTATGGATTATTCTTTAGTGCAGACTGTAAAAATTACACAATCATATGCCGCATTAGTTTCTTTTGAAAACACTCTCAGACATAGTGCTAATAGGCCAGCAGTAATCATGGACTTTGCAAAAGTTAGAGAGGATGTAATAAGATATGTGGAGGCAATACCTCCAGAAGTAGCTGAAGAACTGCCCATTCCTGTAGGAATTCTCGAGGAAAGTATACTTGATGAATTGGGAAAGCTGGAAAATAGGTAATCTTCTATTTACAACGATATCTATAAAAACGCGTTTCCTCTATTGGATGAATGAACAAAAAGGGGCAGTTCTTTCTTATTGCAGCACTAGTGATTGTAAGTATTCTAGTAGGTCTAGCTGCAGTATATACATCAACCACTACAACAAAGCCAAATCCAGTGGTTTATACTTTGTCAAATGAGATAAGCTATGAGGGATCTCAAGTAATTGACCATGGAGTTTTCCAAGCTTTGTCAAAGGATGAAATTTCCAAGGATATAAAGAATCTCACAGAGTATTATTCAGCAGTCAATCCTGACAAAGACATTGTGGTGGTTTATGGAAACCAGACTCTAGCACAGGTCCTGGAATATGACAATACTGGAAAAGGAAAAGTTTGTTTTGATGTGGGTGGGGGAGAATGCCCTGGGATAGACATAAGAGATGTAGAGAAAAAGAACTATGATATACGGCCTGATGAGAATACAGTTAGAATTACAATATCGGATGTTCCTTATGAATTTACGCTGAAGCAGGGAGAAAACTTTTACATAGTCATAAAGACAGATACAGAACATGGGACAACAGTTGCGCAAGGATAAAAAAGGAGTGAGTGAGATGGTGGGATATGTCCTGCTTGTAATAATAGCTGTAGGGATAAGTGTTATTGTATACAACTTTCTTTATGTCTTGAACCCAAAAGATAGGCCTGCATGCGAGGATGATACATATCTTATAATCAACTCCATCTCCTGTTCCCTATCTCAGAAAACAATTTCCCTAGATCTTTCAAATAAAGGACTTTACACGGTTGATGCAGCCTATATCCGTATGGCTTCGCAACAAAGGAAAATTAGGCCTCAGATAAACAAGAATCCGACTGAGTTCGGGCTCTGGAATCTTGAAAATAAGAACAAGGGCCTTAAGCCAGGTGAATCCTTACAAAAAGACTACTCATTCTCCAGCGTTTTTGAGCAGGGAGTTTCTGACTATGTAGTGGAAGTCCAGCCGGCAATATTCAAGGATAACCAGCCTATATTGTGCAAGCAAGTTGTTACAGAGCCCGTGCACTGCAGCTAATTACAACAATCTATAAATAACCATTCCTGTTCGAATTTTTATGAAGTTTGCGCACCTTGGTGACTGCCATCTTGGTGGGTGGCGTCAGCCTGAATTAAAAGAGTTGAACTTTAGGAGTTTTCAGCTTGCAATCACAAAATGCATAAACGAGAATGTTGATTTCATTTTGGTATCTGGAGATTTATTTGATTCCGCATATCCTCCTATAGAAACGCTTAAGGAGACCTTTGAGGAATTCAGGAAACTCAAAGACAAAAAGATTCCAGTTTTCATCATAGCTGGGAGTCATGATTACTCTGTAACTGGGAAGACATTTCTTGACGTGCTTGAGAAAGCAGGGTTCTGCACTAACGTAGCGCTATTTGAAGAAAGGAATGGAAAGATAATGCTACAGCCAACAATATTCAGGAACATCGCTCTCTATGGATACCCTGGGAAAAAATCAGGGCTTGAAGTGGATGATATAGAAAGGATTTCCCTCCAGGACGCTCCAGGATTGTTTAAGATACTAATGCTCCACACAGCAATAAGGGACGCAGTAGGAACTCTTCCTATTCCAGCAGTAAATGAAAAAAATCTTCCTCCAGTTGACTATCTTGCTCTAGGCCATCTGCATGTTAAATACAGTAAGAATGGAAGAGTCTATTCAGGCCCAACTTTCCCAAACAATTTATCGGAGCTTGAGGAGCTTCAGGGAGGGTCGTTTTATATCTTTGACAAGGGAAATCTTAGAAGGGAGTACATAAAGATAAAAGATGTCCTGACAATTGATATAGAGATAAAGGATGCTTTGCAGGCCACGGAAAATATTCTTGGCATTCTTGAAAAAAAAGACCTTGCAGACAAAATAGTGATACTCAAGCTTCACGGGATTCTTGAGCAGGGTAAAACAGGAGACATAGATTTTACGGCAATAGAAATGTATGTAAGAAAAAGAAAAGCTTTTGTTTTCCTTAAAAGCACGACAAAGCTGCTTATGCCAGAGCCAGAATTAAGGATAGACATAACTGAAAATTCTAATCTTGAGGAGACAATTGTAAAGAAGTTCGAGGAAAGCCATCCTAGCAAGTTTAATCCTCTCATAGATTCGCTTTTGCGTTCCCTTCAGCTTGAAAAAATGGAGGATGAGAAATCATCTGTCTTTGAAGAAAGGTTGCTTGCAGAATCAAAGAAGGTGCTTAACTTATGAGGCTGAAAAAAATAACTTTAAAAAATATTAGAAGCTATGAGCACCAAGAGGTTGAATTTCCTCAGGGAGCCGTGCTTCTTGCCGGAGATATAGGATCGGGAAAGACCACTATTCTTTTGGGGATTGAATATGCTTTATTTGGACTCCAGCCGGGACAAAAAGGATCTGCCTTGCTAAGGCATAACGCCGAATGGGGAGAGGTCTCCCTGGAGTTGGATGTTGAAGGGCATTCTATAATCATTGATAGGAAATTGAAAAGAAGCAGCAAGACAGTAAGTAACGAGTATGCTGCCCTGACTGTGGACAATGTAAGAATAGAGTCCTCCATTACTGAAATAAAGACTAAGATCCTTGAGCTTTTAGGATATCCTCTTGAGTTCATAAAGAAAAATAATCTTCTCTACAGATATACTGTCTATACCCCTCAAGAGCAGATGAAGCAAATAATTTTGGAGGATGCAGAGACAAGGCTTACAGTGTTGAGGCATATATTCGGGATAGACAAATACAAGAGAATAAGGGAAAATCTGTCTCTGGTCCTTAGCAGGATAAAGGAAGATTCAAAAGTTCTTCAGGGTGAAATCAAATCCCTAGAGGATGATAAAAGAAAGATTAATTTGAGGAAAGATTTGATCCTTTTGCTTGAGAATAAAATTAAGGGAAAGGAAGATGCTCTGAAAGAAAAGATCACATCTAGAAAATCACTGGAGACTGAATCAAAGGAGATAGAGGGAAAGATAAAGGAAAAGGAGAAATTTGAGAAAGAGGCAGATAAGACGAAAATACTGATAGCCGCAAGAAGGGAGAATATCTCATCAGCTATAAGGGAATCTGAAAGCCTAGAGAAGGCAATATCCGAAGCCAATACATTAGATGAAGAGTCCTATCAGGATATAATAAAGACTCTTTCCTCAAAGAGATTATTTCTGGAAAAACTAAATACTCAGTTTATCGAGCTTCTAACGCTTGCAACCTCTCTTGATGAAAGAATAGGGGAGTCAAGAAATAGAAAAGAAAGAATAATCAGCCTAGATATATGCCCTATATGTTTGCAGAAAGTTTCTCCAGATCATCAGCATGCAATAGTAAATGAGGCAGAAAAGGATCTTAGAGAAATACAAGGCAAGCTTTTATCTGTTGAAAAGGAAAAGAATGACCTGAAAAAGACTATTGAAAAGGAAAAGGAGGAGCTTGCAATATTGGAAGATAGGAAATCCTCTCTTGATGAGATGCGCTCCAAGTTATTGTACATTACAGAATCAAAGAAAAAAGTGATTGAACTGAAGAAGACTCGCGAATCTCTGGAAAAAGATATCTCTCTTCTTGTTCAGCATCTGGAAAGCCTTAAAGAGGAGATTCTGATATTCTCAAAATTCAACAATCTTCTAAGGTTGAAAAATGAAGAACTGAAAAAGGCATTTGTGGAGGAAAAGAATGCAGAGATTGCAATTGCCGAGTCAAGGAAAGAGCTTGAGCTTACGATACGTGAGGCTCAGGAACTTGAGCTTACAATAAGGGAAAAAGAGGCCCTAAAGAAAAAGCTTTCGGAAATGACTGAAATTGCTGACTGGCTTTCGAATCAGTTTATTGACTTGCTTGATTTTACAGAAAGAACAATTCTTATAAGATTAAGAATGGAATTCTCCAAGCTTTTCAGCACATGGTTCAATCTGCTTGTTAACGATTCCTTCGAGGTCCAGCTTGATGAGAACTTTACTCCTCTTATAATTCAGGGAGAAAGTGAGACTGAATATTCATTTCTTTCAGGAGGGGAAAGGACTGCTGTTGCCCTTGCCTATCGCCTTGCACTCAACCAGACAATAAATTCAGTGGTAAGCCAGCTTAAGACAAAAGATCTTGTTATCTTAGACGAGCCTACAGAAGGATTCTCCGAGGGCCAGCTTGATAAAATGAGGGAAATCTTTTCAGAGGTGAGGGTAAACCAACTTATTGTTGTAAGCCATGAGCAGAAAATAGAAGGATTTGTTGACAATATAATAAGACTCAAGAAAGCTGGAAATGTCTCTTCAGTTGACGGCTAGCTCTTTAGCTAGGCTAACCATATCCATATCAAATGCAGGCAGTCCCTGTTGAGAAAGTCTTGAGAATAATTTTCCAACAGGCTGTATAGTCCCCTTATAC
>JAIFVW010000004.1 GCA_019662115.1 Candidatus Pacearchaeota archaeon
ATACAATGCCTTATTTGCATCTGTTTCTCCCTTTAGGTTTGTTGCGTTCATCTGTACATTTCCAAGGGTAATATTCTTGTTTCCTGTATTGTTTAATACAAGCGGATCATTGGTTGCAGTGGAGTTTGTAGCTCCTGGAGTTATTTGGGCAAAAGTTATTCCTGATGGGCCGGAGACAAAAGCCGAAAGCTGATTATATGTGAATACGGTTGACTGATTTATTCCTACTGTATTACTTGTATCGTTTATAGAGACAGAGATATTCCAACTGCCGCTGCTATCGAAATACCACATATTCACAAGGCAGGTGTAATTTGCGTAATTAGTTGCAAATGTACTTGTCCTTGAACATGAAAGATTTTGTCGTACTGTTGCGAGGCCTGTAAAGGAAACATTTACTCGTGAGCTAGCATCCTTAAGATCTCCAAATCCATCTGGATCGAATGCAGTAAAGTTAATGATGACATTAGTTACCGAGTCTTCAGTTGGGTCTTGCGCAACTACTGGAGTAACAAAGGGAATTGTTGGAGCGGTATTTGTCAATGATATATGGACAGTTCTTTGCTCTGTTTGGTTCTTCACACCAAGGGTATCTACTGAATATCCAGTAAATATATGATCGCCGGCAGGTAAGGATGTAAAATTATTGTAAGCATGGTCTATATTGTCATCGTACAATGCAAGCACTTCAGTGCTTGTTAATGACCTATTAAATATCATTACCTCATCAATCGATCCATTCCATACTTTACTTGTGTCTCGAGCTCTGGCACCAATGAGAACATTGAAATTTCCAAACTTGGAAAAGTCAGTAGGAGTGGTATTCTTACTTCCGTTGAAGATTCCATTTACATAGAGTGTCTGCAGGCTGCCATTATACGTTCCAACTACATGGTACCATTGATCGGTATTAGGAACAAAGCTGAATACTGCATTACCTCCGGAGTCATTGTAATAGAATGAGATACGTGCACTGTCATCTAAGTACAATCCTGCTCCGGCATCGCCTGCAAAGCCTGTGTCAAGGATATATCGCGAGTTGCCGGTTGCTGCGTTATTCCTGGTGAGAAACCAAGCAGAGAAGGTGAATGAAGTATTACTATAAAGCTTTTGTGAGTATGGCACTTCCAGGTAATCATCCACTCCATCAAATGTATAGGAGGAATTGAACTTCCCAGTACTATTGGGGAATGCCCCGCTGACATTGGTTGCATTGTTACCCCAACTAGACAAGTCAATGATTCCTCCAGTAGAATTACGATCATCCATTCGAAGCCACAATCGCAAGCTTCTGTCAAAGTCAACAAAGGTATAGTGAAGATTTACATTCGTTGAGGTGACATTCACAAAAATTGAGTCAGAAGTCTGTGTCGAGCCATTGGCCGGTGTTGGGTTTGTAAAATTGATGGTATTAGTCAAAAATTCTCCTATACTATATGTGCTCCATCCTGTTACATTGAAGCTCACATTGCCTGCATTCAATGATGTGAAATTATTGCAACTTGGCGCAATACATACTATACCGTTGCGGAATATCTGGGGACTAAGAAACCCTGTCGATAGTCCAAAAAGAGTTACATTTGCGGTTCTGTTCAGTCCTATGTTGGATGTAATGTTTACTGTTACATTATTATTTTCAAAACGTATATCATTGCTGAGGTTGCTTCCAGAGCCGTTAATTGATCTTAAGAATCTTATTTCTCCGTAGAGAGTGCTCTTAAAGTATACAATACCTCCACTTACTCCGAAGGAATAGTTGGCAATATAACTGTCAATGATGTATGTGTTATTGAAGTTTGTAGCTGATAGTAGAAGGTCAGGGTAAGAAATATTCGTATTGGTAATATTAAAACTAAGATTATTGAAACGAGCATTTATTCCCGTTATGTTGACTGCAGCTCCCCTATAGGTGCTATTAATTATATTTGCCACAAATGTGTTGTTTGAACTGGAATTTATGAAAATCCCTGCACTATTGTTGAACAGGCTATTTGCTGTGATAGTGTTATTTATATTAGAGTCTACAAAATAGATTCCATATTGTCGGTTAGAATTAATTGTGTTGCTCAGAATGATATTGTGGCTGCTGTCAACAGAGGAATAGACACCCGATTGATTATTCGAATTAATTGTATTAAGCGTAATATTGTTTTCGTTACCAACCAGCTCTAGGCCATGGACACTATTCGAATTAATTGTATTAAGCGTAATATTGTTGTTTGTAGAAGGCAAATATATTCCTCCAAGAGAGTTGTAACTAATATTATTACCTGTCACTATTGTGTGCGTACTTATAGAACTATCCAGCTTGAGTCCGTAACCTCCGTTGCTCACAAGCGTATTATTGATAAAGATTCCACGGCCAGAGGAGCTTACCAGAATTCCGTTGTTTGTACTTGCTTGTATTATATTGCTAACAAATAGATTAGTGCCCATATCGTCTGAACTTATTCCATCGCCGCCAGATGATGAAATAGTGTTTCTTGTTACGTTATTATTAAGAGGGTTCGTATCAAAAAATATTCCCGCAGTTGCGGGGGCTAGTATTACATTGTTATCAATTACATTAAAACTTGCTGTGGTGCCTAAAAAGATTCCATAAGTTCCTGAGCTTAGGCTGTTATTCGCAATAAGACTATTTGTGGCTGAGCTCATGTCTATAATTCTTCCCGCCATGTCGGTAAACGTGTTATTTACAACAGTCGCGCTGATTGCAATGACTATACCATCAGTATCTTCTGAAAATAGATTGTCTCGTATAACTGATGCGCTGCCTGACGTGGATATTGCAGTTGTGTGGCCTCCGAATGTGTTGAATATTACTGATGCAGATCCTTTCACACCAATAGTGTTTGAAGATAATGAGCTCCTGCTTATGTTAAGAAGAGTATTGTCATTAGCAGTTATACCTTCAGTATTAAAGTTGATAGTGCTGCCGTTGACTCGGTTGTTATTTCCACTTTCAAAGAAAATTCCATGATAGGTATTGGTAGCAGTCGTGTTAAGAACTAAAGAATTATTGGAATTTGAGAATCTTACTCCGTAGCCCTCAGTTCCAGGAGCCATCCTGACTTTACAATTTTTAATAGTGGCATTTTCGACAGTGTCGACATAAATAGCAGAGGCTTCTAGAGTTATATTCTGTATCGAAAAGCTCTTACAATCAAAATCGACATTTGATGCGTTAATAATGAAGCAACCAGTCGCGCCAAGATCTGAGTTATTAAGGCTTCGAGTCATTGCATATGATCCTGGAGAGGATATATTTTGACAACCATTCAGAAGAGTAGTGGGATCATAGGTAATGGTGAAATTTGTAGCATTCCAAGCCAAATTGCCTGCAGTGTCTACAGCAAGGTAGTTCCAGAAATATGTATCAAATCGTGGTAGTGTGACTGAAATGTTTGTTGAATTTGTAGTTCCATTAACTTCCCTGAATGTGGTGTTTACAACAGATGTAGAGTTCCAGATGTATAATGTTGTATTCTTTAATTGGATATTATCAGTAAAGTTCCCTAGGAACCCTACTACGCCTATTTTTGTCGAACTTCCATTTGGTGGGGAGATGAGCAACACAACGGGAGGAGTTGCATCAATACTAAATACAACGGATGCTGTATCATTCCTGTTTCCAGAGGTATCATTTGAATAAACTTGGAACGTATAACTCCCATCTCTGATGCTTGAGTTTGTGTAATTGAAATGTATGTTGTCAGGTGTTGTCATGGTGTAATTTGTTACCCCTCCGTTTAATGTGAATAGGACTGTTCCGCTTTCATTCAATGATACATTAAATACAAACGAAGAGGTTGTGTAGGTAATGTTTGTTGGGACTGTTATGTTTACGACGGGAGGAGTTGTGTCGGCGACTCCGATAGTAACTGTTCTTTGTCCCGTTTGGTTTTTATTGCCCGAGGTGTCAACTGAATATCCTGTGAATGTGTGAGAGACTGTAGTTAAATTAGTGAAGTTACGGGAATACTGATTCGCTCCCGCATTGTACAACGCAAGCACCTCAGTGCTTGTTAACGACCTATTAAAGATAAGCACTTCATCAATCGATCCATTCCAGAATCGCTGCACTGTTTTTGCTTCCGCTCCTATACGCACAGGCTTATCGACCCACGAAAGTGGCGTTACATTTCTTGATCCATTATATACTCCATTAACATAAAGTGTTTGTAAGGTTCCATTATAAGTACCCACCACATGGTACCATGTATTAGTAGCTGGTGTAAAGCTAAAGATATAATCTGATGCAGAGTCATTATAATAGAACGAAAAGCGGGATGCTGCATCATCTAAGAATAATCCTGTTCCGCTATCTCTTGCTCTACCCATATCTAAAATGTATTTATGCTCACCGGTAGCAACACTTCTTGTATTCACCCAAGCAGATAAGGTGAAGGAGCCATTGCTGTACAAGCTTGGAGAGGAAGGGATTTCAAGATAGTCATCTATTCCATCAAATGTATAGGAGGAATTGAAGTAACCAAATTTGTTCTGGAATGCACCACTGATATTAGTTGCATTGTTGCTCCATGTTGAGAGGTCTATCACTCCTCCTGTTGAGTTTATATCATCCATTCTGAGCCAGAGTTTCAAGTCCCTATCGAAGTCGACAAACGAATAGTGCACTGAGCTGTCATTTGATGTCACATTGACAAAAATAGCTGTTGCACTCTGTGTAGATCCTGCACTCGGGGTTGGATTGACGAATGAGATTGCTGGTGCGGAAGTATCTACTATGACGCTAAATATTACTGATGTGCTTGAATTTACATTATTGGATAAATCGACGCAGTAATAATTTACGGTATACCCTCCGTTTGCTATGCTTCCATTGCTTGCGTTGAAATCAGTAATACCATTCTGTTGCATTGTAAAGTTATTCACTCCAGAATTAAGCGTAAAGTTACAGGTAGCATTCTCATTCAATGTGATATTAAACAGAATCGGTAATGCGTGATACGTCTGGTTCTGAGGAAGGTTAACTGTTACACGAGGTGCTGCCAAATCAGGAGAACTTAAATTGAATACATAAACTGGAGTACCATTTTTGTTTCCAGAACTGTCAGTTACATTGATTCTCCAGTATTTCAATCCAACCGAGAGATTATATGCGTTTGCTATTGCCTCAGAAGGAAGAGACTTATTGAATATTACTATTTCATCAATTGATCCATTCCATGCTCCATTAACTGCGCCGGCAGTGGTGTATACTTGTCCGATTCCTACTTTCATTGTTCCTCCACGTATGTTTGGAGTCATTCCTACTATGCTTCTGTTTGCTTCGAGAATGCCGTTAAGATATAAAGAGGCGTTAGTCCAGTTTTCAACAGTATAGGCAAAGTGGTACCATTGTCCAAGGCTCAAACTTGTAGCACCAAATAAAGGAGCATTTTGCCCTCCTCCTGTTGATCCAGAATCATTTTCAAAGTCTGCCATCAAAGCACCAGAGGTTGTATTGACACCGACAAAGAACTGAATATCTGCGGCAGTGCTTTCTGCTTCATTGACTCCTTTTCCTATAATAGGATATGCAAGTCCTGAACCTGTATTTGCACTTGTTCCATTTCCAAGCAGATATATCCATCCCATGACTGTATAGGATTTCATGTCAAAGTCAGCCGAGTCTAAGACGCTTACATTATTATCTGATAAGACTCCGTCAAAAGTAAGTGAACCTGCAACTTTTCCAGTAGCATTCCAAAATATTGACTGCAAAGTTGCATTGTTTTGAGGTGTAGAGAAATCTTTTGCGTTGGTTATATTTTCTCCTTGCGCAGAAAGATTATCAAAGTGAAGGAGAAGAACTGTGAAGTTATCTGCTCTTAATGCTGGAGCGCTCCAGTTGAGTATTATAGTCCCATTTGGCTGGTCAATAGAATGATATACAAGATAATCGTAGATATTTACCGAGTCGTTTGAGGCGTATACAAAAATTTCTGTATGATTATTGTTATCAAATATGCTGAAGTTTAAAGCCGCCGAAGGCGCTGTGGTTAAATTGGTATTGTTAAGGGGAGAGTTGAATAATGCGTATGGAAGGATCTGATCAAAAATGAATGCTCTTGTTGCTGTATTATTTAGGTTGTTTACGGAGTCCCAGCAATAATATGTTACTGTATATGTGCCATTTGCAATGCTTACATTAGTTGCATTGAAGTCCCTGTTTCCATTGTTTGTCATGCTTATGTTTGTTACTCCACTATTTAGTGTGTAATTACACGCTGTTCCATTCTCATTTAATGTTACATTGAAACTAATAGGAAGAGTGTTGGTTGCAAATGGAGGCTGGTTGATTGTTACTATAGGAGGGGTGGCATCGTAAGTTATTGTAAAGTTTGTGGCATTGAATGCGTAGTTGTTCAGAGTATCTGCCACATAATAGTTCCAGAAATAAGTGTCTCCTCTTGGGAATACAAAAGTAATGTTTGATGAGTTTCCTGTTGATGATATAGCTCTAAAAGTTGTATTGACCAATGAAGTCGAGTTCCAGATATACAATGTAGCGTTAGAAAGACCTGTATCATCAGTGAATGTTCCATTGAAACTCATTGTTGAAATGCCAGTTGTAGTTCCGTTAGTTGGAACTCGGAGATTTACAACTGGGAATTGCTCATATGTAACGTTAACGCTCATAAAGTCTACACAAAGATTGCTTGAAGCGGTTCCATTTTCCCTTAATATAACTCGCATTGTACCATTTGCAATGAAGTTTAGGGCCATTGCTGATGTGACATTAAAGGTTGTTACATTTTCTGTATTAGCTGCTCCAACGCTATTGTTGGCACTAAACCATGCTAATGAAGAGAAGTTCCAGATTGCAAGGTTCTTATGGTCGGTGGCCGTGGTTACATTGCTTTCTGATGTAATGAATGCGCTACTTAATGTGGCAAAAGTAGGAATTGTGAAATTAACAACAACGAATGCGTCTACTGTTGCCGATCCTAGGAATAGAGAACAGTTGTCGTCTGATTTGTTTAACTGAGTGTATACATTGTTTGGAGATGCTGATGCAGTTGAGAAGGTAAATGTTTGTTCACTAAGTGATCCATTTTGAGCAGGGCTAGTTCCTCCATTTGGCACTATAAAACCAGTTGAGGGGTCTGTAATATGGTCGAATTCAACTGTCCCTCCAACAACTCTAAGATCAAATGTATCCTGGCTTCCGGAAAGGTATGGTATGATTAATGTATTATATTGGTTTTCCTGAATATTCGTGAATTCCATAATCATGTCGGTTCCATTCATTTCATAGACCTGAACTGTAGGAGTTCCAGAAACAATCCTTGGGTAGATAGTAATATCATTTCCTTGTGTAAGATTTCTTTCAAAAGTTATCCTTACATAATGAGTGTCTGGAATTGACTCGCTCCAGACACCATCAAGATCTTTTACATCATTGTATATATCTGAGATGAATAATCGGTTATCATCAAGATGCTGTGCCCTTACTATGTTTATTATTCCATAACCAGGATCTCCTGGTGTAAGAGTAAAGTTATAAAGCTCCCCTGGAACAAGATCTGTTAAGAATATATCCCATGTCCCAAGACAGGTTCTGTTGTTATAATCCCAGTCTATACACTTGTAAATTGTATTGCCTGTTGCCTGGATTGTTACAGTTGCACTAGTGAAATTCTCTATCTGAGGGTCAAGCGCAAATATCTTGTCGAAGCCATCAGTCTCGCTTACATTTGTAGTCTCGTCTATGTCTATCATATTGACACTGTTTCCTGCATAGTCTGAGAGATTCAAGTCTGCAAAAACAATCTGATCGACCGAGGATATATCAAGAGGTTTGATTACAACATCATATGTGTCATTAACTGAAACTATTTGCTCATGTGTTTCGGATGTTTGGTTGTATAAAGTTGTTCCATCACTTGCAATAATCATCACAGTGGAATTGATTAGATTTCCATCAGCATCTGTAACTGTGCTATTAACCAGGACATTAACGTCCTGTCGACTAAAGAATACTTTCTCTGTAGAATTCCTATTGCCCGCAGTATCATTTGCATATACTGTAAATATATAATTTCCTTCTGCAAGAGATTCATTTGTGTCGTTAAACAGTGTTCCGAATACTCCCTCATTACCAAGCATGCTGATGTTGGTGACTCCTCCATCGAAGCTGTAGGATACTGATCCGTTTTCATTTAAACTAACGTTAAATACAAAAGGTACTCCCTGTAATCGGACGTATGTTCTGTTTTCAGGAGACAGGATTGTTACTTGTGGGGGAGTTGTATCTCCTGATTGATATATGAGAGTGTAATTATTGGTAGCAAACGCATAGTTGTTCTGAGTGTCAGCTACTCTATAGTTCCAGAAGTATGTTCCTGCACGCGGAAGAATAACTGTAATGTTGGTGGAATTCCCTGTTGATGATATAGCTCTAAAAGTTGTATTGACCAATGAAGTCGAGTTCCAGATATACAATGTAGCGTTAGAAAGACCTGTATCATCAGTGAATGTTCCATTGAAGCTCATATTTGCTATGCTTACTGTTGTTCCGTTTGCAGGAACTCTTAAAGTTACTACAGGAGACTGCTCATATGTAACATTTGCACTGATAAAGTCCACACATAGGTTGTTTGAAGCGGTTCCGTTTGCATAAACCATGACTTGCACGATATTGTTTGAGACGAAATTTGTCACAAGCGCTGATGTGATGTTGAAGTATGAGACATTCTCTATATTGGCTGCTGAGAGAGAGGTATTCACTCTCAACCATTTAGAGGAACTAAAGTTGAAAAGTGCAAGATCTTTCCTGTCTGTTGCAGTAACATTAGATTCCGCAGTTATAAGAATACGATTTATAGAGGCGTATGCAGGTATTGTGAAATTGACAATAACAAATGCATCAACTGTTGCTGATCCAGTAAACAAGGCGCAACTATTATCAGAGATATTTAATTTTGCAGTTATTGCGTTTGAGGTTGTTGATGATGTTGATAAGGTAAACGTAGTTTCTGTAAGAGTTCCATTTGTTCCTGGATTATTGGTTGGGTTTGGAACAAGGAATCCAGTTGAAGGATCAATAATATGATCGAATTCAACTGTTCCTCCAACAATTCTTAAGTCGAAGGTATCTTGAATTCCCTGTAATCCTGAAAGATAATGCTTGTTGTATTGATTGTCCTGAATATCTGCAAACTGAGTAATAAGAATGTCTTTATCCTTTTCATACACCTCTATTTTAGGAGTTCCAGAAATAACTCTTGGATATATGCTAATATCATTATCTTTTGTAAGGCTCCTTTCAAAAGTTATCCTTACATAATGAGTGTCTGGAATTGACTCGCTCCAGACACCATCAAGAGCATGAACTTGGCCATAAATCTCGCTTATAAAAGATTTGTTTTGATCCAAATGCTCTGCTTTTGTTATTATAATTATTTCAAATACTTGGTCGCTAAGATGAGGAACAACCCATTCTATTGTGTCAATAAGGGAGTTATTGTTTGTATCCTTTGCCGTAAAAGGATGCTCTTGACGTGTACCATTTACTATCCAGTATAGCTTTATTGAATTTACATCTGCTGTTTCAGAAATTGATTCAGATGAGCTTACATTGCTGTAATGAATTGTTTCTGGGCCATGAATAGTTATTCTTTTATGAGTGGGAGATATTACTTCTTGCGTAAGAGTAGGGGCAGGAGTTTCATAGGATATTTCATAATCTGAACTTTCACAGCTTAATTCTTTATCTTCCTGTTTATTATTTTCCTTGCATTTAACCTCATCTTCAAGGCCAATCTTATTAGCCTTTATTTTCTCTGCCTGTTTTGGAAGTACAAGATCTTTTTTCCCATGAACTTCTTTCTTCCATACTACTGGCTTTCCAACTTCCGCTGGCCCCTGTATAAATTCTTCAAGTGAAATGTTGGATGTTTGGTTTGCTGATGTCTGGTTTGTATTATTCTGGCTCTTAGAAGGAATAGTTGTGTATGATATTGAAGAGATAGCCATATGTGCTCCATCAAGCTCTACTCTTATATTGTAATTCTTTTCAGAAAGTTCTTCCTTAGACAGATCGCATGTCTCTTCACAAATGTCTGAGAATTCACTTGAGGTAATAGTTGTATTTTCAGAGATTGTTGTGTTTTCCTCAGAGGTATTTTCTACATTATTAGTTGTATTTTCGCTTGATGTTTCTGTCTGGTTTCCTTGAGAGAGAGGCTCCGTTTGAGAAGGGGTTTGTGGAACCTCTCCCTCGTTTGTAGGAATATCTTCCGGAGATCCAATTACTGCTCCAGTTATGCTGAATTTTTTCTTTTGATTTGATGTATCAAGAATAAGCCTGTCATTAAGGTAAACTTTTGCAGTTCCCTCACCCTCTATTGTTCCTGAGATTTTTAATGAGGTTAAAGTTCCATCATGTTGAGGTTGCCATACATATATTGATGATTCTGTAAATTGCTGATTAATAGAGTCTGTGTATACTTCATCAGACTTGATTGCAAATCCTGTCAATGACCGACCATAGGAAAGGATTGCAACAAGAACTAACACTCCAAGAGATATGAAGATAAATGAAAGAATTTTTCTCCTTCGTATTTCCGCTTCTTCATACTGTATTCTTATGCGGCATTCAAGAATGTCTTTTTCATAATGCTCAATCCACTCCTTGAGAGTTCTTCCTTCATATTTTTCGTTTGTTTTTTGCTCATATTCAGATTGTGAAATTTCTCGGTTCCAGCATTTATCTTTCAGCTCCTGGAGAAGTCTAATAATCTTTTTTCTTTGTTGTTCAGCGAGAAATATTCTTTTTCTATATTCCTCAATCCTGCTTACAGCTCTGGCACCCCTTCTCATTGCCTAATAGGTGGAAAAGGGGCATTATAAACCTTATTATGTATGTAAAAATAAACTTGACTTTATGCGTTAATTACCAACTATGTATGTATCTCTACTTATTATGTATGTAGAGTTATACTTATTATGTATGTATAAATGAAAATGAGAAAAACAAACCGATTTTTGATATTTTTTTATAGGGAAATAGAATTACTTAAGTTTGTGCGCGTCATCCTTTGAGACAACTCTCCAGCACTCGTGGCTTCCTGCAGGAGACTTAGTTACAGCGAAAAACCTTCCCTTCTTTTCTACAATTCTATAGCTGTTTGTTTCAAACTTCTTTTTCGTCTTAACATCGTAGAAACTTATTTTTGGTTTTTCCATGAGATATCTGTATACAGCCGGTGGGCTATATAAATCTTTTTATAGACACTTTTTAATAAACTTCAATGTTACTTCCCAACGATTCGCCATCATTGCAAGCAGCTAGGGAACATCAAAGAACATTTTCCGTCGCATTTCCAAGTCGATGGATAGATGAAGATCTTGGAACTCCAGTAAGCGTATCAAGACAGCGATATGTTATCCAATCTCAAAAAATAAAGATAGTTCTGATAAAAGACAAGCATACTGATGGAAAATATGATGCTGGAATTATAGATACAGACTTTTCTGACACTTCTTATACTCTCTATACTCTAAGAGGGAATCAGGCCTTTTACTCAAGACATCTTTATCAGGACCTCCAGGCATTGATTGTCGGTGATCATTCAATATCTTTTGAAAAGGAGATAGTCTTTCAGAATCTTCCGGCCTTTTTATCTAAATAACATCCATAAAAGTTCTGCAGAACTTTTGCTTTGCTATCTTTAGGCTTTCTTTTCCCTCTTGCGTTATCGTATAGATTATTGTTTTTCCCTCTTTCTTTTCCTGAATGAGACCAGATTCCTTAAGGCTTTTCAGCGCAGGATATATAGTGCCCGGACTAGGGCGATCTCCCTTTCTTCTTTCAAGCTCGTCCGCTATTTCCTGCCCGTGCATCGGCTTCTTTGAGACGAGAAAAAGTATAAGAAAAGAAAGCATCCCCCTCATATCGCAGCAAGGATTTTCTTTTTTCTTCATTCAAATATTGGGTAACCGATATATTTAAATATAACTTCTTATTGAATATCGTATGTACGATACAAGTATGAAAGGAGGTGATAAACATGAATTGCTATTCAATGCAATATGCTGGAGCTCGACAGTTTCTCACTAAGGCAGAAAAAATCGAGATGCTGAAGGAGTATAAGGAAGCACTCGATAATGAAACCAGAGGAGTCAGCGAGAGAATCAAGGAGCTCGAGGACCAGGATTAATTCCAATCTTTTTTTCTTTTTTTTATTAACATTTATATATCTATATTCTGATGTAGGGGCATGACTTCAAAGATCACAATCGATGAGCTTGCCTCTTTTTGCAAGAGAAAGGGTTTTGTTTATCCTTCAGGAGAACTTTACGGAAGCCTGGCAGGATTTTGGGATTTTGGGCCGTTAGGTGTAGAGCTAAAAAACAACATCAAAAAATCATGGTGGAAGTATCATGTGCATAAAAGAGAAGATATGGTTGGGATAGACGGCGCTATCATTACTAATCCTAAAGTATGGGAAGCATCTGGGCATGTTTCTAATTTTGTCGACATTGCAGTTGTATGTAAAAAGTGCAAGAACAAGACAAAGATTGACAAACATGAGCTGGGAAAGGTAAAATGTGAGAAATGCGGAGGAGAATTCGAAAGCAAGGGAGAGTTTAACCCAATGTTTGTCACCCATGTAGGTCCTATTCAGGAAGATGCGATCAAAGCATATCTAAGGCCTGAGACTGCACAGCTGATTTTTGCCAACTTTAAGTCTGTACAGGAAGTTTCCAGGCTAAAACTTCCATTTGGAATTGCTCAAATAGGAAAGGCTTTCAGAAATGAGATCTCTCCTAGAGAATTTATTTTTAGATGCAGGGAGTTCGAACAGATGGAGATTGAGTACTTTATCTCCCAGGGAATGAAATGCCCATATATTGATGAAATTGGAAATATTTCCATGACTATCTACAGTGAGGAGATGCAAAAGTCAGAAAAGAAGCCCAAGGAAATGAAACTACGAGATGCCTGGAAACAGGGAATAATAAAAACTGATTGGCATGCTTACTGGCTTGCTACAGAGCTGCAGTGGTTTATACTTCTTGGAGCCAGTGAAGACAAATTCAGGGCAAGGCAACATACGAAAGAGGAAAAAAGCCATTATGCGTCAGACACATGGGATTTGGAGTATGAATTTCCAATGGGTTGGAGAGAGCTTCAGGGTTTTGCCAATCGGGGAGATTTTGATCTAAGACAGCATGAGAAGCATTCGAAAAAAAGTATGGAAATCAATGATCCAGAATCCGGAAAAGTAGTTCCACATGTAGTTTGCGAGCCTTCTCTGGGTGTGGAAAGAGCATTTCTAGTTTTTATGTTGGAGGCTTATGAACATGATAAAAAAAGAGATAATATCGTGCTACATTTAAGCCCGAGACTTGCTCCATACAAAGCGGCAGTATTTCCCCTCATATCCAAGGGAGAAGTTCTTGAAATGTCTCGAGAGATTTATAGGGATTTACTTGAGGATTTTGCAGTCTTATTTGACAAATCGGGAAGCATAGGAAGGAGATATGCCAGGAATGACGAAATGGGAACTCCTTATTGTATCACAGTTGATGAAGACAGTCTGAAGGATAAAAGTGCCACCATAAGGGAGAGGGATACAACTAAACAAATTAGAGTAAAGGTATCTGAGCTCAGGGATATTTTAAGGAAACTCATACGAGATGAGATAGATTTTGAAGAAGCAGGAAAAATTGTTTGATATATTTAAATAGTCAATATATTTCCTATTAATATGATTTTTAGAGATATATGGTTTTTCCCATTTGTTGTAAGCTTGGGAGCTCTAGTATTCTTACTTACCGCTATACTTTTTGTATTCTGGATTTGGATGCTTATAGACTGCGCCCAGAGAAGATTTTTGAATAACTGGGAAAAGGTTGTTTGGCTTGTCGTGATAGTGTTTGGATGGTGGATAGGATCTCTTGTTTATTTCATTGTTGTAAGAACATACAACCCTCGTGGCATTGCACAGACACCTTCACAGCCTGTTAGACGTAGGTAATTTTAAAAAGGCATTTTTTCTTTTTAGTTTATGAATGTATGGACTTATTCTCTATTGAGCGTCTTTATTGTAAGCCTAATTTCCTTTGTTGGAGTCTTTGTTTTAGGCATAAAAGCAGAGAGGCTAAAGACTCTTCTTATATATCTTGTAAGTTTTTCTGCCGGCGCTTTATTCGGAGATGCTTTTATACACCTTTTGCCTGAAATTGCAAAAAATCAGGGATTTTCACTTAATGTTTCTCTTTCTATATTAGGAGGAATTATTATATTCTTTATTCTGGAAAAGATAATACACTGGCAGCACTGCCATCTACCAATAACTACAACGCACGTACATCCTTTTAGCTATATGAATTTAGTTGGAGATGGAGTTCATAATTTTCTTGATGGTGCGATCATTGCCGCTGGATATTTTGTAAGCATTCCTGCTGGTATTGCTACAACTCTCGCAGTTGTTCTTCATGAGATTCCCCAGGAGATCGGAGACTTTGGTGTCCTTCTTCATGGAGGATTTTCAAAGGGAAAGGCTCTTGCCTTGAATTTCCTTTCGGCGTTAACTGCCTTTTTTGGAGCTCTTCTTGTTCTTATAATTGGAGTTGAAAGGAGCAGTCTTGTTGAGCCTTTTCTTGTTCCTCTTGCTGCAGGTGGATTTATTTACATTGCAGGCAGCGATCTAATTCCTGAGCTTCATAAGGAAACTAAATTAAGCAAATCAATCATTCAGTTGCTGTTCTTTATTTTAGGAATTGCCGTAATGTTTGCACTTATTTTTGTTGAATAGGTTTATAAGAGAGTATTTATCATCTTAACAAGGGCCCATGTTCTAACGGCATGATGCATCCATGGCATGGATGAAGTCCGAGTTCAATTCTCGGTGGGTCCATTTTGTTAGAAACTCTTTTAAAGAGATGTTTCTTTCATTGGAGATGACTAAGGCCATAGGGATTGTTTCCATAAAAGGGGGAGTGGGAAAGACCACGATTGCTTCTTCTCTTGCTGTTGATTTAGTCAATCATTATGGGAAAAAAGTTCTCTTGGTGGATGCAAATTACTCTGCTCCTAATGTTGGATTGCACATGGATATCGTAACTCCTGTAAAAACTATCCATGATGTTCTTTCTGGAAAGGCAAGAATGCTAAGTGCAATACATACTAGATATGGGGTTGATGTGATTCCTGGGAGCTATTTCTTTTCAAAAGGAATACAGTCAATGAAGTTGAAGGATAGACTTGCTAGCGTAAAGGATAATTATGATTTTGTTGTTATAGATTCCTCTCCAGCCTTAAATGAGGAAACTCTTTCCGCTATGCTAGCCTCTGATCATCTTTTTGTTGTAACAACTCCTGATTATCCGACTTTGAGCTGTTCTCTAAGGGCTGCCAGGTTAGCCTCTCAAAGAGGAAAATCAATTGATGGAATTATTATCAATAAAATAAGGAATCCTGAATATGAAGTCACTCTTGATGAGATTGAGGATGTACTAGAATTGCCGGTAGTTGCAAAAATTCCAGATGATGAAGGAGTTTTGAAGTCTTTATTTATGAGAATGCCTCCTTCCATATACAATAGAAAATCTCCCTTTGGAAAAGAGATCAACAAGCTTAGTGCAGCACTTACAAACCAGACAGAGAAAATGTCGTGGCTTAAGAGCTTTTTATTCGGATTTAAGCGTGAGGAAGTAAACAGGCAAGTGCTAAAACAAGGTTTTTATAGAAGTGCGTTTTCTTCTTAGTATGGATTGCGTGTTCTGCAAAATTGCAAGGAAAGAGATCAAGGCTGATTTTATTCATGAAAGCAACCAATTTTTTGCAATCCGAGATGCTCATCCTAAGGCTGAAGGCCATACTTTAATCATTCCAAAAAAACATTTTGTTACTCTTTTGGATATACCTCACAAGCTTGGAGAGGAATTGCTTTCATTTACAAAGGAAGTTGCTGGGAGCCTGCTAGACTCAAAACTTGCGGATGGATTTAATATTATAATGAATAATCTTGAGCCTGTCGGACAGGTTGTAAAGCACGCCCATATACATGTCATTCCGAGAAAAGAGGGCGATGGGCTCAGGATGATTGCCTAGACATAGGAAGTAAGAGTTGGTATTTCCGCATTCCTGGGATAAATGTTTTTTATAAGTTGATAGTCACTAGCGACAATTTTGTTTTTATTTTTAATCTCTATAATCTTCAGTGGGGACAGAGCCTTTGCAGAAACAAGGATAAGAAGGAATGAATGTATTATCTTGTCTTTCCTTTTCACATGCTCAAGAGAAATTGAGAGAATCTTTTCAAGGCCTATGGTTACATTGTATTTTGTTTTCATAATCCTTTTTGCTGCTTCTTCTATAGATTCTCCTAAAACAAGCCTTCCTCCTGGAAGACTGAACAGGCCAAGAAAAGGTCTCTTAGTTCTTTTTGAAAGGAATACTTTATTAGATTTTTTTATGCACACTAAGACTACAGGTATTACAGTCTTCTTCTCTGAAATATACGGGATAAGGTGTTCCGCAGGCTCTGCAAGCATATAGGAATCTCCTTTTTTGTCAATTATTCCCTCTTTTATGAGGCTTTTCAGATGATAGGCAACTTTATTTGAGCGGATATTGAGTGCTTTTCCAAATTGGTGGAACTTCAGTTTTTCATGCAATGTAAAAAGTTCCAGTATTTTGTCTCTCATAGTCAGTTTTTTTGAGCAATAGTTTAAATATAAATATTAGTGTTTAAGAAAATGGATGTTGCAAAGGCACATTATATAGTTGTTACAGGCATTTTAGTAAAAGATGGCAAATACCTTATTGTGAAGCGCGCTCCGTGGGAAAAAGCTTTTCCAGGAAAGTGGACTGTGCCTGGAGGAAAACTTGAAACAAAAGATTATTCTTCTTTGCCAAAAGATACATCAGACCATTGGTATAATGTCCTGGAAAATGTGCTTAGAAGAGAGATGAAGGAGGAAGTTGGTATCTCTATTGATAAGATAGGCTATGTTTGCAGCATGGTCTACATAAGACCTGATGGAATTCCATGCTTAATTGTCAGCTTGTATGCACATCCAGATTCACATCACGTGACTCTTTGTAAAGATCTTACCGAATATGCATGGGTTACCCTCGAAGAGGCAAAAAAATATGACTTCATGGAAGGGATGTATGATGAGTTAGTTATGCTTGAGAGCTTCTTGAAAACAGGCCAGCATATGGTATGGCGCGGTAATTAATCTACCATTTCTGCAGCAGACGGAGAATTGTTACGATTCCAAGCATTACCAGACCGAATGTCAAAGATGCTTTTCCAAATTCGGTGTATCTAAGCTTTTCCGATCCTATAATTATAAGAGCTGCAAGAAGCACATCAAGGCTCACAAGGATCAGCTGTATCGAAGAAAATCTTCTCCTTTGCTTATCCATTATCCTTTTTGTTCTATGAATTAATAAATTTATGGCTCTGGGGAGAGTTGAACTCCCGACTTCGGCCTTATGAGAGCCGCACTCTACCGCTGAGTTACAGAGCCGTATATCTACACGATTTTAGCCATTTTTAAGGCTGTTGTTTTAGTTGTTTTTTGGCACAACAATACTTATTAAGGCATCGGAAGTCAGGATTTTATGGCTGAAATTACAAAAAGTAATCTCAAAGTTGTTCATAGGCAGGAGTATATCCGTTTACACCTAGACGAAATTGGATATGCGGAGGCGCCTATTTTTGACAGAAATCCAGAAAAAATCCTTATTCCAGATATCACACAAAGTTTTGAGTTTTTTGCAAGAGCTGAAGCATTATATGAAGGGGAAATTCTCAAGGGTCGAGAAATGTATATTCCCGGCATCTTTTGCTTTGGAGAGGAAGTTCCTCTTAAAGAAGTTCTACCAACTTTATCTAAAGAAGATAAAGATTATTATAATGAGGCGGGAAGGGCAGTAAGATGTTTTGACAAATATTTCCCTTTGCTTCCAGGCTCAAAAATAGTTGCTTCCAGCCCTAAAGAGTTTCCTAATTGTCTTCCCCTTATTGAATGGGAAAATAAGACTCCTCTTTCTCTTCTTGAAAAGGAAGTAGGATTTACTAATACCCCAAGAAAAATTATTCATGAATGCTGATTGTTGGAAAGATTAATAAGGATAGGTAAATAAAGTAGATAATGGTGGAAGATATTCTTACAACTCTTCTTGGCAATGTTGGCGGCCTTGGGAAATGGCTGCAGGCATTGGGAGTGGTTGTTGTTATAAACATCGTATTTGATGTAATTGCTTTTATTTACAACAGAAAAAGGATGCAAGAAGTATACAAAATAAAAGACGATATGAATAGGATTGAAAGGAAGATAGACCGAATTCTTAAGCAGAAATAGCTTCAACCACTTTCTTTGGCTTAGGAACTTTGCCTTTTGCCTTCATCAATCGTGAAATATAGCCAGCCACTTTGTTTTGAATTGGCTTGCTTGGCATAGTGTTTTTGAGCAATTTCTTGTTATGGTTGAACTCGGTTGAGAAACTATGTTCTCCTTGCAACAGCTGTTTTGCTGCCTTCTTTACCATAAGTAGTTTTATTCTTCCCATAAATCCTTCCAGCAGGTAGGTTATTTAAAGCTTACTGCCAATAACTTGTATGCTTGACAAGGCACTATATGCTTTAGAAAGAAGAGCTCTTTCTTTATTTGGAGTTGATTTCTTGTCTTTTGAAGATATTGATTCTATGATTCAAGATTTGGTTTGTAGGGTACATGATTTCTCTCCAGATGTTGTTGTAGGGATACATAGAGGCGGCCAATACCCTGGAATGAAAGTTGCCGAGTGTTTAAGTATTCCCTATAAAAGATTAAATTTGTCTAGGCCTATTTATTCAATAGGATCCCTTGAATTAAATGATATCATTGGGCTTCCAAAAGTTGTTCCTTTTTTAGTAGATTCTCCTAAGATTAATTCCTCTATTCCTCGTATTAAACACGCATCTAAAGTATTGTTGGTTGATGATGATTGTGGAACGGGAGATACATTTGGCCTTGCAAAAGAGGCGATGCTTAGAGATAATGATCTTGAAATACGTGAGGCGACATTAATTTCATATCCTTGTCAATATCAGCCAGATTATTTCGCTCAGTCAATGAATTTTATACATCCTTTAATTAAGTCTCCAATCAGATATCCGTGGCAACCCTATTCTCCTTTTTATGAGAGATTTTGTATGTGGAGAGACTCTCAAATAGAAACTGTTTCTAGATTAGCTTTTGCTTAGATCTTAGCCTTCTCGAACTTAATCAGGTTTCTCCAGGTTTTTGCATGCTCCAGAGCCTTTTTATCTATCTCACCAGGAGATAAAATTAGGGCAGGCATCTTTTCTCCATGGGCTTTTTGGTATGCTAGTGTCAGGTCGGTCTCATTAAGTTTCTTTTTGTCTTTTGCCGTAAGCATATATTCTTGCTTTCCAAATAACGTATCAGCACGGATTTTTGCCATGAAATCCTTTTTCTTTTCAAGAAGGATCTCTAGAACCTCTATATCTTTAGAGGCTAGATATGCTTTTACTCTCTCAGGGAAGGCATACTCTTCCTTCTTCTTTTTCTTTATTGGCTTTGAGACTTCTTTTTCTTCCTTTTTAGGAGACTCGTTAATTTCTTGCATTTCCTTTTCCTTTGGCAATTCCAGAATGGTTTGCGATGGAGGCATTGGCGAGGCAGAAGGAAGTGTTATCTGGGGAGCAATAAGCGGTGGCTGCAATATTTGCTGAATTTCTGAATCCTGAATTAAATGATATTTCCAGAAGTTCTTTACCTGGTCATTTTGCCTTATTTTGAGAGGTATTGCAAAGTCCTTCAGAGCTCTAAGCGCAACCCTCATCACTGGGGTCTGCTGCTCATCATCCAGCATCTTGTTTTTCTTAATAAGATGAAATGCCTCTTTTTCTTTTGGGTTAAGGTACTCTATGAAGTTTTCAAGCTGCTCTTCCTGGCCTGGAAGTATATACAAAGGCGAGCTTCCAACTTTCATATCACTTATCCTAATTTTTCCCTCTGAATAAAGCTCTGATAGGAATGCTGAGACGAATAGAGGACTTAGATTTACACCTCTTGCAAGATGAATAGGAAGGCTGGGTCCCTTTACACTTATGAGTGAAAGTATCTTCTCTTTTATTTGTGAGGCATTTTCAGGCATTCTCATGAACAGAGTGTTTATGTTATAAATCTTGTTATAAAGAATAACTATATATAGGCGAATAACTTTTTTTCCCTATGGATCGGAGAGTTTCTTTGACGGTCTTGGTAATTGTACTTGCTGCCGCTATTGCTTTAGTTTTTTTGTTTCAGGGAAATAAAGAGACTGATCAATGCATGTATTCCTCTAAGAATTATACAAGCACTAGTCTTGAAGAGTGCTCAAGAATAAGATATACCTGTGCTGAGGAAATGAAACCTTTCCAAAACGATTGTGGATGTGGGTGTGAACCTGCAAGCACGGAAAAGTATTATTGTACTTCCGAAAGCAGAGATAATGAGCTGTGTATTCAGGAGTATGCACCTGTATGCGGGTGGTTTGATCCAAAGCAGATTCAGTGCATAAAATATCCTTGCGCACAGACTTTTACTAACAGTTGTTTCTCATGCATAGACCCAAGAGTCCTGTATTGGACTGAGGGAGAGTGCCCTGCTTAAGGTTTTATCCAGGATATTTCGTAATAGGAGACATCTCCTTCTTCGTCTACTATTGCAAGGAGAAGGTTCTTCTTTGTTGAATGAGCTACTCTATTTTTTGCCGCAAAGTCACTCCAGGAAAGAGAGTCGTGTTCTTTTGCTGTATAGAGGATCCATTTTGAATGGTCTCCTCCCGGCTGAATGCCTTTGTCATAAACTCGGAAGTCCGCTCCAAATTTAAGTGCTGATTTTACTATATACCCTCTTTTTCTCAAGTCGGAGAATGCTGCAAGCTTAGTCTCTATCTTTTTGTCTATTTTCCTAATTTTTTTTATCAGCGCAGAAAGATCAATCTCTTTTGCATGGGAAAAGACTTTCATCTTCTTCTCTGAAACAAGAAAGAGAGCCTCGGAGAAAGAGTATTCTACCTTTTTATCTTTTTTTTCTCCGAACCTTGATTTCTCATAAAGGGAAAAGGCTTCGGAGGAGGATGAGCTTATCTTTTCCCCTGAAAATTGCGAGGTAATCATGCAATGGCAAGGTAAATAGTCTTTTTAAGACTTATCAGGAAAGTTTTTATATGTGTTTTTCCTAAATTAAAAATGCAAAGAGGTGATAGCGGCTTGCTTTTTTCTATTCCTACTGAGTTTACCAGGCGCCTTCAGCTTCCTGTTCATCCCACATTACTTGGAGAATTCTTGTCAAGGAAATCAATTCCGGCGCATACTAGAGTTATTAGTGGAAGGGATGAGAGATATGAACTTCTTGAGACAGACTATGGGATTTCTATCAACAGGATGTCAATAATAAATCATGGGTTTTTTTCCGACCAGCATCTGCCGGCGACTTTAGTATATGTGAATGGCGAACCAAGGCTGTGTCCTATGAGAGATCCTTCGGGTATTTTACATTGATTTCAAAGATAGGTTTAATAACTCCTCTTTTTAATTTATTTTATGGATGAAGAGTACGGAGACTTTGAAGAAGTTGTAGAAGAAGGGCAGCAGCCAACGCAAGAGGGAGAGGCGCCTATAAGAGTAAGAAAACCAAGAGATGGAGAGATTATAGGAGTAATTGTCCAGAGACTTGGAGGAAACAGGATGGAGGTCCATTGTGTTGATGGAAAAGTCAGGAATTGCAGAGTTCCAGGGAGATTCAAAAGGAGCATGTGGTTGAGACCTAAGGATGTTGTTCTAGTGCAGCCTTGGGAATACGACAATTCTAAAGCTGATGTAGTATTCCATTATAATCCTGGAGCTGCCAATCAGCTTAGAAAACGTGGATTGCTTGATTCTATCAAAGACGAGTTCTAATCATAATGTTTTTAAACCCCTTTTTGCTTTTAAAACAATGAAAAGGAACGTTCTTATTGGAATAATCATTGTGGTTGTTGTCATTGTTGCATTTCTTGCCTTTGGTTTGAAGGGAGGTTCTTCTCCTTCAATTAGCGCTCCTGATCCAAAATGCGGCACTATAGATATTTCTAAGGGAAGCGAACTCATCACGGGTAAATCGAAATCCCTTATCTGCCTTTCTGACTCTGTAAAAGAATGTACAAGTTCTAGGTCAATCATTGTAGGAAATGAAACTACCAAGGAATTGGAAGGGACATTCTCGGTAGATAATACAGGATCTACATGCGATCTCACCTTCGAGATGGAGAATTCAACCATCAGTTGCAATTATAAAAAAGAGCAATTGCAAATAGAATATGATAGTATCTCTGCTGATATAGGGCAGGAAAACGCAACCTATGTTTACGGTCTTAGCATGATTGTCGCGATGAACCTTCAGGTAAGGCTCTCTCTTTTTGCCCAACATTTCGCTGAAGCATCTGCACCTTCTGGCGTAGAATATGTTAATATGACCTTCACTGATCCAGCTAGTGGAGATGTTGAAGAGATACCGTGCACGTTCTCCCCAAAGTAAAGGAAAACCTTTAAATTGTTATTTTTGCTATGCCTTTGATGAAAGAAACTGATTTTGCAAAAATTGAAAAGAAATGGCAGAAAGCTTGGGAAGACAAAAAGGCCTTTGAGGTAAAAGAAGACAAAAAGAAGCAGAAGTACTACGTCCTTGAAATGTTCCCTTATCCTTCTGGAACAGGATTGCATATGGGACATGCTCATAATTATAATATTGGTGATATATATTCAAGATTCAAGAGGATGCAAGGGTTCAATGTTCTACATCCTATGGGATTTGATTCTTTTGGATTGCCTGCCGAAAATGCTGCAATAAAGGCAAAGTCACATCCGAAAAAATTTACTGAGGAGGCAATTGCAAACTTTATCAGGCAGATGAAGGATCTCGGACTAAGCTATGACTGGAGCAGGATGGTTGAGACCCACAAGCCTGACTATTATAGGTGGGATCAATGGATTTTCTTAAAGATGTATGAGAAGGGGCTTGTATACAGGAAGAAGTCTCCGGTAAATTGGTGCCCTAAATGCAACACTGTCTTGGCCAACGAACAAGTTATAGGAGGGAAGTGCTGGAGACATGAGGATACAAATGTGGAAATCAAGCATCTTGAACAGTGGTTCTTTAAGATCACTCATTATGCTGATGAAATTTACGAGGATTTGAACAAGCTGGATGACTGGCCTGAACTGATTAAGAGATTACAGAGAAATTGGATTGGCAAGAGCGAGGGAGCCGAGATAGATTTTATAATAAATAAGGAGAAATGGAAGATATTCACAACAAGGCCAGACACTATATTTGGAGTGACTTTCTTGGTTATTTCTGCTCAACATCCAAGATTGATGGATATTGTGACCTCCGAGCAGAAGGCTAAGGTTCAGGGATTTGTTAAAAAACTACATTCTGTCAAAGAGGAAGACTTGGATAAGATGGAGAAGGAAGGAGTTTTTACTGGAGCCTATGCATCCCATCCTCTGACTGGGGAGAAAATTCCAGTCTATGCGGGGAATTTTGTTCTTGCTGATTATGGAAGTGGAATGGTAATGGGAGTTCCTGCTCATGACGAAAGAGACTATGAGTTTGCAAAGAAATACAAGCTTCCTATAAAATATGTGGTAAAACCTGAAAAAGCTGAGAAGATAGAAGGAGCATATGAAGGTGTAGGAATCCTGGTAAATTCAGATAGCTTCAATGGACTGCAGACAGCAGAGGCAAAAGAGCACATCATTAAGGTTCTTGAAACCAAAAAATTGGGTAAAAAAGTAATTAATTTCAGATTAAGGGACTGGTTGATATCAAGACAGAGATTTTGGGGGACACCTATACCTATCGTTTATTGTGACAAGTGCGGAGTGGTGCCTGTTCCTGAAAAGGATCTTCCCATAGTCCTTCCTGAAAAAATAGAGTTCAAGGGGGTAAGCAATCCATTGCTTCAGTATAAGCCATTTTTGGAGGCAAAGTGCCCTAATTGCAAGGGTCCTGCAAGAAGGGAAACGGATACAATGGACACGTTTGTTAATTCATCATGGTATTTCTTGAGATATTGCGACTCTCATAATGATAAAAAGATTTTTGATTCAGCAAAGGCAAATTATTGGTGCCCGATTGATGTCTATGTGGGTGGCAAAGAGCATGCATGCCTTCATCTGATATATTTTAGATTTTATACCAAGTTCCTAAGAGACTTAGGTCTTATAAATTTTGGAGAGCCTGCTAGAAGATTGTTCAATCAGGGATTTCTTTTAGGGCCTGATGGGGAGAGGATGAGCAAATCGAAAGGCAATGTTATACTTCCTGAGGTAGTATCTAAAAAGTATGGGATAGACGTTGCCAGGTTGTTTTTGGTCTCTATAGCCTCTCCTGATAAAGACATAATGTGGAGTGATGAAGGCATTGATGGTACGTTTAGGTTCTTAAAAAGAGTATTCTCGTATGTTTCAAATATGAAGGAAGGAAAGACAAGCAAGAAGATTGAAAGCAAGATTCACAGCACGATAAAGAAAATAACTGAGGAGATTGAAAACTTCAAATATAATCTGGCAGTAATAAGATTAAGAGAACTTTTTGAGAGTTTTGAGCATGAAAGCATTGCGAAAAGTGATTTTAATTTGTTTATCAGGCTCTTGTCACCATTTGCTCCACACCTCTCCGAGGAGCTCTGGCAAATTATCGGAAACAAAGGATTCGTTTCGCTTGCTCCATGGCCAGAGGCAGATGAAAAAAAGATTGATGAAAAATTTGAACAGGCTGAAAAATCTGCTGACAAGACAGTTTCAGACATTTTGAATGTTCTTAGAATTGTCGACGAGAAAAAAGGCAAGGCAAATAAAGTTTATGTATATGTTATGCCATTTGAACTGGAATATTATGACTCCAACGAACTCACAAAAAGAGTTGGAAAGCCAGTCATGGTGTTTTCGGTCAGTGACAAAAAGAAACATGATCCACAGGGCAAGGCAAGCAAGGCAAAGCCTGGAAAACCAGGCATCTATGTCGAGTAATTTTCTAAAATTCAAGAAAACTAATTTTATTTGTCTCTTTTAAGTTGTTCTGTCACAAAAAAGATGTTTTGTCATTGCTAAGTTGTTTCGTATAAAAGGTTGATTATAAGTAAATATATATTTCTCCAAGCGATATGAGTATTTAAATAAGAATTTGTTTTATCCGCTATGAAACAGAACGAATGCGTTATACCTGAACACTGCATCGGATGCGGAAGGGTTTTTGATGTGTGGTCTTATCACTTAAACAGTAATGATAACAGCCTAGGATTCGAAGAATTTTTCTGCGATGAGTGCCAGAAGCACGTTTCTTTGGTTGATGATGTTCTTGAGTTCGACAATGAAGAGAAGGAGTATGAACTTGTTGAGGAATTTTTGGGAGGTGAGGATGCATCACTATCTCCTGCCTGAGAAGTGTTTTGACTGCGGGGAGATTTTTGATTTATTGTATGACATGGACTGTGCTTCTCTGGAAGAGCAGCAAATTATAATGGACTTGTGCTGGGAGTGCAGATGAAGGTTACAATAACTGTAACAACCGGGAAGGGAGGCGATTCGAGGGAAGAAGAGGTTCAGAAGACCCTCGAGACTATTTTTATTATTGAACGTTATTTTCAACAGACTTTAGGCCTTAGGGCTGTAAACGGAAAGGGCCATGAGGATGGCACAAGCCTTATCCTTGAACCTTATTAGCTATATATTTATTAATCTGTTTTTTTCCTTGATTTAATGAATGAACTTATTTCCTCTCTCATATTGGCAGTCGTGCAGGGGATAGCTGAATGGTTTCCTATATCAAGCAAAGGGCATCTTGTTCTTGTTTCGTATCTTATAGGGTTCAACAACACTCTTCAGTTTGATGTCGCGGTCCATTTTGGGACACTAATGGCGGTTTTTGTATATTTTGGAAAGGATATAGTAGACATATTAGAAGATCTATTAAAGGGAAAATGGAAGAGTCCAAAAGCAAGGATGGGATTCTTGCTCATTGTTGCAAGCATTCCAGCGGCTTTCATAGGATATATTTTAAGACATTTCGTTGAGGAGATACTAAATAATCTTGTTGTTGTTGCTTTAGGGTTTGCCATTACAGGGATTATACTATTGATAGGAAGCCTTGACTTCAAGGTTAGAAAGCAGACTCCTAGCTTTAAGGATTCTTTTCTTATAGGACTTGCACAATCCATGGCTGTGTTTCCAGGTATCTCAAGAAGCGGGACTACTATTTCCAGCGGCCTTCTTTTGGGGTTAAATGAAAAGCAGGCAGTAAAATTTTCCTTCTTGATGGCGATTCCTGTTATTTTTGGAGCAGGAATCATAGAGATTGGAAACAATACACTTCCATCGAACTTATTATGGGCTACCCTAGTTTCATTTATCATAGGACTTGCAACTATTCATATTCTTCTGAAGTTTGTTCTTACATCTAAAAAGAATTTAAGATGGTTTGCTGCATACGCTTTCCTAATTTCGTTGGCAGTCATAGTCTATCTTTTGACAAGATGATTATTCTACAATTGCCTTTATTCTTCGAATTCCAGAGGCTACAGACTCTTCTTTTATTATTTTGAATCTGCCAATCTCTCGTGTATTGGATACATGGGGACCTGTGCAGATTTCCTTGCTGAACCATGTTTTCTTGTCTCCAATTGTGTAGACTGATACCAATTCAGGGTATTTTGTTCCGAATTCTGCCTGAGCTCCTGATTCGGTGGCTTGAGAGAGAGGTATCTCTTCACGGTGGACTGGAAGAGCCTCATCTATCCTTTTGTTCACCCAGTCTTCAATTTTTTTTATCTCTTCAGGAGTAAGTTTTCTTGGAAAGTTAAAATCAAATCTCATTCTTTCAGGGGTAATGTTAGATCCTTTTTGATGTATATTTTTATCAAGAACTTTTCTTAGTGCTTCGTTAAGAAGATGAGTGGCTGTATGTAGTTTCTTTGTTGCTTCACTATTGTCGGCAAGGCCTGATTTGAATATTCCAGCTGAAGATATCCTGCTTAGATCCTGATGCTTTTTGTATTCTTCATTATATTCATCCAGATCGACCTTTATTTCTTTTTCCTCGGCCAACTCCTGAGTCATCTCAATGGGGAATCCATAGCTTTGGAATAAAAGAAAAGCCTCTTTTCCTGTAATGATCTTGTTCTTTGCAACTTCATTGAATTTCTTCAGGCCTTTTTCAAGAGTCTCTTTAAACCTAGTTTCCTCTTCGTCTAATTCAGAAACAATGAATTTGTGATTTCTATGCAACTCTTGATAGTCTGGATATACAGGAAGAACTGCCTTTGCAACTTTTGATGTGAAATTCTCTTCCATTCCAATCAATCGGCCGTATCTTATTGCTCTTCTTATGAGTCTCCTAAGGACATAACCCTGACCTATATTAGATGGCTTTATTCCTCTTTGATCTCCTAGGATAAAAGTCGCAGCCCTTATGTGATCTGCAATTATTCTCATCTCTCTTTTATTTTCATCGTATTTTTTTCCGGATATCTTCTCTATTTCTCTTATTACAGGAATAAATATTGAAGTCTGGTAGTTGTCCTCTATTCCATTTAAGACGGCAAAAGTTCTTTCGACTCCCATTCCTGTATCAACGTTTTTCTGCTTTAGAGGAATATATCTTCCATCTTTTGTCTTTTCATACTGCATTAAAACATCATTCCATATTTCTACCCAGTCATCATCATTAGGATCAAATTTCTTAGGAGCCTTCCTGCTGTTTGGCTTCCAGTAGAACATTTCAGTGTCAGGACCGCATGGACCTGTTTCCCCTGCAGGCCCCCACCAGTTGTTCTTTTTTGGAAGATATGCAATTCTTTCTTCGGGGATTCCTAGCTTTTTCCATGTTTTAGCCGACTCCTCATCTTTTGATGCATCTTTATCTCCTGCGAAAACACTTACAGCCAGCCTTTCCAATGGGAGTTTCAGGGTTTTTGTAAGAAATTCAAAGCTGTATTCAATAGCCTCTTTCTTAAAGTAGTCTCCAAGGCTCCAGTTCCCAAGCATCTCGAAAAAAGTGTGATGCACAGTGTCTCCGACTTCCTCAATATCTTGAGTCCTGATACACTTTTGAACATCTACAAGTCTTTTCCCAAGCGAATGCTTTTGCCCTAAAAGAAAAGGAACTAAAGGATGCATTCCTGCAGTCGTGAATAGAACAGTAGGATCATTTTCAGGAATAAGAGAGGATGAAGGAATCTCTTTATGTTCCTTAGACTTAAAGAAATCTATGTATTCTCTTATAAGATCCTGTCTTTTATCCAGTTTCATGCACAGAGAGAAGGAGAGAGCTATTTAAAATTAATCATGCCTGAAGACGAGAGAGCTTTTTCTTTATTTCATCCAACTCTTCTTCTATGGTGATCACATCTTTGTCAGTTATCATATCTTCCCTTATTTTTTGATTGTGGGTGACGAAGTTGCCTTTTGGAAGAATCTTACTTAGAGCTTCAAGTGAAACTATCGCATCATCTAGCTTGTTTTTTAGAGATACTCTTAATACGAGCTCTTCCTTCCTCAGCCTAATGTATTCCTTGAGGTGCTTTATATTATTAAGAAGCTCAAGCTGGGCATGAAGAAGATTTTTTTGGCCATAGAATTTTTCAGAAACTGAGATGCGGACATATTCAGAGGAACTCATTCTAATTTCTCAAATATATTTTGAGTTACATCCTGTATTCTTGCTTTTATTGCAAGCATCTCTTTTTCCCATGCTGCAAGCTCCTGCTCTTCCTTTATCTTTGTCTCTCTTATTCTTTTAAGAACTTCATCTATCGACCTTAGCTTTTCCTTTGTATCCTCAAGAGATCTTCGCGCGGAATGGAATTTCTCTATCTTGATGAAAACATCTGCACTTTTTTGGGAGGACTTTGGAAACTCTGGAGTGAATGGTTCCTGCTTTTCATCTCGAGGCTCAAATGAGGCTGGAGGGGCCTGCCATTCTTCCATCTCCACGGTCTTAAACTGCCTTTCGTCTGTTGAGGAGTCTTCGATAGAATCATTCTCTATTGCATCTTTTATAGCTGCCTGGGAGAAGCCATGCTGCATAGCTGAATCAGGAAATGAAGGAAGACTATGCTTCTCAACAGGTTCATCGTCTTCAGGAATTGGCCGTACTTCAACACCGCTTTGAGGCATTAACTTTAAAGGAGGAAGGTCAGGCAAACTTTTCTTTTCATCTTTTTTATCCCAAAACATAAGGCTAGATTTTTAAATTAATTTATATAGGTTTATATTAATTGTATAATGGTAACAAACTCCTAGAAATCTTTTTAATGCCACTTCTTTAAGAGAGTATATGCAAGTTGACCTTCTCAAGGATATTGTCGCTTCTGTCGCAAGCAAAAACGCTGTTGGAATCGTAGATCTCCTTCATGGCAAAAAAAATGTAAATGAGTTTTTAATTGCAAAAAAACTCAACCTCACAATAAACCAAACAAGAAATATTCTTTACAAACTCTCTGATGAGGGGCTTGTCAGCTTCATAAGAAAAAAAGACAGCAAAAAGGGAGGATGGTATACCTATTTTTGGACACTTAATTCAGGAAAAAGCCTAGTCAAGTTCAGGGAAAAGCTTCTAAAGAATATAGAAGACCTAAAATCCCAGGCAGCGACGAGAAAAACGAAGCAATTCTTCTTCTGCCCTAACTGCACAATAGAGTATACTGAGGAAAATGCCCTGTTGCATGACTATACCTGCCCTGAATGCGGAGAGATACTTCAAGTTAAGGAGAGCAGCGCAGACATAGCAGGCCTAGAAAAGGAAGTTTCAAGGCTGGAAGTGATTCTCCACAACATTAATGAAGAGATAGGTACTATTAGTAAGAAGGAAGAACAGGCTAGAGGAAGAAGATTCAAGGCAGAAGCTAAAAAGAAAGAAGAAGAAAGACTTGCCAGAAAGAAAGAAAGAGCCCGATTGAAGATCAAGGAAGAAAAAGCATCTAAAAAAGTCGCCAAGAAACCTTCCAAGAAGAAACGTTCTTAATACTATGAATAATAGAGTCTATGCAATTTCAAGACCAAGAAGTATACGAGAGAGACTTTCATCCATCTCTACTGTAGGATTGCTTATAATAATAACCACTCTCATTTCTATGATAGAGTTTACTTTGCTAGTATTTTCATCATGTGATCCTCAGTCAACCACATGTTGGGTGCTTGATTATTTCGCCTTAAAGCCAAGCAATATCCTAGCTGGAAAATATCTTTGGACTCTAGTCCTTCATATATTCTCTCATGGCGGAGCGGTGCATTTGCTTGTAAATATGTTTGTCCTGTTCTCTCTTGGAGGATTATGCGAAAAAATAATCGGGCGCAAGAGGTTCTTGTGGTTTTATATTATTTCAGGAGTATTTGCGGGGTTGCTTTCAGTAGTACTATCCATATTGTATGGGAACACACTATTAGGAGCAAAGATTTTTGGAGATCCCAGCACTTATATGCTTGGAGCTTCGGGAGCGATATTCGCAATTGCAGGACTTTTTGTAATGCTCCTTCCGAGGCTAAGATTTTCCATCATTTTCCTTCCATTTTTCTCACTGCCTGCATACATAATGGTTCCATTGGTATTAATCTTAACATGGGTTGCAACTCTTGCATCCAATCTTCCTATAGGAAATGTAGCCCATTTTGGGGGATTTATTGCAGGCATAGCCTATGGATTTTATCTTAAAACTAAATATAGAAAGAAAGTGATGATGCTTCAGCAGATGTTTAAATGAGTAACCTAAAATTAAATACAAAAAAGCAGTGGAATGAGGCCGTGTCTTACTTGAATGAAAGCAAATACTACATTCTTTTCATAATTGCGATTTTTCTTGTAAGTGTTTTTGCAGGGTTCTTCTATCCTGAAAAATTTACAATGATCAATGAATTGATAAGAGATCTTATTTCGAAGACACAAGATTTGAAAGGGCCTTCTCTTATTCTTTATATATTGCAGAATAATGTGACCAGTGCATTTCTAGGACTTATTCTAGGTATCGGATTAGGAATATTCTCATTGGCAAATGCAGTAGTCAATGGAGTCGTAATAGGATATGTAATGAACAAGGTCTATGTAATTGCAGGAGCTGGAGAATTTTGGAGGCTTTTACCACATGGGATATTTGAGCTTCCAGCAATCTTCATTTCTCTTGGACTTGGATTAAAGCTTGGAATGTTCGTCTTCGCGAAAAACAAGAAAAAAGAATTAAAGACGAGATTTTACAAGTCTATGAATGCATTCCTCTTGATTGTACTTCCCCTATTAATCATTGCAGCTATCATTGAGGGCACTTTAATCACTTTGATTTAGATCATTCTTTCTTATCCTGCGCAAAGAGTCCTCCACAGAGATTCGACCAGCTTCGTAAATTGCCGATATAGTATTTGTTATAAATGGTATGAATGCTGAGAGTGCAAGGAGAGCTTTGTGATTTTCAGGTTTAATAATTGGATAATAATGATTTGCTATCCCTGCTGCCGCCAGCACTAATCCATTCACAATGGTTCCAAACATTGCACCAGCAAAACCCCATGGAAAAACATCATCGATCTTTTTCAAATCATTTCTCTCGGTTGTGGGATAGATATAGAATCTAGGCAGATATTTCACAACAGCAAAAGTTGTGGACGCTATTGGAGCTAATGTTTCTAAAATGCTTATCTTCTCTCTTGCTGATGTATGGCTTATTTCAATATTTTTTTCCATAGTTTGAGATTTTTTTCTTAATTTTCCCGTAGTATGATAATGATTCCAGTCGTATTGCTTTAGTTTTTCAGTTTCTTCAGTAGTGAGTTGCCTAGGAGCAGAGCTCTTTTCTAAATCTTTTATTTGCTGTTCTCCTATATAAGAAACAGTCGGTTCTTGATAGACGAGTTGAGATAGAGATTTCTCTTGATAAGACTCTTGCTCTTTCTGTTTTTCTGGCCTGTACATTAGTCCTTCGTCTTCTAGAGTCATATAAATTCACTCTTGAAACCGTATTTAAATCTATCTCAAATAGATTTTAAAACTCCTATATGGATATATAATGATGGAGATAAGTAAAGGCAGTGCTGAAGAGCTGGATGATGCTCTTGAGAAGGAAAGTACAAGAAAGATAGAGGCTGCTTTGTTTATAGCAGGTAAATTCCTGAGCGTGCAGGAGCTTGTGACACTGACTGATGTAAACCCTATTCTCTTAAAGAAGATACTTGAAGATTTAAAGGATGATTACAAGGATTCTGGAATTGAGATTGTGCAGAAGAATAATCTTTGGAAGATGGATGTTTCCCAGGACTATGTAGGAATTGTAAACAAGCTTGCAACAGGAAGCTCTGAATTTACCAAGGCAGAACAGGAGACATTGGCAATTATTGCATATAAGCAACCCATGAAGCAGTCTGTACTCATTAAAATACGAGGGAATAAGGCTTATGACCATATAAGGAAATTTGTCGAAATGGGACTCATAACCAAGAAGAGAGTAGGGCACACTGCCGAGCTCAACTTGTCAGAGTCGTTCTATGATTATTTCCACGTTAATAAACATGACGAACTGCCTCTAGAATGAACTTTTTTACTGCTCTTTATGCCGTAATGTTCTTCTTTGGACTTTTTTTGCTCTTATTATTCCTGCTTTTGCATTATAAAAACAAGGGCAAATTGAACTACTATCAAATCCCTAAGAGATATCCAAGCGTTTCTATACTTATTCCTGCATATAATGAGGAAGACAGTTTAGAAAATACGGTTAAGGCTTTGTTAGCTCTTAACTATCCATCTAATAAGAAAGAGATCATAATACTTAATGATGGAAGCCGGGATGGAACAAAAGAGATTGCCGATAGGCTTTCAAGGAAACACAAGGAAGTTATTGTAATTAACAAGAAGAATTCTGGGAAGGCTGATTCCCTTAATCAGGGTATTGCAATAGCAAAAGGAGAACTAATTGCTGTTGTTGATGCAGACTCCTATCCCGAGCCGGATTCTCTGGCAAGAATGGTGGGGCATTTTGAAGACAAGAAAGTTGGCGCTGTAACATCAAGAGTGCTGGTAAAAAATAAGTCCAGTATTCTAGGAAGATTCCAGGTCATGGATTATTCTATTATTGCCTGGACAAGAAAGCTTCTGGACTTTATCGACTCTGTTTACGTTACAAATGGGCCTTTAAGTGTCTATAGAACCTCAGTTGTAAAGGATATTGGAGGATTTGACAAAAAGAATCTTACAGAGGATATTGAGATTACCTGGCATCTGCTTAGTAAAGGCTACAAGACAAAAATGTCGTATTCTGCTATTGTTTATACTACTGTTCCTGAGTCGCTTAACATATGGATAAAGCAGAGGGTAAGATGGAATCTTGGAGGGCTGCAGACAGTCAACAAATACAAGAGTTATATATTGAGGAATCCAGGAGAAATGTTTGGAAGATTTGTTATTCCGTATGTTACATTGTCATTTGCGTTTGCAATCATAGGATTCCTTCTTCTTATCAGGTTGTTCTTTGTCAAGGGAGTCTTTCATGTCCTATCTTTGTATTATGCTCTGTATGGATATAATTATCTCAAATATCTTCAGTTTAATTTCTCATTGACTTTTCTTCTTATTATAGGAGTCATATTCATCTGCTTTTCATTCTGGTACTATAATGTGGGATTTAAGAATTCTGAGACTGGCAACAAAAGTGTTTTAAAGATACTTTTATACGTTACTGTTTATAGGACGCTTTACATAATTCCATTAATTATTGCGCTCTACAAGCTTATCAAGGGAGACTTAGGATGGTATACAAAATAGTTTCAGCAAGGTACGGAATTTTCGTTGAATCCCTAGTGTTAGCCACGATTATATTCATAATTGGGTTTTCCATTGGATATTATATAGAGTCCTATCGAGCCTCAAGCATTAGTCTCGATTATAAGAGCCAGGAGGTCCAGGCTCTAGATATCAGACTGCAAAGTGACAATATCAAGACTTTAAACAAAAGTATGTGTGATGCAGCCGTTGAGCAGAACTTTATCCTTGCCGATAAGATATATGATACAGGGCTTACGTTACAAAAGTATGAGGAAGCAAGCCAGATAACTGATGATTTAGTTATTGAAAAGAAAAAGTATGTACTTCTTAAGACTGAGTTATGGATGAATTCAATCAGGCTTAAGGAAAAGTGCGATACTCCATTTGACACGGTTGTATACTTCTATTCTGGAACTGCATCTGACGCTCCAACTGTAAGCGAACAGCAGATTATTTCAAACATACTCAAGAGCATCAAGGAAAAGAAGGGGAATAAAATAATTCTTCTTCCTATTGCGGGAGATCTTGATCTTGATTCTGTTAGTTTCCAGATGAAAGTTTATAATGTTACCTCCCTTCCAAGCATTCTTATCAATGAAAAGACTGTTCTCAATGGATTCCACAGTGAAGAAGAGGTAGAATCCCATCTTCAATACTAGTGCTGAAGTGCAGTAAAGAATAAAAAGGCTTTTTAGCTTGATTTTTTATGATTGATTTCATGCCTGGGGAAAAAATGGTCGATGCAATAGAAGAGGGAAAGATAGTTAGTGTATCTGAGTCTTATGCAAAGAAAGAAGGATTGATGATTCTTAGGAAGCCAAAGATAGGATATACAGCACAGGACCTTGCTGAGAGATCTATGCGAAGAAGAAAAGAGGATGAAAGGGACATGAAATTCGGGATAGATAATTTCCGAAAGCCTCTTGGATGGACAAAGAATCAGGTTGTAGGGGAATTAGTTGATAATTTCCATTGGGAGATTGTTTCTGCAAGAAAAAGAAAGAATATGACAAGGAAGCAGGTTGCTGATGCCCTTCATGAACCTGAAAATTCAATCAAGATGCTTGAGAACGGCCTTTTGCCTGCAAACGACTTTATTCTTATTAACAAGATTCAGAGCTTCTACAGGATTAACCTTAGAAAGGATGGAAGGGATTTTCAGAAATCCGCTAGAAGCCTTGTAAAGCCATCAGAAAAGATTGAAGAGGCCAAAGAGGAGCCTACAGATCTTCCGGGCGGAGACATTCAGATTCTGGATGATTAATATGGGCTTAAAAGAAGAATTTTTGAGGGAGTTTAATCAATTTAAGAGAGACTCTTTAGACTACGCACATGTTTCTTCCCCTCCAAATTATAATACCTGTGCAAGCTATAGAAACATCCTAGCTATGGGAAAGGATGTTTTGCCTCTTTTGGAGGAGGCAAAGAGCTATGACAGCTCAAAAGATTTTGCCTTGCATATTGTTCAGACTCGGGGATTGCCTTCCCTTGTAGAAAGGATTTCCAGTTCTTAGCCCATTCGTTAGATTTATAAATGCTTTTTGATAGGTATTTTTATGAATATTGATGTTGTCAAATCTGAGAAAAACGAGCTTGAGATAAAGATTGATAATCTTACTGTTGCAGAAATAATTAGAGTTTATCTTAATGAGCAGGGAATTGAGTTCGCTGCATGGAGAAGGGAACACCCTACAAAGCCTGCTATTCTTAAGATTGAAAGCTCAGGAAGCACAGTAAAGAAGGCTGTAAGCGATGCCATTGCAGCTATACAGAAAGATCTTGGAAAAGTAAGCTCTGCTTTGAAGAAATAAAGGTCAATTTCTTAAAATTCGTAAACTTCTTTTGATCCGTATTTTCTTCCGATAATCCTTAATTTTATAATTTCTGCTTCTAGTACTTCTTTAGGCGCACGCGCCATAGTAAGACATAGGCCATTAGCTGTTGATTCATTAACAATATTGTGCTCTTCCTCGAGATCTTTTAACACTTCTTGTATACACCTATATGCGCTAGGGTTAACCATTTCGCTTTTTGTGTAAATTGTTCCTCCACGGGGGTCTTTGATTTGTGAGGAGCGGCTTTTCCTATGTAAGAGTGCTTCATATTTTATTGAATTATCTATATGGGATATTTCGATACAAGCATCCATAGAATATCCAACTCCAGATTCTGCTCTTTCATTTAGAAAGGGTAGTGTTGCCTGAATTTTTTCCACAATGTCTGCTAACATATTATTGTAGAACTATAGGGGTATAAAAATAATATGACGATCAAACATAGATATTCTTATTTATGAATCGACACCTTTATTAACTGGTTTTTGCTTACGCTTGGAATGGAGGTGTATGATGTGCAAGTGTGTTATTTGTGAGGCGATACTGGGAGCGATTATATTAATCACAGTTATATGGCAGGGAATGCCATGGTCGCAGGGAATGCCATGGTCTGGATCTCAGTGGGTCATTGCTATTGCAGCTGTTGTCCTTATCCTTCATTCATTCATGTATAAGAATTGTATATGCGCTAGTTGCTGGGGAAAGCATAATGAGATGATGGATATGAAGCAGATGCCTAAGAAAAGGAGATAATTCTCCAAATATTTTTATTTTTTCCTATAATCTTATATAGTTTTCTTTCATTATTCTTGTATGGCTAAGATATCTGCGGGAAGTTACGATCTTAACAAGTGGCTTTTTGGTGGCTATGAAGAAGAAGTTGTAACTGTGCTCTATGGCGGTTCTGGAACGGGAAAGACCACCTTCTGTCTGCTTGCCGCAGTTTCCCAGGCAAAGAAAGGGAACAAGGTGATTTATGTTGATACTGAAGGGGGCTTCAGTGTTGAAAGAGTCAAGCAGCTCGCTCCTGAAAATTCACAGGAGGTATTAAAGAATATTCTTCTGTTGAAACCTACCAACTTTCAGGAACAGAAGAAAGCGTTTGAGACTTTATTGGAGCATGTAAAGGACGAAACAAGCCTGATTGTTGTTGATGGACTTACAATGCTTTATCGCCTAGATTTTGCCACAGCTAGAGAGAAAGATGTTGAAGAGATACAGAAAATTAATGCTGAACTTGTTCGCCAGATTAGAACCCTTGCGGAGATTGCGAGAAAGAGGAGTATTCCAGTGATTGTTACAAGCCAGGTATATAGATGGGATGATGTCGACAAGATTGTTGGAGGAGATATCCTAAGGTACTGGGGGAAAAGCCTGATTGAGTTGACGAATGATAAGGGCAAGAGAACGGCTTATTTAAGAAAACACAGAAGCCTGCCTGAAAAAGAGCTTCAGTTTCAGATTGTGAATGAAGGCGTGAAGAAGCGCGGCTGGATTTAACAAGGATTAAATATCTTGATTTCTGTTAGATGGCATGTTGTACTCAGAATTTGTTGAAGTATATGAAGCGCTTGCAAAAACTTCTAAGAGGCTAGAGAAAGAAAAAATACTTGCACATTTTTTGAAAAAACTCAAGGACAAAGACGATCCAAAGTGGATTTATCTTCTTCAGGGGAAAGTTGTTCCTGAATATGATCCTAGAGAGTTTGGAATATCCAGGCAGCTTGCAATAAAAGCTATTCATGCAGGCCTAGGTGTTTCTGAAGCTGAGATAAACAAGCAATTTAACAAAATAGGAGATATAGGAGAGATAGCTGAGATGTTTGTTGCAAAGAAAAAGCAGTCATCTTTATTTTCCTCCAAGTTGCAAGTAGCAAAAGTATTTGATAATCTTACCAAGATTATGACAATTGAGGGAAAGGGATCTGTGGAAAGGAAATTGGCTTTTGTTTCTGAGCTTTTAGGATCTGCTTCCGGACTTGAAGCAAAATATATTGTTAGGACACTATTGAACGATTTACGCATAGGAGTTGCACAAGGGATTTTGCGTGACTCCTTGTCTGAAGCATTTTTTCCCGGAGAAAAAAATGAGATGGCTGAAAAGATTGAAGAGGTGTATGATTTAGTTAATGACTTGGCAATTATTTTTGAGGCTGCTTCTAAGGGTAAAAAGGCTATTGAAAAGGTAGAGATTGTACCTGGAAGGCCTGTCAAAGTAATGCTTCCTGTGAAAGTCTCTGCTATTGAGGAGGCGTTTGAAATTTGCGGAAAACCTGCAGCCTTAGAGCATAAGTATGACGGATTCCGAATGATGATTAACAAGAATGGAAAAGAAATAAGCCTTTTCACGCGAAAGCTCGAAAACGTTACAAAACAATTTCCCGATGCTGTTGAATCCGTAAAATCACATATAAAAGGCGATAGCTTTATTCTTGATTGCGAGGCTGTCGGCTATGACCCTAAGACAAATAAATACAAGCCCTTTGAGGCCATAAGCCAGAGAATTAAAAGAAAGTATGACATAGATCTTCTGATAAAAAAATTGCCTGTAGAGCTGAATATTTTTGATATTTTATATTACAATGGAAAAAGTCTTATTGAAATGCCTTTTTTTGAAAGAAGAAAGCTGCTTGAGAAAATAGTCAGCACAGAGAAATGGAAGATAAGGACTTCATTCCAGCTGATTACTGATAGTGAGGAAAAAGCCAAGGAGTTTTATGAGCATGCACTTGAAATAGGGGAGGAAGGAATAATGATAAAGAAGCTCGATGCTCCCTACAAGCAGGGCAGAAGAGTAGGATATATAGTAAAATTGAAGCCTTTAGTTGCTGATCTAGACCTTGTGATCGTCGGAGCGGAATATGGGTCTGGAAAGAGAGGAGGATGGCTTACAAGCTACATTGTTGCTTGCAGGTCTAATGGAGACTTTGTCGAAGTGGGAAAGGTTTCTTCAGGATTGAAGGAAAAAGGAGATGAGGGAACAAGTTATGATGAGATGACAAAACTGCTTAAGCCTTTGATCTTAGAAACCAAGGGAAATTATGTAAAAGTTTCTCCAAAAATCGTTGTTTCAGTAACTTATCAGAACATTCAAAAGAGTCCTAGCTACAGTTCAGGATATGCAATGAGGTTTCCAAGGATTACACATTACAGGCCTGATAGGAAGACACATGACATTGCAACACTAAATGATATAGAGAAAGAAGCCAGGAGCATGATCAGATAATGGAGCAGAAATATTTTCCCCTGATTTTTTTCATAGTGTCATTTCTTATCGTAGGGGCGCTTGCCTTTGCATACAAATTTGTTGCTGATAGGCCTTATGCAGGCAACTCGCTCACCATAATATGGGCCTCTCTGATTTTCCTTTTTATCATAATAGGAGTTATTGCAATATCCATATTCTATTCTCATTTAGAGAGGAAAAATCAATAAAAAGAGATTAGGGAAAGCTTTATAAATGAAAACGGCTTTATAAATAGATAAAATTGTTTTATCGCCTCAATGACTGATTCCAAATCTAACCTTAAGGTACAAAATATCGTTGCCACCACATCGCTTGGGAAACCGATTTCTTTGACTAAACTTGCTCGTACGCAGAGCAACACAGAGTATAATCCAGAGCAGTTTCCAGGTTTGGTGCTAAGGATAAAAAAGCCAAAATCTGCTGTCCTAGTCTTTTCTTCAGGAAATCTTGTTTGCACAGGCACTAAGAGTGTTGCCCAGGTAAAAGAGGTAATTGATGCTGTTATCAAGCAGATAGCAAAAATAGGAGTTAAGATAACTGACAAGCCTAAAATAACAGTACAGAATATTGTGGCCTCTGGAAGCATTGATTATAATCTTAACCTTAATCTTCTTGCATTGCAGCTTGAGAACACAGAGTACGAGCCTGAGCAGTTTCCTGGATTAGTCTACAAGCTTGTTGAGCCTACTGCGACATTCCTATTATTCTCAAACGGTAAACTTGTTTGCACAGGGACAAAGAACAAGCAGCAGCTTGAAGACGCAATGGTCCAGCTTAACAGAAATATTAAGGAAGCTACAAAGAAAGAGACTTAAAAGAACTGAGATAATCTTCTTTGTTTTCCATAATTCTTCAAAAGAACCGATTTTTCTTTAAAATAATTTATAGGAATTCTAAGCCTTGATTGAATTGCATTGAATGCTTCTTCTTGTGTTGCAAATGTTTCTGGCTTTTTGCTAAAGGCATCTCTTGATATCTGTCTTAGAATTCCAACACCAAGGGGAGCGTAATATTCCGGCCTTATTTCCCTTATTACAATGCATATACATTGACGCTTTATCTTTTCTAAGTATTCAGCAAGAGCGAGACGGTTTGCATAGTATGCTCCTACAACTTCTTCTGCATACTTTTTTCTAGGAAAGAATGTTTCATAGTCGTGCCATGCCTGGAAATTCTTCATTGATATTTCAATTACTTCAAAGGAAAATTTTTCAGGAAGCAGAAGAAATTCATAATGGTTCCCCAGATACTCTGCATTGAATAGCTGTATTTCACCAAGCTCCTGGAATGTTCTTATTCTTTTCAACTTTTCTTTTCCAAGAGTGTCATCAACTGCTGTAATGGACCATCTTGTAGGGACTAGCTTTCTGTCTTTTTTCATTCCAAGCAAGCCCGCTGAGAGTATTTTCATCATGGTGGTTGATGGAATTCCAGACTTTTCTAGCTCTATTAATGCAGTCTTTGACTTTACCTCCACATCATTAACAAGATAATCAACTTTTGGCTTTATTTGAGGGTTTTCCTGAAGCCTTACTTTTTCTACTTCTGCCGCATGTGAAATGAGAGGTACTTTAGTATCATTCTCTTCATTCTTTTTTATAGCCTTTTTTAACTTGAATTCTGTTGCAATAGACTTGTGAGTCATAGCAACTTCCTGCATAACTCCAAGAAACTGCTCCTGTAGTCTTTTAATATTGGTTTGTGCTCTCCCATAGATTAGCTTATTTCTTAATTCAAGAATATCTGGAATAGGGAGTTTCTTTTCATGCCACTCTTCTACTGATGACATAATTTGAGTGTCGCCATGCTCTTGCGGACTTAGTATCCCTGCATAGACATTAGGATAATTCCACCTTCCTACAAATATTTCAGGAGGTGAAGAACCTGAGAATTCCTTTATCTTTACGGTTTTTCCAATTAGGAATCCATGCTTCCTACAGTTTTCCTCTCCGCAAACTTTACAGTATGTCATTAAAGAAGAAGGAGGCAGAACTATATATTAATTTAGAAATTATTCGCCATAGATGCTTCTTATAACTTCTATCCCTTTTTGAGTAGGAGTATAGGATATTGGAGTCATTTTATTTCCATGCTCCTCAAGGAAACCTGCAGCATGCAATGCTTGTGCATAGGCAAATGGTGACACGACATCAAAATCTGGGCCTACATGTCCTTCACGTACTGCTCGTTCTAATGTACCAAGACGCTTCTACAAACTTTTTCTGGAAGATGTTAAAATCAGTCATCCTTTAAGGTCAGAAATACCAAGAAGTATGAAAAGAGCGCCAATCATTATTACAAGCCAGAATAATCCGCCTAGGAAGAATGTTCCTGCAGCGTGCCAGAAGTCCCAGCTCCATCCTTGTGAATACCATGCGATTATAATCGCACCAATAACAAGAATCAAACCAACAATCAATTCAGTCCACTTGTTCATACTTGTTTTACCATATTTCTGTATTTAAATATTTCTCTTGGTTTTTCACTACTTTTTTTCTGGATGATTCAAGCTCATTTGGATTATGTTCAAGCTTGTTTGAACTCTTCGATTTATTTATATAGCTAATTTATCTCAAATGCCTATGAGTGACAAATATATAATGGTCGATATGGATGATCCAAGGGCTGCGACTATCGCGGATGTGATTTCAAACAAGACTTCTAAAAAGATTCTTTTACTGCTTTCTGAAAAGGAAATGAGTGAAAGTGAGATTGCAGATTCATTGCACTTGCCTTTAAACACAATTGGTTACAACATAAAGAAGCTTGTGCATTCTGGCCTTATTGATAAAGTTTCAGGCTTCTTGTGGAGCACAAAGGGAAAGAGGATTCACAAGTATACATTATCTGAGAAAAAGATAATAATCTCCCCTAGAAAAATGGCAAGAGGAGTTATCCCTTCGGTTCTTATTACCGCTTTTATTGCTTTAGGAATAAAGATATACACTCAAACTAAAGCCAACACTCTTATGGCATATTCACCTACATCAAGCTCAGCAGAAATGAAAGCAACAGCCGTCCAGCATACTTATGATGCTGTAACTTCATCCAATGCATGGGCTTGGTTCTTCATTGGTGCTCTTGCAGCTTTGAGCATCTATCTGATTTGGAATTTTGTGAGGGAGAAATGAAATATAAAACACAACTAGGGTTATTGCTTATAGGATGTATTGTATTAGTTGGAATCATGATATCTTTCCTTAATCAGAATGTTACATCCGAAACTAAACTAAGTAATTTCAATTCATATGATGAGATAAAGAGCTTCCTTCAGGCAGCACAAGGAATGCCTTATGGTTCTGGAGAGGGTTTGGCTAACACTCCGGCTGTTGCAAGCGCAGATTCCAAGTCCGCAGCTGGAGCAGCCTACAGCACTACCAATAATCAGGTTGATGGAGTTGATGAGGCTGATATCGTCAAGAATGATGGCAAATACATATACACAGTGGCTGGAAATAATGTAATTATTGTTGATGCCGACCCTAATAATATGAAGATAATAGGAAATATATCATTTGAGCAGAATGTAAGAAATATTTTCATAAATGGGGACAAACTTGTCGTCTTTCAGGATAGCTATGGGTATGCCTCACCTAAAGCTGCTGCTGTTGAAGGGGATTCTTCAGCTGCTATTACTCGTCCTTGCTTCTATGGGGGATGTGGAGGCTATGCGCAACGGACCATGATCTATGTCTATGATACTTCAGATAAGAAGAATCCAAGCCTTAAACTAAATATGTCTGCTGATGGAAACTATGTTGAATCCAGAATGATAGGCGATTATATCTATCTTATAAATTCGCAGTATGCAAACATAGATAACCCTATGCCTATGTATTCTCTTAATGGTATTGAAAAGTCAATGCCTCCCCAGGACTTTTATTATTTTGACTACCCTGATAGAGATTATGTTTTCACATCTGTTTTTGCTGTAAATATCAATGATTATAATGTTGAAAGCAAAGTTTATTTGACCGGGGCTACTGAAACAACCTTTGTCTCAGAGAACAATATTTACATTACATCAATGAAGACTATAGATTATAATGATTATCAGAGGAGATTTGTTAATGACGCCTATCTTCCTTTATTGCCAAGTGGCGAGCAGCAGAAAATCAAGGAGATACTTAATTCTGACAAGTTGGGATATGAAAAATATAACGAGATAGACAAGACTATACAGGATTATTCACTTTCATTGAGGGGAGCTGATAAGGATGAATTTGACAGTAAGCTGATGAAAGCACAACAGAATTTTGCAGAGAGTATACAGAAAGAGCAGGAAAGAACGGTAATACATAAGATACATATTTCTGGGGATAACATAGAATATGTTGAGCAGGGAGAGGTGCCTGGTAGAACTCTTAATCAATTCTCTATGGATGAGTATAAGGGAAACTTAAGAATTGCAACCACAACTGGAAACACATGGGAAGGGAAGAGCTCAAACAATTTCTATATATTAGATAAGAATATGAATGTAATCGGTAAAGTCGAAGATCTTGCAAAGGGAGAAAGCATATACTCGGCTAGATTTTTAGGTGATCGAGCTTACTTAGTTACTTTTAAGAGTATTGATCCATTATTTGTCATTGACGCAAGCAATCCTACAAATCCTAGGGTATTAGGATATCTGAAGATTCCAGGATACTCAAACTACCTTCATCCTTATGATGAAAATCATGTAATTGGAATAGGAAAGGATGTTAACGAAAGTATAGATGCAGATAAAGTTCATAGTGAAGGTGCGGTCTATTATACTGCTGTTGGAGGAATTAAGGTCTCATTATTTGATGTTTCAGATGTGGAAAATCCAAAAGAGCAGGCAAAGATAGTTATTGGAGAAAGAGGAAGCGATAGTCTTGCCTTGCAGGATCATAAAGCAGTTTTGTTTGACAAGGAGAAAGGCCTTCTTGTAATTCCTGCGCTTCTGATGGAAATTAATACAACTGGAGACTATGATTATTCATTGCCGGTATGGCAAGGAGCAGTTGTACTTAATATAGACTCTTCAAGCATAAGTGAAAAAGGAAGAATCACTCATTTTGAAAATGTAAACAATACATGGGAATGGTATAGTGACCAATATAGTATTAAGAGATCGTTGTATATTGATGATACATTGTATACTATCTCTTCAGGAATGATAAAGGCCAACGACTTGAAAGATTTGAACGAGATAGGCAATGTTACCTTTCCTTATCAACAGCAGATTTATTATGGATATGGCGGAGGCGTGGGCATTGCAGCTACGGGACCTAAGAGGGTTGAAGGCGACCCACTTGAATAGTTAGGAATGCTTGTAAAATCTCAAAAATAACAATAAAGTTTAAATAATAGATTTCTATGAAAGTTTATGAAAAGAGCGGGTGCTGCGGCATTGATTGTTGTATGCTCTTTGTTGTGTGTTTCTCTTGCTAGTGCTTTCTGGCCTTTTGACAAGTTTACTGGATTTGCACTCTTTTCTCATAAGGCAGGTCCTATAGAAAAACAACTGAGCGATCTTGGAATAACTAAGGAGCAACTTACTGCTATTATTGGTGAGGATCATGAAAGCGACACCGGTGGTTTTGATGTTTGGGATCCGGCAGACGTATCCGAGTGGACCAATGCGAAGAATCCAAAGCATTACTTTGCTAAATGCACTGGTGAGAAAGAAACTTTAAAGCTTTCTGGAAAATCCATTGAAGTCTCCGACACTATTGAATTACCTGGACAAGAATATACGGAAGGCATTTACTCTCGCACCTTTAGTGCCAAGCAATTAGGCTCTGGATTCTGTATAAAGCAGAAGATAACTTCTTTTAATCCCAAGAAAACTGCAACAAGCGCGCGATGGGTTTCAATCGATGGCTATCCTCAACTTGATATAAGATATCCATTTGTTGGCTCTGATGCATCTTATACCGAAACATCTGAATGCTCTGACAGCGATCAGGGTATTAACTTCCATAAAGCTGGTGCTATCAAATCTGTTCGACCTGGAAGTCCTGTTCGCTATATCGGAGACTATTGCGATGGTGATACTATTGTCGAATCATTATGCCAGAGACAATCTGTTGAGCACGGAGATGGTTATGCAGCACAATTTAGCGCAGTAGTTGGAATCCATGTTGGTCCAGGGCACTGTGTTGCAACTGAAGCAACTATTGATGGCAAGAAGGTAAAGAGTGCAAAATGGGTTGATGAGAGAGAGGCTTCTGCAGATAAGCCGGTAAAGCTGATATTCACCAGTCCTGACTGGAATGGGCAAGATGTTACTATCGGAGGCCGTCGATACTCGGTTGGTTTATCTCCTCTTTCTAGCGGTTCGGTAACCGTTGGTGTATCAACAGGAGTAGGATTGGCTGAAGTTTCTGATGACAAGGAGATTAAGATAGGCAGCACTCAAGTTGTTAATGGTTTAACAATTTCCGTTCTTAATATTAGTGAAACTGATAGTGGAACTACTATTATCATCAAAGTGGGTGGAAATGCTCCTTCTACTCCTTCGACAAATCCTTCATCTACGGGTTCAACGACAACTAAGAACACTACAACCGCTACAAATACTCCAACCACCACGAAACCATCAACCTCGCCTCCTCCATCGCGATGCAATGGTTATACGGCAAAAGAATCATGCATAGGGCCTGGAAATATTGATGTTGCAAAGCTTGGACAACGATGGGATGATTTTGGGTGCGGAAAGAATGTTCTCGGCAAATTCATACAATGCGGATGCTATTGGGAGCAGGCCAGCCTGATCGATTCAAGCCCTCATTGCACGACCGGACCTGCTACTTCCGCAACAAACTTCAAAGCATGGTTCCAGGTTGATGATAAACAAAACTGCATAGAAAAAGTAGGAACTGTTAATTTACGTATTGAAGGAAGCGTTGCAAAGTGTGCATGCCCTAGCGACACCATACAGACCCTTGCTCCTGGAAAAGGCGGCTACTATTTGTGCTTGAAGAGATAAGCAGGTTTAAATAGGGACAGAAAGATTTTCTCCTATGTTGACTGAAACTCAGATGGAAGAGATAAAAGAGCATCTTTCCAAGGCGCAAAATCCTCTTTTCTTTTACGATAACGACGCAGATGGATTATGCAGTTTTTTGATTTTAAGAAGATATATTGGAAGAGGAAAAGGTATTGCAGTTAGAAGCTATCCTGATTTAAATGCCTCTTATGCTAAAAGAGCGCAGGAATTAAATGCCGATTATGTTTTTGTGCTTGACAAGCCTTTGATTTCCAAGGAGTTTGTAGAAGAGATACAAAGGATGCAGCTTCCACTTGTTTGGATTGACCATCATTCTGTCTCTTTGGATAATTTTTCTCAGGAGTTCCAGAACGTGCATATTTACAATCCTTCTCGCTTGAAAGGCAAAAACAAAAGTGAGGAACCTGTTACTTATCTTTCCTACATGATCACCAAAAGAAAGGAAGATTTATGGATTGCTATCATGGGTTGTGTTGCAGATCATTATATGCCTTCTTTTGCCAAGGAATTTGGGAAAATGTATCCAGAATTTTGGGCAAAAAATGTCAAAAAGCCTTTTGATGTTTATTACAGGACTGAGATAGGAAGAATTGCCCAGTCTCTTAACTTTGGATTAAAAGATTCTATAAGCCATACTGTGGCATTCCAGAATTTCCTTATTCAATGCGTTGGGCCTGAAGAGGTTTTTTCTGAAACTTTAGGAAATCATTCATTCAGGGAGAAGTATCATGCCTTGCGCAGGAAATACGATTCGCTTCTTGCACAGGCAGAAGAGAACACTAAGAGCAAGGTCGTATTTTTTGAATATGGGGGAGATGTAAGTATGAGTTCAGAGCTTTCCAATGAACTATCATACAAATATCCCAATAAGTATATTGTCGTAGCCTACACAAACGGACCTATAACAAACATTTCTCTCCGCGGAAAAAATGTCAAAAAAATCTTGGAGAAGATTATAGGAAATTTCGAAGGGGCTACCGGGGGAGGCCATGAAAACGCTGTAGGATCGAGAATAAAGAGCTCGGATATAGGATTGTTCAAGGAATTATTGGAAAAGGAGAGTGGCAATGGAAGTTAGAGCAAAAATTTATGGAAGAGTACAAGGTGTTACATTCAGGAAGCAAGTCCAGAGCTTCGCCATAAAAGAAGATATAAGAGGATATGTTGAAAATAATGATGATGGAAGTGTGTTTGTGCTTGCTCAGGGGGCTGAAGGAAAACTTAAGAGGCTAATAGAGTGGATAAAATCTAGTCCTGGGATTTCAGAGGTAAGCAATGTTGTTTCATCCTTCAGGAAATCAACTAGACCATATTTTTCCTTTGCCATAAGAAAGAAAAGGCCTTTTTTGCAAGATCAGATGAAAAGTATTTTCCATCTTATAAAAAATTTTATTGGAGCAGGCAATGACTAATCCCTTGCATATAGCAATTATTCCAGATGGAAACAGAAGATGGGCGCGTCAGCATGGACTTGGAATTCTAATGGGGCACTCTGTTGGTGCAAAGAGTGAGCATTTAAAGTCACTTCTTGAGAAGGCAAAAGATCTTGGTGCCAAGTATATGAGCTTATGGGGATTTTCTACTGAAAATTGGAAAAGAGACAAGAAGGAAATTGAAAAGCTGTTCCAGATTATTTCTGATGTTATAGATTCATTGATAGATGAAGCTCATGCAAAAAACATACGCTGTACACATATAGGCAGGAAAGACAGGATACCTGAGTTTTTAAGGAAGAAGATTGAGATGCTCCAAGAGGACACTCAGCAATATGAAGATTTTCATGTCTTAATAGGGGTTGATTACGGAGGAAGGGATGAGATTATACGTGCATGCGCAAAAATCGCTGCAAAGCATCCTCCTCAGCTTACAGAGGAGACTTTTTCCTCCTATCTTGACACTGCAGGAATTCCCGATCCAGATCTTATAATAAGAACAGGAGGAAATAAGAGAACTTCTGGATTTATGCCTTATCAGTCAACATACTCCGAGTGGCATTTCACTGAAACCTTTTTTCCTGATTTTGGCCCTCAGGAGCTGGAGAAAGTTGTTGAAGAATTTAAGCAAAGGCAGAGAAGATTCGGCGGAACCCGCTAAAGATTTATATACAAACAATGAGAATTTTTGATATGGACAAGGAAAAAACTGCAAGAAAGAACTTATTGCGTGAGGGGAAAGATATTTCTGGAATTAAGATAAGAGGATATGACTTTAATGAAGGGATTGATTATCAGAAGATTCTAAAGAGTTTTTCATTTACAGGATATCAGGCAAGCAATTTCTCCAGCGCGGTAGAGATCGTTAATGCAATGATAAAAGACAAGGCAACTATATTTTTGGGATACACCTCTAACATGGTAAGCTCTGGATTAAGAGAGGTTTTTAGGTACTTAGTTGAACACAAGAAAGTTGACATCATAGTTACGACTGCTGGAGGAATTGAAGAGGATATAATCAAGTGCCTTGGAGATTTTATTCTTGGGGATTTCAGAGCCTCAGGAAAAGATCTTAGAAGTAAGGGAATCAATAGAATTGGAAATATATTTGTCCCCAATTCGAGATATGTTGCATTTGAGAAATTTTTCCAGCCAATTCTAGAAGAAATGTATCAGGAGCAGGCTAGAGGGATAAGGCATTCTCCATCTGACATTATATGGAAGCTTGGAGAGAGGATCAACAATAAAGACAGTATTTGTTACTGGGCCTGGAAGAACAAAATTAGGATTTTTTGTCCAGCATTGACGGATGGAGCTTTAGGGGACAATGTTTATTTTTTCAAGTTTAAAAGGCCTCAATTCATTATTGATATTGCTGAAGACACAAAGAGGCTTAATGATACAACTATCGGATTGAAGAAGTCTGGACTTATAATTTTAGGTTCGGGAGTGGTGAAGCACTCTATATTAAATGCCAACATGCTTAGAAATGGCGCTGATTATGCAGTTTACATAAATACCGCACAAGAATTTGATGGAAGTGATGCTGGAGCAATGCCTGAAGAGGCAGTCTCTTGGGGTAAACTCCTTGCAGGAGCCAAAGCAGTCAAAGTATTTGCAGATGTAACTATAGTATTTCCGCTCCTAGTTGCCGAGACATTTGCTAGAGGTTAGGAATGTTTTTATATCATTTTCTCTTGCTGCTATGATGAAGAATGAAGGAATGATAGGGCTGGAGATACATACTTATTTGCTGACAAGAGAGAAATTGTTTTGCCCTTGCATTGCTTCTAGAAAAAAAGGACTGAAGCCGAATACCTATATATGCCCTATATGCACAGGACAGCCAGGGGCAAAGCCAATGCTTCCTAACAAGAAGGCTGTGGAGAAAGCTGTACAAATTGGATTAATGCTAGGATGCAAAATTCATGATAATATGGTTTGGCAGAGGAAGCACTATGATTGGCCAGACCTGCCAAAGGGATATCAAAACACTCTTTCAGGCGGAAGCACTTTTCCTGTAGGGAGCAAAGGAAAGTTTTATGGTATAAATATTTCTAGCATGCATTTGGAAGAAGACCCTGCCTCATGGGACCCAGATAAAGGAGAAATAGATTATAACAGGTCAGGACTTCCTTTAGTGGAGATTGTGACTTCTCCAGATTTTACAGCTTCGGAAGAAGTTGTTGACTGGCTTAAGAGATTAACTCATGCATTATCTTACCTAAAGGCTGCTGATTCTGATGCCGGAATAAAAGTCGACGTTAATGTAAGCATAAGAGGCAAGACCCAAAGAGTAGAAGTAAAGAACATTAATTCCTTAGAAGGTGTTCAGAAGGCGATTGAGTATGAACTTGAAAGGCAGGAAAAGGAAGGAGGTATAAGGGAAACAAGAAGATTTGATGAGAAGAAAGGAAAAACTATGAAGATGAGAGAGAAGGAGAGCCAGGATGACTACAGATTCATAAGCGATCCAGACTTAATGCCTCTAGTTTTGGATGGAAAGTTCGTAGAAATTTTGAGGAAGAGCCTACCTGAATCTCCAGAGAAGAAGCTTGAAAAGCTGATTAAGAAATATCATGTTGATGAAAAGAATGCCTCTATTCTCACCAAGCATATTGACGTTGCGGAATTTTTTGAGAAAGTAGCGGAGAAAATAGACCCTTTATTTGCCCTGCCATGGGTGACTGTTGAGCTACTTAGATTTTTGAATTATCGTTCAAAAAAGCTTGATGAGGTTGATATCAGTGTTGAGCATTTTGTCGCTCTTCTTAGTCTTGTTAAGCAGGGAAAGATCACACCTCTAAAGGCAAAGGATATACTAAATCAGTTTTATCCTAAGAGCTTCATGCCAAAAGAGATTGAAGGAAAAATAAGCGATATAAAAGAATTGGAAAAATTTGCCAAGGAGGCTATCGCACATAATTCCAAGGCAGCTAGTGATTATAAGTCAGGAGACAAAAACGCCATCAATTTCTTGATGGGTGCAATAATGAAGATGACAAACAAAAGGGCTGATTTCGCAAAGACAAAAGAAATACTTATTAGGCTCTTAAAGTGATTATTATTTCTGCTGCACTGGCACAGATGAATACTATTATCATAATATAAGCTGATATCTTTGAATAGGGCATTGAATATTCTGGCTTTCTGTTTCCATGTTTCTTTGCCTCGCTGACCATAAGAAGAATCAGTATTGCCGCAAGAGCTCCAGACACAACTCCTCCAATGCCTAAGATTTTGATGAAGTCTGCCTGGTTAAATATCTCTAACAATACTAGAAGGATTATCGGGACGGAAATTGTGTAGATCCATGAACTTACTTTTCTTTTTTTCAGATCCTTATGGAATGTTTGAGTTAGAGCTATTGAAAGTGCAAGATAGGCATTGAACATTGTTATTATTCCTAAAAGGATAAATGGCTTTCCAAGTGCAATTGTTGCGAGTTTTGGGGTTTGATTTCCTTTAAATCCTATAACAAGGAAGGCAAAAATTATGTACA
>JAIFVW010000046.1 GCA_019662115.1 Candidatus Pacearchaeota archaeon
GAAAAAGAGAAAGAAAAAAAATAAAAAATAGGAGTGATAAACGTATATTTATCCGAATACCTCAATGCCTAAGTCGGACATCTGAGATTTAGGCTGGTTTGTTTCCTGGAACGACTTTCTACCCATGACATAAGGTGATTTAACACCGGTCATAATGGTAATAACTCGTACCTTGTTTGCAAACTCCTTGTTGATTCTTGCTCCAATAATAACCTGCGCGTCAGGGCTGATGTTCTCAGTCACTAATTCTCCAACACCTGAGAATTCCTCAAGCTTGAAGTCTGATCCGCATGTAATGTGAATCAGCGCTCCTGTTGCTCCTCGATAATCTACATCAAGAAGCGGATGCGTCAGTGCCTGCTTAACAGCCTCTTCAACTCTTGCGGTTGTGTCAGACTCTCCGACTCCGATAACTGCTACTTCGCCGTTCTTCATAATAGCTGAAACGTCAGCATAGTCTAAGTTAATCAATGATGGCAAGGTAATAGTTTCCACTATGCCTTTGATCATTGTACTGACTAGTTCGTTTGCTACTGCGAAAGCCTGCTCCATAGGTAAGTTACCAGCTATGTCAACTAATCTGTTGTTATCGATTATGATAACAGTGTCAGCAACCTCGGTTAGCTCCTGCAATCCGAATTCAGCCTTGTCATGTCGAGCTTTTTCGCACTCGAATGGCATGGTTACAACTCCGATTACTACTGCTCCTGATTCTTTAGCCAGTTGTGCAACAACCGGTACAGCTCCAGTTCCAGTTCCTCCACCCATACCTGCAATGACGAAAACCATGTCAGCAGCACTTGCAGCCTTCTTCAATTCAGAAAGTGACTCTTTTGCAGCCTCTCTTCCTTTTGTAGGATATCCGCCACAGCCAAGTCCTCGAGTTAATTCTTTTCCGATCAGAATCTTCTCATCAGCCTTAGTGATACTAAGATGTAATGCGTCTGTATTACAGCCATAGATAGTTGCTCCGTTAATGCCTTTGTTGAAAAGCCAAGTTATTGTGTTACATCCTGCTCCACCACATCCAAAAACCTTGATGTTTGCCTTTCCAGCTCTAAGTTCATCAAAATTAATACTATGTGTTGCAACATTCTGTAAGGCTTCCTTTGCAAAATCTAGCACCATTTACTTTTTTGTATACCTCCTTTCATTATTTTGTTCCCCTAAGAAGAAAAATTCTATTTAAATATTTGACTGTGCCGAACAATATAGTTAAAATCGCTGCTGTTACTCTAGAATGTTAAACAATACCCAATCTTTTCTTGAATTCTTCTTTGTCTTTTGGCAGAAAATGCCCTCCAGCAGCCCCCACATGGCCGCCACCATCAGAACTTTCTAATCCTTCAAGAAGCTTTTTCACCAATATATTCATGTCTTCTTTTTTGTCACTCCTTCGAGCAGAGAGATGATAATTCCTATCTTGCGAAGAAATAATAACATAAGTAGTGTGAGGATTATTCACGCTCAAGATCGTGCTAATAACTGAATTGAGTCTAAAGTGTGGAGCAAATTCCCAAAAATATCCTCCTTTTATAGGAATTTTTTCATTCTCAAACCTCTTAAGAGATGATTCAATTTCATCGTCGACTTCTGCAGCATGATCCTCCAA
>JAIFVW010000005.1 GCA_019662115.1 Candidatus Pacearchaeota archaeon
GTTATTGATAAAGGAAAATACGGGATATATCACGCTTCATGTGAAGGAGGAGGAAGCAGGTTTGATGTAGCAAAGGCAATTTTAGAGATAAACGGTCTTGAGAGTAATATCTCCCTAAATAAAGTAGATTCTACGCATTTCAAAAAGGATTATTATGCCCCACGTCCAAGGTCTGAGAAGCTTATCAACTCAAATTTAAAATCACTTGGAATAAACCTTAGCAGGGACTGGAGAGTGTGTCTCGAGGAATACATGAATAAATTTGACTGGCAAATTCCTAATGTTTATGATAAATCTCTTCAAGCTGCTTAGCGATATCTTTCCATAAGAATTCCTTCGCTTTCTTATGATTATTTTCTTGCATTTTCCTGCGTAATTTGTTATTGTCAATAATCTTTCTTAAATTATCAAGCAAAGCTTTCTCATCATTATAATTGAATAGATATCCATTTTCCTCTTCATTAACTAGATATCTTCCCCCCTCTGTCTTTGTAGAGACAATTGCATTTTTTCTCGCCATAGCCTCAAGTACAACAATTCCAAATGCCTCCCATTGGCTGGGGAAAACAAAAATCTCAGAAGCATCAAGCAAAGCTTTCTTTTCATCTTCAGAAACCTCTCCTGTAAATCTTATCTGCTTTTCGACCTTCAGTTCTTTTGCAATTTTAGCCAGTCTTTCTCTGTCTCCGGAATCTTTTCCTATCATTATGAATAAAACATCTTTCAGCTGAGGAAGAACCTTTATGACTTGATCCAATCCCTTATACTCCTGTATCCTCCCTAAATATGAGATGACGAATTTATTGAATCTGTATTTTTTCCTGGAATTCTTAAACATGTCTTCACTTATTCCATTAGGCAAGAATTTTATCTTATTTCTTGGGATATTATAATCTTTCCTCATCCACGTATGTTGATATGGATTGACCTGAATTATAGTATCATAATATTTCAATGAGCTTCTTATGAATGGAGTATATAATTTTTTAAACAACATTCCAAGTAAGTTGTATTTTCCTAAGGCCATGAAGGGGCCATGAGGAGTACATACAATCTTTGTGTTAGGAAACTTTCTCTTTAATTTCCTTACAGCAAGGTCATGCTGGATGAATCCAATGCCATGTACATGGAGAATATCGAGCCTATGCTCTTGCAGCTTTCTTGTAATGGAAGGATAAAACCCAAGATAGTATTTTATCCTGAATAATTCCTTGCTCCTATGAACATGAATTCCATCAATAACATCATCTGATTCTTTATCTCCAGAGCAGAAAACGTGGACTTCATGCCTTTTCGCAAGCTCCCTTGCAAGGAAATAGCAGTTGTTTTCGGCCCCACCAGTTTTAGGGTAAAAATAAGTGATCAAGAAGCCAATTTTCATGCTTTTCTTGGGACAATCATATTTAAAAAGTTACCTTCGTTTTTTAGGCAATGGTTGAAAAGCTCAATCTTGGATGCGGAACAGACATTCGGCCTGGATACATAAATCTCGATAGCTACAAATTCAAGGGCGTTGACAAGGTATGGGACATAAATAAGACTCCTTTACCATTTAAGGACAATACATTCAAAGAAGTCATAATAAGCCATGTTCTTGAGCATGTCAATGATGTAGTAAAAACTATGGAAGAAGTCTGGAGGATATCTAAGCCTGGAGCTGTAATCGACATAGGAGTTCCCTATTTTAGCAGTCTTAATATGGTAAAAGACCCCACCCACAAACATTTTTTTGCAGCAGCCACCTTCGATTTTTTTGAGCGCGGAAAATTAGGCAACTATTTCGACAAATCTTCAAAAATAAACTTCAAGATAATTAAAAGGACTATAATCTATAGCAATAATAGTTTTCTTAAGATCTTTAATCCACTAGTTAATCTTAGCCAAAAATTCTACGAGAGATTCTTTGCATACATATTTCCCTCTCAAGTCTTAGAAGTTAAACTAAAAGTTGTAAAATGAAGAGTTTAAGAAAACAGCCATTAGTAGGAATTATAATAGTCAATTGGAACAAGAAAGAAATGACTGCTGAGTGTCTAAACTCTTTAAAAAAGACAACTTACAAAAATTACAAGGTAATTCTTATAGATAATGGGTCCACAGATGGAAGCGTTGAATACCTCAAAAAGATTAATCCTAAAATGGCAGTTATCAAACTTAAGAGAAACTACGGTTACACAGAGGGCACAAATGTCGGCTGGAAATATGCTATGAAGAAAATGAAGGCAGATTACATCTGTGTTATGGATAATGATATTGTCACGGTGCAGCCACAATGGCTTGATCTCATTATGAATGAGCTTGTAAAGTCTCCTAAAAATGGACTTGGAAGCGGAAAGCATACTTTTCCTGATGGAAGACTGCAGACCCCTTATGTGGGAGCAGATGCCTCATATAAAAAAGATACAGGCAAATATGACTTTGTTAAGGAAGTTGAAGCTTTTGTCGGGCCTGCGATGGTTATCAGCCGGGCAGTAATAGAAAAAATAGGATTTTATGATGAAAATTTCTTTTATGGCCCTAATGATCTAGATTTCTGTTTCAGGGCAAGGAAAGCAGGATTCAAGATAATTTATAACGGAAAGTCTCACTCAGTTCATATTGGAAGTGCTTCTGGGCTATCTCCTGCTAAAGACTATATTTACAGGCACCAGAGCGAAGGAATGATGATTTATTCATTCCGTTATGGATCGATTGGAGAAAAGTTAGGGATGGCTCTCCGCCAGTTGTCAAGAGCACTTTTCACTAGAAGAATAACTACCTCTCCTATATCATTTAGAAATACTATTATTCACTGGACCTTTCCTAAACGCCTAGTCTTCTACACTATATCATTATATCATGCATTGTTGAATTACAAAAAGGTAAAGACAAGTGATGAACCAGAAAAAATATCAGGGATAGAGTAGATGGTGTATGCTTCAGTTGTCATTCCTGCTTATAATGAAGAAAGATATATCAAAAAAGCTCTTTCTTCCCTGAAAGAACAATCTTACAAAGACTTTGAGATAATTGTTGTTGATGATGGTTCAACAGACAGGACAAGAGATATAGTAAAAGCTTTCAAGGGCGTAAGGCTGCTTCAGGGCACGCATAAAGGTCCTGGAGCATCAAGAAATCTTGGAGCTTCAAATGCAAAAGGAGAGATTCTTGTATTTGTAGATGCTGACATGACTTTTGATAAAGATTATCTAAAAGAGTTGCTAAATCCCTTGAAAAAAGAAAAGAAATTGATAGGAACTAGCCATGGTTATGAATTTGCAACTAATCTGTCAAACAGATGGGCTGCGCTTTGGGGAAAAGTTCGATCAGATCCAAAAGATTTACATGTAATATTTAGAGCAATAAGGAAAAAAATCTTTCAAGAGAAGGGTGGCTTTGATCCAAAATATGGATATGCAGATGATCAAACTCTCTGGTTAAAATATCATTTAAAGCCTAAAGCTGTTCCAGAAGCAATATGTTATCATAGGAACCCAGAAAGTCTAAGAGAAGTCTATCGCCAAAGTAAATGGATAGGTTCGTCTCTTAGGCTAATATCCTATCCATTTTCATTTCTAAATTATATTCTTCCTCTTTTTTTAGTTCTTGCCTTGCCCTTTGCAGTCTTATTTCTCTCTGTTCGCAAATCGTATAAAAATAGAAATCTGAGAAGTCTCATACCCTGGATGATCATATTTATGGCTGTGAGATACTGGGGAACCCTATCTGGAATAGTACAAAAGGTATACCAAGGAAAAAATACTCGCTAGCTGGAGTAAAAAGGATGAGGAATATTAAGAGGAAGAATAATGCATGTGCTGACATTTTCTGATGATTCATTGCCCATTATGGAAATATTTCCACTTACATCTTTTTTGATAGCAATTTCTCCATACATATAGAGACTTTTTCCTTGTTTATCTTTTAAGGAAGATGGAATAATCCTGACTGAGGCACGATTAGGCACAGTCAATTGAGAGGTCAGGGAAATTTTCTCAATAGTAAATATTTGTGTTTGATTCATGTAAATGGGGCGAGTGATGTATAGGGGAGATGTACAGCTCTCGTTCGTTTCGCTTGGTGTGAATGCAAAAGCGACATTTTCTCCTGAAATCTCTCTGAAAACCATAACCGGACGTTTTGCCTTTAATGATTCTTTGAAAGAGGAATAATAACTGATAAATAAGTTAATTTTCTCTGCTGTTAATGATGACTTATTGGAAGGGGATGAAACATTTACATTATCTAGAATAAGTGATCCGATAAATGGATTGACCGAAAGACTTGAAATATGGGTATAGAGATGAGTTCTCCCGTTTACAAGATCTTCTACATTTCCAGGCCGAATGAACAAGATAAACCCAACAATCATTAAGGTAGCAATTAAGATAATTAATCCAAGAACGATATACCTTCTCCTAGGAAACTTTAGTCTTGATATTCGGGATCCAATTGGTAGAAGCATTTCATAAATTTTGTTCTTAATTCTAACAAAAACTATCAATAGTAATAACAACCCAAGGGAAAATACAATTCCAACACTTATTCCACTAGGCCAATATGATAATCTAACTGTATGACTTCCTGCTGGAATAAATAGTTTCATTCTGCCTAAACTATCGTTAGTAATTAAGGCTCTATTGCCATCAACTCTTGCATAATATCCGGGCTTAAAGAGAAAATTAAGGGTAATATTATTGCTGGAGGAAAAACTAGTATTAAATGTAACTCCACTATCAATCATCTTATAGGGAATAGCTGAATCTGAGAAAACATAGCTTCTTGATCCTGGAACAAGAAGAACCAGTACTTTATCCTGATACAATTTGGTTAGATTAGAAAGCTCTGGATGTGAAGGCAAACTATCTCTAGGTATAATGATATACTTCACCCCATATTCTGCAATGCGGGAAATATTCAGCTTGATATCAGAAACACCAAACCTTGCAACCGGAATGTTTTCACCAGTTAATTTGTCACTAAACGGTTCATATCCTCCAATACTATCTATCCCATAATAAGTCGCGAAGTCCTGAGATAATAGCGGCGCTTCAGGAAAGTTAGATGTTGGGGTGGAAAACTTGATTCTCTGGGGATTTACAGAGCTGTTTGTAAAGACGCTTATAACTCTGCCTTCAGATATATTGTATGGCAATTTACCTAAAGGAATGCTGTCTCCATAATAGGCCCATGCAACTGATGTGCTTACTATTATATGATAGACAATAAGAAGTGCAAAGAAGGTTAAAAAAACTCCAATAACCGTTTTGCTTTTTATTTTTTCAAGCAGAGGAGATGCAGCAATTGCTCCATAAGAGATTACAAAGAAGTGAACAAAGAAGGTTATTTTGAATGAAGATGTAAAATTCTTTATAATAGGAAGGAATGCTCCTATAAGATAAATAAGGCCTATGTATCCGAAACTCAATATTATTGCCAAAATACCCAGCCATAATAAGGGATGAGCCTTTCTAAGAGATTTTCCTCCATATATTTTGAATGAATTAAATAATCCGGCTAAGAATAATAAGAAAAAAAGTGTTCCAGCATAATAAATATGAATAAATGCGGGAGAGGAGTATGAGAATACATTTGAACTTTTAACAAAAGGGTATACAAATAGTGAACCAAGAACAAATTCATGTGGAAACGCAGGCAGGCTTAGTGCATAGTTGATTATCCCATTATTTCCCCTTGCAGAATCTCTTATAACATATAATTGAGAAATCAAAAGAGGCCCCGCAATGATGAGAGTTATGACTAATGAAATAATATATTTTTCTATATGACTTCCACTCTTTTTCCACTTGTTCTGATATAATGTCAGCCATCCATACAACAATTCAAAAAGACATGCAAATGCAAAATATTGTGCGTTCCCCGCATAGAAGTAAATTCCCCTAGTAATCCCAAGCCAAATAGTAAACTTCAGGCCTTTTTTATTTAGCTTATCATGTAGCAGGAAAATCAATGGCATAAATACAACACCAGGAATAACATAATACCAGCTGGCACTTGCAATTAAAACATATCCAGAAAAAACGAATGCAATTCCAGCTAGGAAGGAAATGAGGCTATTCTTGGTCTTTGGAATAAGAAAATAAAACGTGGCAACAAATCCAGCAACAAGGTGCAATAGAACGAATATCTCAAAAAGTAAAAAGTCGTTGTGAAAGACATAATGTGCTAAAAAGTAAGAAAGAATCATTGGAGGATAAAGAACAGCATAAGTTCCAACCTCAAAAATCCTTGATCCCGTATACTGATGAAAGTTTAAGAGAGGAAAACTGCCATGGAAGAGTTGTTTCATCCCTTCAAGAGTTATAGGAAGGAATTGTGCAAGGTTATCATCTTTGGTAAAGTTGTAAGGATGAACATACTCTATCAATCCAAATAAGGCACAAACTATTACTATTCCAATTATAATATAGGTATTTTTGTTCATTTTCACTTAACAATGCCAGAATTTTCCCACAAAGGAACGAACTTTTCATCAGTCATGACAGCATCAAGCTTGAACCCTAGTTCCTTTATGTATTCTATGTATCGTGGAATGTCTTGAGGCCTTCCCCATCTTTCAGGGCATACAAGACAGGTCTTAAACGGCTTTAATCGATTTACAATATCATGTGTAAGAGGTAGAACAGTATTTGTGTCGATCCATACCCAATCAAGTAATGGCTTGGCATCTTTTATCTGAGCTTCTACCATCTCAATTGGCTCTGCCTCACTGTAACGCACGGCAATCTTTCTTACTCCTTCTTTTCGTGTAGCTCTATAAATGTAAGGAAATTCGACATCAAGCAAGAAATAGTTCCCGATATTGTGTTTATTTGCTAAATCTATAATCCTACTTTCATATCCAGCTTCCTTGACGTTGAATATGATAAATGCATGATGGAATTCTCTCAAATAGTCTTCAAGCCCATCATACTTTGAGGGCTTATCAATAGGATCGTGATTTAACAGCATCTTATCTCCATATCCCCTAATATCAATTTCAACTCCGTATTGAGAGGGAACTTTCCTCAAACCTTCAATCGTATTGATTCGATGTCGGATTATCACTTTATCGGCTACAACTAGACTTATTTAAGCTTTATTACTGCCCGTAGTAGGCTTTTCCGCCATGTTTTCTTAGATAATGCTTGTCATGGAGATATGACGGAATAGGCTTGATTTTCGAATTAAGCCCAAGTGTTATGAAATTCATTTCAGCAACTTTTTCAAGAGCTACCGCGTTCCTTAGTGCTTCCGATAATGTTCTTCCCCATGCAAAAAGCCCATGATGCTGTAAAAGGCATGCTGGAACTTCCAAAGGATTGATATTGTTTTTCTTGAATGTTTCCACAATTGCTTTTCCCAAGTTAGCCTCATAGTCTTTTTCCACAAGCTCTTTCTTCAATACAGGAACGACTGGAATAGGTCCGTAAAAGTAGTCTGCATGAGTAGTTCCCAAACAATCAATAGGAACTCCCGCCTGTGCAAAGCTCGAAGAATAATTAGCATGTGCATGTACAATTGCACAAACATCCTTGAAATTCCTATAAATTTCCAGGTGAATTGGAGTATCAACACTAGGTTTTCTTGCTCCCTCTAAAGGATACCCTTGTATATTGACCACAACAACATCCTGAGGGGTTAGAGAAGGATAAGGAACGCCGCTTGGCTTAATGGCCACACATGACCTGCTTTTGTCAATACCACTTACATTTCCTAGAGTAAGTGATGCCTCTTCTCTTCCTACAAGCCCAAGGCGAACGATCTCTTTATTCGCCCTCATGACATCGAATCTCAACTCCTTTAAAATCATAAAAATGAGGATTGCTGATCCTATTAAAGGCTTTCTTTAGATTTTCATATAAAAGAGTAGTGACTATTGCTTAAGCTTCTTTTTCAATTCAAATGTAAACTTGATTGTTCTTTTGATAAATTTAAATCTGGCTTTCATTCCAGTATTCCATGCACTTTTACCATGAATCCTTTTCCCAAAAAACACAGGTAATCTCTTAATTTCATAGCCATTTTTTCTTGCAAGATAATAAGAATACAGATCGAATGAAAAGTCGTGTGGAGGATCTCTCATAAGTTTAAGGAAAGAATGATGGAACAGGTTAGGTTGGGCGTTTATATCATACAGTTTTTGCCCAAGGACAAAAGTTTCAAAGATAGACATTCCAAGAGTATTGATTAGAGTGTCTAGTATTGGTCTTCCGTATCTTTTGCCTTTAACATATGTCTTCTGTGGGTTTTTGCTATTTTTCATTAAATTATATGCTTTAATAGTATCTTGTGGATCAGTCTGAAGATCAGCATGAGTCCAGCAAAGAAACTCTCCCTTGGATTCCTTTAGACCATTATATATGGAAATACCATAACCTCTCTGGGTAGTAAAGAGATTTTTCATGAATCTATTCTTTTTAGCGTATTTTGCAAGTTCATCTCTTGTTTTGTCCTGGCTTCCTGAATCTTCTACAAAAATAACCTCAATATCAATTTTTTTGGCTATCTCTGAATATTTTTCAACAATTAATTTAATATTCTTCTCCTCATTGAATACAGGTAGCACAATAGAGATTTTAGGAATAGTTTTCAAAGTATTTGTTCCAGAGAGCTTGTTCGTGCTTGCTCATATTTATTTTGTTTAAATCTCCTAATTTATAGAAATAGGAAATCTTTTCAAATTCATGAAATTCTTGAGGCGTTCCCCATCCAACTAGAAGATCCACATCAAAAATGCAGCTTTTCTTGCCAAGCAAATTTAAGGCTAAAGGCAAATTGTCAAGGTAATATTCATTGTTTGTCTTTATGTTATCACTCATCATTTTTCTAATTCCGTCATAAAGGATTTTCTTGGAACGGATCCAGAAGGTTGCAGCCACAACGTGATCATTAAAGGGATTGTCAGAAATTGGAACTTTGACGCTCATATCCTTTATTGTCTTTCCATCATGATCAAGAACGGCATATCCCCACGCTTTAGGGTTTGCAGAAATACGCTGGTCTTTTGTAAACGTCCATAAAATACAGTCGTATTTTGGATCTTTCTTCAAAGATTCGTATTTATTTTCATCATAAACAAAACCCATGTCACATCCAGCAATAAATACTTCATCATCATCTTTAATATATTGTTCTGCACAGAATATGCTTGCTCCTCCAAGAAGATCTTTATCTACAGTTATTATTGCATTAGGAATTTTCTCTTTTATTGCCTTGTGAATGTGAAATTCATCAATATGCTCCTGTCGAACAACAAAAATCCATGTATCGCTCTCTGGCAAGCAGTCTATTACTTTCCATATCATAGGATCTCCATCAATGGGGATAAGAGGTTTAGGGAGTATATATCCAGCTTCAGAAAATCGTTTTCCTCTTCCCGCCATTGTAACGAGATTTGCCATATTTACGTATCCTGTCTATGCTTTATAAAGCTTACCCGTTAAAGGAAAGGATTTTACCAAAACAGGAATATTAGAATCCAGGGAAGACTTTCTATAAAGGGCAAGTGAGTCAAAAAAGAACCTTTCCCCTACATTTTTGCCTATCTCTCTGGAAACGGATTCAAATTTGTTTTTATCTATAGAGGAGATTGTAATATGAGGGATCCATCCTTTTCCGATATAAGGGAAACCATATTTATTGATATTATCCTTTTGTTCTGCAGAGAATTTTGAATATGCCTCTGATTGCTCATTGAAGAGTATATTTTTATTCAAGCTTTTAATTCTTGCAATCACCTTCAATTGTAACTCGCGCAACCTATCGCTGTCAGGCTTGGAAAAACCATAGGTAAAAGTATGGCCTTCTGTTAAGGCATCATCATAAAAGACATTCTTGTGATCAAGTGAAATGGAAATCTTAGGTGTTAAAGATGCAATGCTTTTGATAATAGAGAGAACTTCATTTACTTTATTTTTTTCAAATGATGTTACAATTAATGTTGAATGGGGATGATGAGTAAGGTACTTCTGATCTCCTGCAATCTTATAGACTATCTTCTTTTCAGCAAGAATTCTTTTCTGCATTCCTTCATCTGGAATCAATGCAATAAAAAAATGCTCAATTTCCATTAATCATCAGCTCACGATAGTTATCGAGAGAGGCGTTGATATAAAGTTTTCTATCTTTAGTCATTACAAACTTAATTGGCTCGTTATGGCTAATCTTGATCATATGCCATTTGCTTTGAGGTATGCCGAGATACCATCCTATAAAGTTGCGAATTGGAACATTATGTGTTGAAACAAGAATGCTTTTTCCAGGTATGGAAGGTGTTTCTTTAAGAAAATCTAGGAATCTCTTTAGAACCTCTTGATTATTCTCCCCATCTGGAAAATGAGCATCTTCTTCTCTCTTCCATGCCTCGATAATTTTAGGATGATTTTCTATAAGATAGTTAATGTCCTTTCCTTCCGCATCTCCATACTTCTGTTCCTTCAATCTATCATCATAAGTTATTTCATTGCTGATTAGAGAGGCAGTATCCTTAGCTCTCCTCATAGGTGAAGAATAAACCTTGTCTGCTCTAATAGTCTGCAGTTTCTTTGCCTCTCCTTTAGATAGAGCGATAATTGAAGGATCCCTTCCCTGCCCTAAAAACACTCCTGGCTTGTTTTTTGCAGTTTTGGCATGCCTTAAAAGTACTATTTCTGTAGAATCATCATAAAACATCTTCTTGAATTGCTCTTCGAAGTCTTGAAGAAATGCTTGTACATTCTTCGTCAGATATTCCTGCTTAAGCTTTCTTCTCTCCCTCTTTGCCTTTAAAAGAATAGAAGCAAAACTTCTGTGTTTATCCTGATTTTTTGGAAAAAGCGTAAAATACTTCTTGAATAGCTCTTTTACCTCATAGTGGTGATTGCTCTTATAATATAACTTGACAAAATTAGACATTGTAAACTTGATTACTTGATATGCCCTTTCAACTCTGTCATAATCCTCCATTTTCTTATACTCCTTTATTTCCTCAACATTCTTTCCCTTGAACTCATATCTTCTGTAGGAGGTATGCTCTTTAGATATCTCATTTGATAGTTCCTGAACTCCTCTTCTTGAATTAATGAAATTCTCTGGTTCAAGGCGTAAAACTGGATAAATGCTCGCCAATGGCTTTTTGAAGTAGATTTTAGAGCTTTCCCATCCAAAACAAGTAAAGGGACTTTTCATGACATGCTGTTTATGGGACTCAATATCATAAATCATTAGATGAAATACGATTCTATCCTTAGGAAATTTAAGAGGTCCAAAAGTGGTGTTAACTACAACCTGATATCCATATGTAGATTCGAGATATTGCCTATGTGATTCAAATCTTTCAACAATGCTATCAAACTTCTCTCTTGTCAATTTGTCTACAATAATTACTACATCTATATCATTAATTCCTTTAAGCTTCTTTCCTGTCGCAAATGACCCAACAATAGATCCAGATTCAATAAATGTAAATGAATCAAGAGTTGTAGGAATATAATACAATATATCATGCCTTAATCTCTTGCTAATGTCACTATACCTTGCGCTTGTCTTTAACTCCATAAAGGATTCTACAGGATCATGTGATGCAAGAATACCAGAAGAGGAAACAATATAGTTGGCATCAATCCTTCCTATATTGGTTGGCTTTACCCCTCCATCAAAAATGATGTCGAAATTATGATTTTTCTGCAGCTTTCTTACTTCTTTTAATAATTCCAAAGATCTAGGATCAAAGAGCTGTCCAGACTTTCCAATCTCTCTTATCCCCATTACCTGTACAAATGAAAGTTTGCTAAGATAGGGCTCTATTGAGTTTATATCATCCTGCATTGTTAATGCAATGCCTGCTTTCTTCCCATATTTCTCAATCAAATCAATTACATCTGAAAGAGGTTCATTTAGATTAGGATGAACAATAATGGTATCGACTTTATTATGGATCTGTTCTATCCATAGAGTAGGAGTTTTTGACATTATATGTATCATCTTTTGAATCCTCCATACTGTGTCAATTCGATCCATAACAGAGAGGTCAACAGGAGATGCATCCTTCTTGATTGTAGAGTCGATAATATCAATATGTATGAAATCAGCATAGTTCTTTATTTTTTCATATATCTTTTCAACTGACTCCTCTTTGTTTAGATAAACTGCAACTCCTACTCTTTTAACGAAATCAAATGTGATTTTTCTGTGAGTGGCATAACTGGCCATAAATACCATTCCGGCTGTAATGAATCTTAAGGTAGAATAACTAAAAGGAAGGCTTTGGGCTAGAGCCTTAATTAGTACTAGATTAAGAACAAGTGCAATAGTAGAAATAATTAAGAATAATCCAAATGTTCTTGCGTTCTTGGAAGAAGGAACCTTAAAATTAAGCTTCGCATTTAGGAAAAAGCTCAATAATACTCCTCCAGCAAATCCAATCCCGATTCTAAGCAATAAAGGCACTGTACGAGCAGCAAGCTGATTTACTATAATAATTTCAAGAAGTACAGAGAAGAAGCCTATAGCAATATAGTTTAGAAGATATCTAAATCGATAATACCAGAAGTGCAATGTCCTTAAATTACCTCGAAATACCATGATTTATAGGCTCAGACCCGACTTAAAAAGATTGTTGTACTAATCTACGAAGTGATCACAAAAACAATTCCGCCAACACCATATCTTGTTATCTCTTCATATGTAATCTTCTGCGTTTTGGTAAATTCTTCAAATGCAGCTCTTACTCCCTTTTTCTTGTCCCCAGCATAATTGAAATAATCATCAAGTATCAATACAGTTCCCTTACCAATAATCGGCTTTAGAAAGTTAAATGCCTCTTTTGAGGAAGAGTAGAGATCGCAATCCATCATGACAATTGCAGCTTTGGATATACCATGTGCTTTAGCTCCCTTTTTCAGCGTTTCCTGGAAAAAACCTTTTACTAGCTTTACCTCTGGAAATTCCTTAAACCTATTCCTTATTACAGAAAACTTTGTTGAGAAGTCAAAGGAGGTATAAAATGGGTGTTCATCTCCTTTCTCAGGCTTCATTCCTTCAAAAGAGTCAAATCCATAGAACTTCATAGGGGTTTTTCCTATTTTTCTCCAGTAAGTTGCAGCTCCCTTCAGGCTTGTTCCTTCATAGACGCCAAATTCAAGATAGTCTCCCTTTACTCCCTCAATTTCCTTATAGAATAAGAATTTCTTGAGAACGTCATGCTTCTCAAAATTATGTATCATGCTTGGAGATATATAAGAATTAAACCTTATGTATAGGTCCTGTGCTGCTAGGAAGATCTTATGGAGAAAGTCCATTGTTTTTCCTGTACTCTACCATATATAAACCTAACTTGAAATAATCTTTCTCTTAATAGCCCTAACAATTTCCCAATCATGCCTATCCAAAGACTTAGTGGCAAAAAGAATGCCTACATAAATAACACAAAGTACTATCGCTATCAAAACCGAGTTAATTATATTAATGCTGATTTTACCATGAATAAATATGACTGCAATGGCACATACAAGTCCAGCGGCCAAGATATTGATCATCTTTCTTCGCAATGGAAATATTCCGGTATTCTTGTATGCCTCTATTACAAACAAAAGGCTAAAGACACTAACTGAAATCAATGTCGCTATTGCAGCTCCATTAATTCCTAAACTATTATCAATAGACCCTATTCTAGGCCTAGGAATTAATGCTATATCAAGAATTATGTTTATTATCCAGGCGACTATGCCATTGGTAAGTATTGTTCTAGACTTCCCTAGCGTGTAAATAAGTCGGTTTGATACAGCTGTGAGAGCAGTAATGAGGGTTCCAAGAGTAAGTATTTGAAGTGCAGTTGAGGCCTTAATATATTCACTTCCCCAAATTGCTAAAATTGTCCTTTCTGGAAAGACAATGATAAATATTACCAAAGGAAGGTTTATCATAAGAATCCATTTAGAAACCTGCTTACTTAGCTCCTTAATAACCTCATAGTTTTTCCTTGCATATTCTTTGGTAATAAGAGGGAAGAAGAGCTGCATGAAAAGATCCGGTACTATATTTAGAAGCATTGCCAAAGGGAGCGCCGCGTTGTAGAGTCCAACTTCTGCTGGGCTCTTGAAGTATCCAAGCATGAATGAGTCTACCCAGTAAAAAGCCATATAAACTACGCCAAAAAAGAGCATAGGACCAGAATAGGAAAGAAATTCAGCTCGAAGCCTCTTTCTTTGATTCTTTTCAGGGAATTCTTTGAAGAATATTTCTGGAAGATAAGCCTTACATGCAAAATAAGATGCAATAAGTATTGCAACTATGGAAAGAACATAAGAATAGATGATCGCACTGCTTGAAACGCTTATTACCAATAATAGCAGTATGGCGATCACTTTTACAACATTTTGAAGAATATTAAATATAAAAGAATACCATCCTATCTTTTCATAGGCTCTTAGAAAATCAAGAAATATGTTTCCTAATATTGAAAGAGGAAGAGCAATACTGAAAACCTTAAGATAAATTATTAAGACTGAGGAATGAAAGATCCCAAGAGCAATACTATCTGCAAAAACATAAAGCAAAATTCCCGCAATTATGGAGCTTACTGCTGTGGTTGCCAGAGACCAGTATCTAAGGTAGGAAATTTTCTTATTTTCCTTATTTGCCCTATAGATTGCTACATACCTTACAATTCCTTCATTGAATCCAAAAGTGGCAACAGTGATAAATATGCCAAGCACTGCAACGGCCAGGGAAAATAGGCCGTATTCTTGTGGACCAAACTGCCGTGCAATTATAATCCTGTAAATATAAGATAATAGCTTTGATAAGACTACTCCTATCAACACAACAAATGATGATTTTGCGAGTAATTTTAGAGAACTGTCAACATTTGACGAAGTCTTTTTTTGCATTCTATTAGAGAGAAAGTATGTTTTTATTTGTTACTAATCATCTTATGCAGGCAACTTTATATACGAACAATACTTGCCTTGCCGATGGCTGAAGAGCAAAAAAAAGAAACTTCAAACTATCTAAACTCTTTTATAGATTTCATTTTTTCAGATGATGAAAGAAGATGGCTTATTTTGATATTTATCTTTGGATTCATTCTAAGATTTATAGCAGTTATGAATAATTCTCCTGTGGCTGACGAAATGGTTCATGGAAGCCATGCTCTTGGTATATCAACACTGCGTCCTCTAAGCACAATTACTCAGGGCCCAATCTGGTTTTACTTAACTGACATATCATACAGAATATTTGGTGTTCATCTATGGAGTGGAAGAGGACTTTCATTATTATTTGGATCTTTTTCAATACTTCTTGTCTATCTTGTTTCACATTTATTTTTTGACAAGAAGGTTTCTCTGGTGGCCGCATTCTTGTTTGCAATATCCCCTTTTCAGATAATGTGGGCTAGGATATATATGGACGAGTCCTTATTGTTTTTTATCCTTTTAGCGACGTATTTGTTCCTTCGGGATTACAGGACAAAGGGATATATTACTCCATTAAGTGCCTTGTTCCTTGGGATAGGTATATTGATAAAAATAATATCAGGAGTCTTTATCATAGTATTTTCACTCTTTGTCCTGATCAATATCTACAACAATAGAAAAGACAATAAATTGTTCAAAAAGAGCATTAAGAATGCAGTTTACTTCTTTATCATAATACTTATTTCACTAATTCCATTGCTGGCGTACAATTACTTCCTTTACAAGTCAAAGGGAATACTTGATCTTCCATTTGCAATGTACTTAGGGGTAAATACTCAAGTCTATCAAGGCTCAGGACTGGCTCACGGATCTGGCTTCCCTATAGGGCAGCTTCCAGGCAATCTCAAGGTAATATTATTCGACTATTTCATAAAAGATGAATTAATCCTTTTCATACTTTTCATCCTAGGGCTAATTATTTTTATAAGGGAAATAAAGAAAAATGCATTTGAGAAGGCGTTTATATTGACATTGTTTGGATTCTCTCTTATAGCTATCGCCGCATCCATTCTTCTCAATACGCATTATACATATTTCGTAGCTATTTTTGCCATGATTGGAGCTCCAGTCATACCTTTAATTGCAAGGAAAATCAGCGCAAGGCATGTGAAAAATACAGTTATAGTGATTCTTATAGCTATAGCGATTTTCAATATTTATCATATGTGGGACGTTCTATCAAGCAAGAGCGCAACAGAGAAATTAAGGGATTTTGCAATATCAAATATAAAGGACACTGACCTTGTGATAGTCGACTCTAGAATATACAGAGGAAACACCGCATGGATGTTCAACGATAAAGCATATTTAGATGCAAGTATTCTCTCTAGCGCTATTCAATATCTTAACAGCCTTAATGGCACGGCGGCATCTGTCCATACATATTTTGTTGAATGTGCAATTGATGATTGCGGATGGGGAAACATAAAAGACAGCCCTGATGTAAACAGCTCTATGGAGATGCTTGTTGACACTTTCAAGAACCTTTCAAAGAACTCTTTCGCAATAAAAGGAGGAGGCAAAGACAGTCAGGAATACGATTCCTCTAAGTTGGACCAATATATAGTATATGACACGTATGTTGCTCTCAATCCCCAGATAATATATCTTGCTCAGCAAAATCACAACTTCTTCTTTTATGAGATTCCAAGAAATAAAAATCCTGAGAAGGCATTTGACTATTACATAGTAGATGGAGCATCCGGAGATCTTTTGAACTTTATAGCCTATACTGTATTATACCTATTGATTGCGCTAGCAGCACTCTCACCAATATATGTAATTTACATTCTTTACAAGATCAAACATTAAGATATTCTCTCAGCGCTTCCTTCCAAGATCTTAGGTAAAAAACATTCGAAACCATAGCTTCTGAAGCAGATCGTTTAGGGCCTGGAATATCTCTGGCACTTGCAGGCGTAATAACTGATCTTGACCCAGTTAATGATTTAACCTCATTTACAATATCTAAAGCTGATGCAGCCCCATCATTTACAATGTGAACTATTCCGCTCATATTTTTTTCAATAGACTCTCTAAGTGCTAAAAAGAAGTCCTTGCTGTATGTTGGGGATCCATATTGGTCTGAACTTGCTTTAACATCTTCTCCTTTAGATGTTTTTTCTATCATTATATCAAATCCTCCCTTCCTATCTTTGGTAGAAAGCCCTCCAAAAAGCCACCCTGTTCTTACAACAAGATTATCAGGTGAGGACCAGCGAGCTACTATCTCTGCAAGATACTTAGTCTGTCCATATATATTTTGAGGATCTGGATTGGTCACCTCATTGAATTTGTCATGCAAAGATCCATTAAAAACAGCGCCGCTTGAAACTATTATCATCGGAATTTTTGCATCAGTGGCTTCTTCGGCTATATTATTGATCCCAATAACATTAACTCTATAGGCATGCATTGGGTCTTTCTCACTATCTCTTAGGTTTACTGAGGCAAGATATAGTATTCCAGAAGGATTGTATTTTTCAAATGCCCTTTTAATGTGGTCTCTTTTTAGAACGTCAAGTTCATGCCTAGAAACTTTTATTCCAAAAGGAATGTTTCTTCCAATTAACCCCTCTCCACCACAAATAAGCAAGCGAGAGATGTCAGCCAATTTCTTGTACCTCCAGTTTTGGAAATGGTATTATTACTCTTGCGGATTCCACATTTTCCTTAAGTTTCTTTATAAGATGATCCTTATAGTTCCACGATAATAGCAAAAATGTTCTTTTTTCATTTCTATCAAGTGCATTCCATGATTTTATAGGAACGTGCATTCCTGGAGAATACTTTCCCTGCTTTAATGGGGTGTCGTCAATCATATAATCTATGTCATCTTTTCCAATCTTGCAGTAATTAGTTATTACTATCCCTCTCGCAGGAGAGCCAAGAGCAATTAGCTTTCCATAAGATCTCTTTTCATTTTCTATTATCTGTTTAAGTTGTGTCTTGAAGTTCTTCACCTTATTCTCAACCTGGTCATAAATAGCACGGTTGTTAAGACCCTTTTCCTTCTCCTCATCTAGTATTGAGATCATTTCCTTAGAATGCTCTCCAGCATCCTCTTTCCTCTTGGCAAATATCCTTAGAGATCCTCCCTGGGTTGGGATTTTCTCAACATCAACTATCTTCAGTCCAGCTCTATCAAATGTCGATATTAGAGAGTGTAGAGAAAAGGAATAAACATGCTCATGATAAATTGTATCAAACTCTCCCTGAAGAACGGTTTCAAGAGCATATGCTCCCTCCATAACTAGAGTTCCATCTGGACTAAGCGTCTTTTTAACTCCTCTTAATAGATCGACAACGTCTGGAGTATGAGGAATAACATTCAAGGCTACAATGATATCAAAAAGGCCCTGGGTTTTTACAATCTCTTCAGCAGTTCTTGTATTAAAGAAATCAGTAAGAGTTTCTATTCCTTTCTCCCTGCTTAGCTGCGCAAGATTCTTGGCAGGATCAACCCCAAGAAGATTATCTGTATGTTGTTTCAGGAAACCTAAGAGAGTAGCGTCATTTGATCCTATCTCTAAGATGCTTGTGTCGGAGGTTATGTCAAATCTCTTGTTTAAAGTGTCAGCTACATCTTTAAGATGATTTATGTTGGAAACCGACGCCGAAGAAAGATGAAGATAGTTTGAAAACAACTCTTCAGGTGGAACTATCTCTTCAATCTGAACAAGAAGGCATTTAGGACAGTATGCAAGGTTTAAAGGATACTTTTTCTCTTTTTGTATTTCAGATTCATCTAGAAAAGCATTTACAGGAGGCATACCTCCCAGTTCCAAGAACCTTTTTAGAGTTCCTTCACCACACGCACGACACAATATTTCATTCATTTTCTTTTAGAAAATATCTTTGAATGTATTCCTATTCTTGCAGCGACAAACTGCCCAAGAACTCCAAATGTCTTAATAGCATATATAGAAGCACCCTTTATAGAATGTGAAGTATGTTCACTTTTATAATCTGCCTCTACAGGAACCTCTCTAACCGGCATTCTATAATACGCAGCCTGGGCAATTATCTGAAAGCTGAATAAATAATCATTAGAGTTAGCCTTGTATGGAACTACATGCAAAAGTTTTTTTCCATAAATTCTAAATCCTGTATGAAATTCAGTAAGAGGAAGGCCAAGAACAATGCGATCAAAGAAACTTAGGAATCTATTTGCAATGAATCTTATAAGGGGCATTCCATCTGCAAGGGCCTTTCCTGGCTGCTGGAATCTTGATCCAAGTATAAGCTGTGCTCCTTCATCCATATTCTTTCTTGCATATATAATGGACTTAGGATTAAACTGTGCTCCATCTCCATGGATCTCTACAATATAATCGGCTCCCATCTCCAAGGCCTTTTCTATTCCTGCCTTAAGGTTGCCCCCATATCCTCTGTTAGGCACATGCCTAAAAGCCTTTATTCCTAATTTTTGTGCTACCTCGTATGTTCCATCTTTTGAACCATCATCCATAAGTATCAGATCATCCAGCTCTTCCATTGGAATTCTTTCCAAAGCTCTTGGAAGCATTTTAGCGCAATTATATGCAAGAATTACTCCAATTGTCTTATACTTCCTGCCTGATTTTGTCTTCTTTATAGTAATGGCCTTCATGATAAATAACGCAAAAATGGGTGCAAAATAGGATTTATAAATAATTGTATGTTAATTTAACTACTCATCAACTGAAAAGTTGTTTATTGTCCATCTAGGGCTTGATGCTACACTATATTCTATTAGTGGCTCCTTGATATGTTTCTTCATAACCTCAAGATTATAATATATCGGGTCATCCATATCCTTTAGTTCCCCTTCCTTGAAAGCCTTTTCTATTTCCCTAACACCATGCTCTATATCGTAGAGTGCCTGGAATCCACATATTCTTTCAAACTTTCTAAAGCTTACTCTGTAAGACCTGTTATCCTTGCTATTTTCAACTTTCTCTATCTTGGATTCAGGAAAATATGATTGTATCAAAGGAACAAGATCCTTTATCATGAAGTTAAGCTTGCTATTTCCAACGTTAAATATCTGCTTGTTTGTTATGCTTGGGTCCTCTTTCATCACAGTCATAATAGCTCTTGAAGCATCCTTTACATGCAAAAATGGTCTGTACTGAGTTCCATCTCCATTGAGATATATGCTTTTTCCCTGAAGCGCTCTTTTTGCCATTACGTTTACTGCAAGATCAAATCTCATTCTAGGAGAATAGCCGAACAATGTGGCAAATCTTAATACAGTGACTGCAAACTTTGAATCTGCTAGTGGAATTAGCTCATTTTCACATTGTAACTTCGAAAGGGCATAAAGCGTGACAGGCCCAACTTCCGACTGCTCATCAAGAAAGAGATGCCCGCTTGCCCCATAAACGCTACACGAGGAAATAAATATGAATTTTTTTACTCCCTCTGCCTTTGCCCTTCTAGCGAGAGATATGGTTGCCAAAAAATTAGTTTGTATAGTAAGGTTAGGATCTAAATCTCCAGATGGATCGTTTGATATCCCTGATAAATGTATAACTGTATCAACTTCCTTAAGAAGGTGAGGAACATTTTCATGGTGTGAAATATCCATCTCAATTAGTTTTAGGTTTGGATTGTTTTGATGTTGCATAATATGTTTCTTTCCGAAATAAAACCTATCTAGAATATGCACCTTGTATCCCTCCTGAAGAAGCATAGGGACCAATATTGATCCAAGATATCCTGCCCCACCTGTAACAAGCACTTCCTTACGGCCTCCATTAGATTTAATCTGCGCTAGGACTTTTTCAGCTTCTTTATTCGATTCTTCCATGAGAATTGCACTCTTTGGCACTTTATAAATTTTATCAGGTTATAGGAAGAGCCAAGTAGAAAACATTTATAAATTTCTCTTGATCCTACCAGTTTATGGCACAAAAAGTATCTTCTGGAACAGCGCACAAAATACCCACTGATTTGAAAAAGGCGTTATTGGAAGACAAGAAAGCGCTGGAAAAATGGGAAGACATTACTCCCTTAGCAAGAAATGAATGGATTTGCTGGACGACGTATGTGAAGCAGCAGCAAACAAGGGATGAGCATGTGGCAAGAGTTGTTTCTGAGTTGAAAGAAGGCATTAGAAGACCTTGCTGCTGGATTGGATGTCCACACAGAAAAGATAAGGCATTAAGCTCTTCAGTAAAATGGGTGCTGATGAATAAGAAGAGAAAAGGTAAATTATAAATTTTATAAGGTCTTCATCACCAACAGACTTATAACCTTCATTTTAGAGCTCAGAGTATGTTAGTTAAGGTACTAGGAGCGATAGATCTGGTGGCCGCGGCATCATTCTTAATGATGATATTTGGCATACATGTCTTGTTTCAAGTCATAGTGTTTTGTGGAGGCCTGCTTCTTGCAAAAGGGATGTTTGTTGTTTCAGGAGATATACTTAGTGTAATAGATATATTATCATCTCTAGTGTTATTTGGCTCGCTGATTTTTTCCGTACCTATAATCTTATTATGGATTCCAGCATTCCTCTTGCTTGCAAAAGGATTTGTAAGCTTCCTTTAAATCCTCTTTCTCAACCAGTTGAAGAAAAAATACTCTCTCTGATATACTACATCTCTATGCAAAAGGGAAAAGACATCAAGCATGGAATGAAACATCATGCCTATAAATACATAAAATAAAGGTGTGAAAAATATCCCTATGATTCCTATCAAAGCATGAAATTCTACAGTGTGAAAAAGATGAAAATCTCCTCTTGTTCTTATTCCCTTTTTCCTCTCCTCCTCCTTCGCCTTTCCCAGGTTCTTATGATATTCAAATGATCTTGGAATGCTTATCTTTCCGGTCTTTATGACTGAGGCTGCATAATGGTCAAAATCAATTAAGAAAGAAGCAATAAATGTAATAGCAAGATAATACCAATGGATTTGTGGATTAATAATCCACATTAAAATAACTAACAAGGCTCCTAGAATTATATGAGTCCTAGGAAGCATCAGTCAGCGCCCTCTCTTGGACTCTCAACATATTTCCTTTCATTCTTATTTTCAGAGTATCTCCTTTCGGAATTATTGGAGAGAAAGTTAAATTGATGCTCATAATTGGGGTTCCTTGCGCATTCAGGAATATTTAGGGAGAATGTAGTTCTTTTTTCATTTATAGGACTTGAATTATTTTCAGACATGATTAACCCTCCAATTTTCTTAAAATATCCGCAAAAGCTGTTCTGGTTATCAAAATTCCTACGCTAACTCCAATTATAGTGGTTAATGCAAATCCTCTCAACAAACCAGCTCCTGCCCAGAATAAAGGAAGCATTGCTGCAACAATAGTGAAGAATGCACCCAGTATGACAAATATAGCTCTCTTAATCCTTTCTTTTGAGCTGCTTGTTCCTTTGTCATTGACAGCCTCATCAATCAGAACAATTTGATCATTTACTCCTGTTCCCATTCCTGCAATTATTCCTGCAATACTAGGGGCATCAAGATTCCATTTGATCAATGCTGCGATACCAAGAGTGATGAATGCTTCTGAGAACATAGTGAGTATCACTGCAAGTGTTATCTTTACCTTCCTATACTTGACGAAAATAACTATGGATATGGAAATAAATACAATCAATCCGAGAAGCAGAATGCTTCTGGTAAATTCTTTACCAAGAAATGGAGATATAGTATCAAGCTTGACAATCTCTAGTTTGTAAGGTAAGCTTCCTGTAATAAGAATAGTCTGTAGCTTCTTCATGTTGTTCTTTGCATCAGTTAATGCCTCTTCCTGCGTTCTGCCTGCGCCGGATCCCTGAATAGATATTTGTGTAGTCACTCTTCCTTTCAAATCAGCGCTTATCAAAAGAGAATCAACCTCTTGGGCATCTACATATAGATACAACTTCTGAGAAAGATATTTTCCTGTCTCGTCAAGTGGGATTGCTTTTGTGATATCAGCGTGCTTTTGAGCTGCGCTTTCAGTAAGATAAACAGTGAATGCAAAATTGCATCCAAATCCTCCAGCTTGCACAGGGAAGCAGCTTGTTACGCCTGCACAGCTGGCGTCGTTTCTGCATACATTACTTATGTCTCTTTTCCCTCCTTCAAAGACACTTATATTTCCTATCTTAGCATCAAATTTTCCTTGAGAGCCAACAAGGTCTCTAATGTCTGTAGGCGTTGCTCCGGCTATCTCTACAAGCATGAAGTTATTGCCCTGTAGGTCCTTTGCAGGCCTTACAGTTACATCGCTGATTCCAAAAGCATTCAGTCTCTGGCTTGTAACTGCTACAAGGTCGTTGATTTCATTTGAAGATAAAGAGACATTTACAGGCCTTACTAACGCTCGTGCCCCTCCACTTAAATCAAGTCCTGTCTTTATCTTTGAGCTTGGAATATCTCCAGCAGTTATTTCAGGAGGCCTGTCTGTAAGGAAAATGAAGTCTCCATCTTTCTTCGTTGAAATGCTAATCCTGACACTTTCATTGTTAGTGAAGAGAGGAGATATTGCTTTGCTATATTCATCAGCTGTCTGTATAGGATGCCCATTAACATTTGTTATGATCATTCCTGGCCTTAATCCCTGGTTAAAGGCAGTTGAATTTTTGTCTACGCTTTTTATGATAACTCCTTTTTGAAAACTAGGAGAAATCATAAGTGCAGCTAATATCAGCGCAATTATCAAAATCCATATTCTAAGTGTTAGTTTAGCCATTAAGTCATCCTCTTGTAGTCAGCGTACCATTTAATGATGCTCGCATTAGTCAACCATGTATTGAATATATCTGCAAATAATCCTACTGCTAAAATAAGGAATATCTGCCTGAATGACTCAGGTAGTCCAGTTACTATGAAGAATGCAGGCAATACTGCAATCAAGGCAGTTACTGTCATGAATATTCCTGTTGTGAATGCTCCATAAATTCTCTGGTTTACAGTTCCTTCTTTCTTCTTCATTACTCTTGTCGTCAGGAGAATATCTGTATCAACTGAATATCCTATAAGCATAAGGAATGCGGCGATTCCAGCAGCAGATAGCCTAACCCCGATTAAGTTGATGAAAGCAAGAGACATCAATATATCTGCAAGAGCCGCAAAAATAACTGCGATACTAGGAACAAAGCTTCTAAACAAGATGAATATGACAATAGACATCAAAATGAATGAGAATATTATTGCAATAACTAATTGCTTGTAAAAGTTTTGGCTTAGTGTAGGCCCTGTGAATTCAATATTTGAATTATCTACAGTAAGCTTGTATCCTACCGACTTCTCAATGAGGGGAATTAAGACTTCGGGAGTTGCTGACGAATCTATAATTGTTGCAATAGGCTTTCCCGATGTAAGATCAGTAATTGCTCTAAATGAAACATCTGGAACCTGAGATTTCAATGAAGTTTCAAGAGAGTTTACATCAACGTCCCCTCTTAGTGTTATAGTGGTCCCTCCTGAAAGGCTCGCATCCTTGTGGACAAAATCTCCATGCTGAGCGTAAAAGACTCCCAAATACACGATTGAAAGTATGAACAATACCACTGGCGGCAAAAGAAGTATCTTGTACCAGTGATCATACCAATTCTTAGGATGGTGAGATTCCATTGTTCTATAGAAGAAATGCCGCTTTTAAATTTAATGAATGCGCGGTACGGGAATCGAACCCGTGACAGCTGGTTGGAAACCAGCGGTTATGCCATTTAACTAACCGCGCTCATTTAGATAATCAATAAATGTCTTTTAAATCTTCCCACGCGCCCGATAGGATTTGAACCTACGACCCTCAGGTTAGGACCCTGATGCTCTAATCCAGGCTGAGCTACGGGCGCACGAAAGTAGTAAGGAAAACATCTTTTAAAGATATCGTATTATATTCCAAAATTGAGTTGGGTAGTTGCTCCCTTTATGGAGAGCCAATCCTTGTTTTTTCTCCAAGCCTCGTTGCTTCTCCATATTTCTCTCAGAAGATGTGGTTGATAGTGATTAGACTGAGCAAGATAGATAAGGGCATTAAGATCTTTAGGAAAACATTTGCCTCCAAAACCAAAATCTCCGTCTGGTCCAGGCACGTCAATATTTCTCCCTATACGCTTGTCATGCAGCATGATTTCTTTGACCTTGTCATAATCTACATTTGATGCTTTGCAAATATTATATAATTCATTGGCTACAGCAATCTGTGATGCAAGCATGACATTTGCGCCATATTTGATCATCTCGGCTGTCTTTGTTGGAACAATATAATACTTTGCCTCAGGGAAAACTTCTTTATACATTTCCACCAGCTTGTCTCCTACATCTGGAATGTTGGTCCCTATAACGACCCGGTCTGTATTTTTCATATCTTCATCAGAATGCTTTTCCCTTAAAAATTCAGGATTGAACGCAAATTTAAATGGGTATTTTTTCTCAAATTCATCTGTTGTTCCAGATACAGCTGTTGAACGTATAACTGCTATAAGATCTTGTGGATTCCTATTTCGTATATTCTCATACAAATAATTTAACGAGTGATCAATGGCCGAATAGTCCATTTCCCCATGTACTCCCATAGGAGTTGGGACGCAAATAAAAGCAATCTCTGCTTCTTTGGCAATAGGTTCAATATCCTGCATTCCCATCTTAAATTTATCATAATACATTATATTATGCTTTTTTTCCAGGGCTCTTCCTGTTGCCCCACCAACAACACCTGCTCCAATTATACCAATTTTCATTGATTTTACATCTTAATATTATATTTAAGTATTTATATTCTAAAAAAATAAAATGCAGAGGGGAGGATTCGAACCTCCGAACCTACTGAAGGAAGGGATCTTGAGTCCCTCGCATTTGACCGCTTTGCTACCTCTGCACGAAAAAACTAAAGGAAATACAGTTTTAAAGGTTGCCATAAGAAGATTTATATAGAAGTTCGACTGTAATTAGTTTAGATTCTAGCGAATAGAAATGTTTATATAAAACTCTTCTATACTAACATAGTTCTCTGATTTTATAATATGAAACCAAAAATATACCTTGTAAACAATATAGTTATCCCCCCAACACCGGATAATCCAAAAATCCTCTTGGCAAATTTAGATGGAACTCCAAATGGCAGATATGCATTAAAAAGAGATGTTCATTCTCATAATTACCATCCTCTCCACATGGCAATTTCAGCAATACCAATGCGCTTAATGGATAGGCATGTTTTGATTACTCAAAGGTCGGGAGAAAAAGACACATTCAAGTATAAGATGGGAGATACTGCAACCCATTACCACGAAAGCGAAGTAAATAATGGGGGGCCAGACACACCGCAGGAGGCAATAGCTCGCGCATTGCTAGATGAAATAGGTATACGCCAATCCCTGGTTTTCCTAATGGATAATTTTCTATACAAAGAATTCGATTTCGGGGTGATAGAAACCACTAATCCAGATGATTTGAATAATCCTGAAAAAGTTGCCGCTGAGAATGAATCATGCTTTTCAGCAGTTGCTCTTTGTAATGGGGAATATCGTCCAAATCCAAAGCATGTAGGAGAAAAGCACTATTGGGCACCAATCGAAAAAGTATTAGATGCCATAGATAAAGATGAAAAGGACAATCCTTTTTACAAAGCAGATAGAGAATATGTTCCTTGGCTTAAGCCTTCACTTAATAAAATAATTCAGCATGAGGATCAGCTAAACTGTTTCATAGACAAATATGGTACTCTGCTTCCAGCAATAGAAAAATCAACTAAGGTACCAAGAGGAGTAATTTCTTTCTCTGGCTTAGAAGATACTCTACGCCAATATCGCAAATCCAAGTAGAAAGCTTTTTATACCTCTATTTCTCAGCATTTCTGAAGACGGCCATAGTAATCAGGAAACGCCCGATCTCGTTCCGAACTCGGAAGCTAAGCTGGTTACGTCGGCTGCGGTAGTCTCCTACAAGAGGCAAAGCACCGATGCTGTCCTCGTAATTTTTCTATATATTTTTATATTGCAATATCTTTTATTGCCTATGAAATTCCCTTCAAAGACAGAGGCAAAAACAGAAATATACTCTTTCTTCCAGAAGCAATCTTTTAATTCCGATGAATTGAAAAAAATTAAACGTCTAGCTATGAAGTACAATATTAAGCTTGGACCATACAAAAAATCTTTCTGCAAGAAGTGCATGACGCAATTGAGAGGGCAAATAAGAATAGATAAACATTACAAGATGGTTGTTTGTGCTAATTGTGGATATCAGAATAAAGTTATAATCAATCGATGAAATCTTCTCTCGTTAATTTCTCATCACAGATATGCCTTAAAAATGACCTAATATGGTTTGGATGCAACCCACTTTTTCCCTGATAAAGCTTCTTATTGACTTCATTAGTAATATCATTCAAGTGTCGTTCAGAGTTATAGTAAGTTATTTTCCTTGAAGAAGCAACATCAAATATATACAATGCATCTTCAGTAGGTATATTGCTATGACAATATATAAAATGTTGAGGAGGTAAGTCGGTTTTAACTAAAGTCATGCAAAATAATGAAAGTTATTATTTATAAATTTTAATGTGATGGAGTTAGAATTAAGCTTTCTTGAACTTGGTGACTGCTGAAAGCATGTCAGTGTTTCCAAGCAAGGCTGCTCTGCAGCAATATCTCTCTAATCCAAGATCATCAAGGACTTTTCCTGAGTCCTCGCCTGCATCTATTCTTTTCTTGAATTGCTCCCACAGGTGACCAATTGGCTTTCCACATGAGAAGCATCTTACCGGAATTATCATAATACTATACTCCTTGAGTCATTTTTAAACCTTACGATATAGAAAGGTTCTTAATCCCTCTACTTATACAATTTTATGGAAAAGAACATTATTGAGCTTAAGAATGTGGCAAAATACTACGAGATGGGTGAGTCTACCGTGAAGGCAGTTGATGGCGTGGATATAAAGGTGGAGAAAGGAGATTTTGTAGCAATAATGGGGCCATCAGGATCTGGAAAATCAACCTCAATGAATCTAGTAGGTAGCCTTGATCTCCCTACAAAAGGAACTATATACCTAGATGGAAGGGATATTTCGCATTTAGAAGAATCGGAACTTGCCCAGATTAGAGGAAAGAAAATAGGATTTATCTTCCAGAGCTTTAATTTGATACCTAATCTCACAGCAAAGGAGAATGTCATGCTTCCAATGCTTTTCCAGGGCAAGAGTAAAGAAGAAAGGGAGTTGAAAGCCGAGGAACTCATGCGTATGGTTGAGCTTGGAGACAGAATGGATCACTATCCAAATCAATTGTCTGGAGGGCAGCAGCAGAGAGTTGCCATTGCCAGAGCACTAGCAAACGACCCTGAAGTTATACTTGCTGATGAGCCCACAGGAAATCTTGACACAAAAACTGGAGAAAATGTGATGAAATTCCTCCAGGATCTAAATAAGAAAGGAACAACAATTATCATGGTCACTCATGATCCTCAGAGAGCGGAAGCCCATGCCAGAACTATTTACTGGATGAAAGACGGAAAAATAGACCGAATTACAAGAAAGAAAAAGGCAAAGATGTAATAACTGGAGAGTTACATTTATAAACCACTTATTCTAGGGAGTTTCATGAAGAAAATACTCATTATTGCAGGAATCTTTCTAGCATTGTTACTAGTTCAGCATGTGTCAGCTCTAACAGTAAATTCAGTTACTGCAGATTCAATTGCTCCAGGAAAGGAAGGAACTATTTCAGTTGAGGTAAAGAATAACGCAGACAATGATGTAAATGACGTCTCTTTCAGCCTTCAGCTTTCTAATCTTCCGTTTACAGCAGTAGGAAGTTCAGAGCAGGGAATAGACCGTATAAATAACGATGATGAAGAGGATTTCTCATTCATTCTAAAGGCCTCAAGCGATGGTAAGGCTGGGGACTATAATATCCCATATATTCTTACATACAAAGATAGCAATGATGTCTCAAAAGAAGAAAAGGGCACTGTGGGTGTCTCAATCATAGCCCAGCCCGAACTAAGTTTTTCTGTTTCCCAAGAAAGCCCAGTGCTCGGAACAAAAGACAAGATAACATTTAAGGTTGTTAACAAGGGGCTTGCAGACGCAAAATTCGTCAATGTTAAAGTATTCCCAACAGGATATACTCTTCTTTCCGAAGATCAGGTATATCTTGGAACAATAAGCTCAGATGACTTTCAATCTGCCTCATTTGATGTTCTATATACTCAGGATCAGCCTGCATTTTCAGCTCTTGTAGAGTATAGTGATTTCAACAATAAGAAGATTATGACTACAGTCGCTCTTCCTTTGACTGCATATACAACCGAAAAAGCAATACAGCTTGGAATAATAAAGAAAAGCAACACTTTGCTTTACATAACTATCCTTGTAGTTTTGATAATAATCTGGCTTGTTGTAAGATCAATACGAAAGAGGCAAAGACTGAAAAGAAGCATGCAGTCGAGCTAAAATGATTCTCGACTATTTTTCTCTTGCCTTTCAGAATTTAAGGCATCGGGGAGTTCGTTCATGGCTTACAGTTTTAGGAATTTTTATAGGTATAGCAGCAGTTGTTTCTCTTATTGCAATGGGCCAGGGATTGCAACAGGCTATAACGGGACAATTCAATACTTTATCCGCAGATAAACTCATAATTCAAAGCGCAGAAGCTGGATTCGGGCCGCCAGGAAGTACAGCTGCTAAAAGATTAAATGAGCACGACTTAAGAATTATAGAATCAGTTCCAGAAGTCGATACTGTAGTCACTAGACTTATTCGTGTGGCGAAGGTTGAATATAATAAAGCCTCATCATTTGAATACCTTGCAAGTATCCCTCAAGATAGCCAGAAGGCCCTGTTCCTCTATGATACATTAAATCTAAAAATTTCTAGCGGAAAACTGATAACACCTACAGATAAAGGCAAAATAGTAATAGGAAAAAATATTGCGGAATCAAAATCTTTTGGAAAAGAGATACGAGTAGGAACTCATCTTAATATCCAGGGTAAGGACTTTGAAGTTGCAGGAATATTGAAGCCTGCACAAAGTTTCCAGATAAATTCAGTAATTCTTATGCTTGAAGACGACATGAAAGATACCTTGAAGATTGGAGATGAGATAGACCTGGTAGTAGTGCAGGTAAAAGACAAAAACAAAATAAAAGATGTTGCGGATGAGATAACCAATAGACTAAGGAGAGATAGAAAGGAAAAAGAGGGAGAGGAGGATTTTTCAGTTCAGACTCCAGTTCAGGCCCTATCTACTGTGAATACCGTTCTTAACATTGTCAATCTTATCGTAGGAGGCATAGCTGCTATCTCTCTTCTTGTCGGAGGAATAGGAATAGCAAACACAATGTATACCTCTGTGTTAGAGAGAACAAAGGAAATAGGAACTATGAAGGCTGTAGGTGCGCAAAATAAAGACATCCTCTCCATCTTCCTTATCGAGTCAGGAATGCTTGGATTGATTGGAGGAATTATAGGGGCAGCTTTAGGTGTAGGGCTCGCATATCTTGCATCATTCGCGGCTAACACTTCATTTGGCACAGAGCTTTTCCAAGTCTCTATCCGCCCTATTCTTATTGGATCTGCAGTACTATTTTCATTCACTGTGGGAATACTTTCAGGTATTCTTCCGGCTGTCCAGGCATCTAGGCTTAAGCCAGTGGAGGCATTGAGAAAATGATAGGAGATTATTTTTCCATGGCTGTCAAGAATGTTAGGAAAAGAAGATTGCGTTCATGGCTTACTATGTTGGGAATATTCATTTCCATAGCAACAATCTTTACTCTTCTGAGCGCCTCTCTCGGCCTTCAAGGGGCCGTAAAGGAGCAGTTCAGAATTCTTGGGACCGACAAATTTTTTATTCAACCTAAAGGTCAGGCAGCAGGTCCAGGATCTGGAGGTGCTGTATCCCTAACAACAAAGGATGTTGACACAATTGAAAAGGTTCCAGGAGTAAAGACTCTTTCATACAGCGTATATGGCAGCGCAGAGGTGATATTCCAAAACCAGAAAAGATACTTTATGGTAACAGGATATCCTCTTGACAAAGCTGACGTTTTCACAGAACTTGGAGCCTACAAAGCTGATGAAGGCAGGCTTTTGAAGCAAGGTGACAAAGGATCCGTAATGATTGGAAGTCAGTACAAATACAATGCATTATTCAAAAAACCAGTATCAGCAGGAGATACTCTTACAATACAAGGAAAAGAATTCAAGGTCAAAGGAATATTGCAGCCTATTGGCAATCCAGGGGACGATAGAAATATATTGATGCCTATAGATGATTTCAATCAGATATTCAACATCACTGACAGAGTTGATGCAATTTTCGTTCAGGTTGAACAAGGGCAGGATCTCAAGGAAGTCGTAGCAAGAGTTGAGAGGAGATTAAGAAGTGAGAGAGGAGTAACGGAAAAAACACAAGACTTTGAGATCAGCACTCCTGAAGAATTGCTGGCAAGTTTTGGAACAGTATTAAATATAATTACAGGATTCCTCTTGGGAATTTCGGCTATCTCTCTTCTTGTAGGAGGAATAGGAATAGCAAACACAATGTACACTTCAGTCATTGAAAGGACGAGAGAGATAGGAACCATGAAAGCAATAGGAGCAAAGAATCAAGATATATTATTTATATTTTTGATTGAGTCAGGAATGCTTGGATTGATTGGAGGGATTATTGGAGTAGTTCTAGGAATAGGAATCAGCAAATCTCTCGAATACATTGCAGTCCATCAATTAGGAACTACTCTATTAAAATCAGCAACTCCAGCATATCTTATAATAGGATGTCTTCTATTTGCTTTCCTTTCAGGAGCTCTCTCAGGACTCTGGCCTGCATGGCGTGCGACAAAGATAAAACCTGTTGATGCGTTGAGATACGAATAATGGAGGCAATACTTGATAATTATTTACAGCTAAGATTATCATTAACAGAAAAAGAAGTGCAGTTGTTAGAGAAAGGAATAAAAATTATAGATCAAGTTTGGAGGCCTTCCAACCCAATTCCTTACAATCTTATTTTTGTGGGTCCAACTAAAGAAGATCATGCAAGACAAGAAGAGTTATTTCATCCTGAGATAATGGATTTAGATTTTCAAAATACATTTCCGGATATTTACGAGATATATCTAAGCAAAAGAAGAATAGAAATGATAAAAGGAAGAAAGGTTGTAGATGGAGATCATCCAAGACGCTGGCTAAGGATGTCTATAGTAAGCCTCGTCGGAGTTTATTAATAAATTTGCAATAAAAAAATAAATTATAAGAAGATTTATATATAAGATCGACTATAATTATTATATGTGCGGTATAATTGGTTATATCGGACATAAAGACATTCTTTCAGTACTAATTTCCGGTTTATCAAAACTAGAATATAGAGGTTATGATAGTTCAGGTCTTTGTGTCCAAAATTCTGGAAATCTTACAATCATAAAAAAATGTGGAAAGATTGCTGAGCTTGCTACAGCTCTAACAAATTCTTCTATAAAGAGCCTAGCGAAAAAAACGCACATCCTCATTCTGACTGTACAAAATCGATTGCCCTAGTCCACAATGGAATAATTGAGAATTATCATTCCTTGCGAGAGTTGCTGGAGAAAGAAGGCCACAAGATAGAAACTCAGGTTGATTCAGAGATCCTTGCCCATTTGATAGAAAAATTCTATGAGGGAGACCTTGAAGAGGCAGTAATGAAAGCTCTAAGTTACACAGAAGGAACTTTCGGAATTGCAGTAATGCATAAAGACGAAGAAAGAATTGTTGCAGCAAGAAGAGGATCTCCTTTAGTTATCGGAATAGGCGATGGAGAGCTTTTTGTTGCTTCGGATGTCTCTGCAATTTTAAATCACACGAAGAAAGTGATATATCTTAATGATAATGAGATTGCCACCATCAATAATACTCATTGCGTTATAAAGAATCTTGGAGGAGAAATACTTACAAAAAAGGTTGATGAGATTCAATGGACAATAGATACCATCGAAAAAGGTGGATTCAAGCATTTCATGCTTAAGGAAATATTTGAGCAACCAAAAGCAATAGCGAACACGCTTCGTGGAAGAATTTCAGACTCTGGAGTAAAGCTTAGTCTTAACTTCAATGTCAAAGATGTAAAGCGTATTGTAATAACTTCATGCGGAACAAGCTGGCACTCGGCACTTATTGGAAAGCACTTCATTGAAAAGCTCACAAGGATCCCAGTAGAAGTGGATTATGCTTCTGAATTTAGATATAGGCATCCAATTATTTCTAAAGGTGACCTTGTTGTTGCAATTTCTCAATCAGGAGAGACTGCAGATACCCTTGCAGCAATTAGAGAAGCCAAACTTCAGGGAGCAACCACACTCGGAATAGTAAATGTTGTTGGATCTACCATTGCTAGAGAGGTTGATTGCGGGATTTACCTTCATGCAGGACCAGAAATGGGTGTAGCAAGCACAAAAGCATTCACATGCCAGCTTGTGGCGTTACTTCTTCTTGCACTTCATATAAAACAGGGCAGGGGAGAAATTCTAGATAAAGATCTTCTTGCAGACATTCAAAATCTCCCTCAGCTTGTCGAAAAAACCCTTAATGATGGAAAAACCATCTTTGACGTTGCTGAAGAATTTAAGGATAGTAAAGACTTTCTTTACCTTGGAAGGGGGATTAATTTCCCCGTTGCATTAGAAGGCGCATTAAAGTTGAAGGAAATATCATATATTCATGCTGAAGGTTATCCGGCAGCAGAAATGAAACATGGCCCTATTGCTCTTGTCGACTCATCTCTTCCAGTGGTCTTTATAGCCCCCCATGATGCCATGTATGAAAAAATAATAAGTAATATGCAGGAAATTAAAGCAAGAAAGGGAAAGATAATTGCAATATCTGACAAAGGAGACGAAATAAAGAATCTTGCAGATGTAGTTTTTCAAGTACCTTCTGTTAGGGAAGAATTGTCTCCAATAATAAATATCCTTCCTTTGCAACTTCTATCTTATTATGTGGCAGATGCAAAAGGCCTTGACGTGGACAAGCCAAGGAATCTTGCAAAGTCAGTGACTGTAGAGTAATAAGTAAAAGTTAAAAATAACTTCTATTTCTAGTAATATGACAAAGTGGGGAAATGTGCTGATTATTTCTGCATTAATTATTGCTTTCTTGTTCTTGCTTGTAAATTACAAGCATGGGAACATTACTTCCGTATATTATACAGTTTCAATAATCTGCATAGTGGCAGTAATCTATATTCTTGCAAGATTTTCTAAATAATGCAGTATAAAAATCTTTAAATATACCATGTTTGCATCATTATTATTGCATCTTAGAAAATGAGAATTATACCTCTCGGAGAAAGAATATTAATTAAGCCATTAAGGCGCGAGGAAAAGACGAAGTCAGGAATCTATTTACCAAAGGGAGATAGTGAAAAGAAGGAAGGAGAGGTTATTGAGGTTGGCAATCTAAAGGAGTCCCATGTTAAGAAAGGAGACAGAGTCATCTATGGAGGATACCCAGAAGAACTTGAGATCGAAGGGGAGAAATATCTTCTTCTTGAACTAAAAGATGTAATGGCAAAAATAGAATGAGCAAGCAATTAATTTTCAATGAGGAAGCGCGCCAAGCGCTAATGAGGGGAATTGACAAAGTAGCAAACACGGTCAAGGTCACTCTCGGCCCTAAAGGAAGGACTGTGATACTTGACAAGTCTCCATCCCCTCTAGTATCGAATGACGGCGTTACTATAGCAAAAGAAATCGAGCTGAAAGATAAGTTTGAGAATATAGGTGCCAAGCTTATCAAAGAAGTTGCCTCTCAAACCCAGGATAAAGCAGGAGATGGCACCACAACGGCAACACTGCTTGCACAACTAATGATCTCTGAGGGACTGAAAAATATAACTGCAGGTTCAAATCCAATCGAGCTAAAAAAAGGAATAGAAGTAGCTACGGAAAAGATAGTGCAGTATCTAAAGAGCAGGTCTATTCCTGTCAAGGACAAGGAAAAAATAACTCAGGTTGCCACAATATCTGCAAACAATGACGAGATAATAGGAAATTTGATTGCAGAGGCAATGCAGAAAGTAGGGAATAAAGGAGTTATAACTGTAGAAGAATCAAAAAGCATCGACACTTACCTAGAGCTTGTAGAAGGAATGCAGCTTGAAAGAGGATATCTCTCTCCTTACATGGTTACAGATTCAGAAAAGATGGAGGCTTCATTTGAAGACGCCTATATTCTTGTTACAGATAAGACCATCTCATCAGTCAAGGAGCTTGTGCCTCTTCTTGAGTCTGTAGCTCACACAGGAAAGCCTCTTGTCATAATTGCGGAAGATGTTGATGGCGAAGCTCTGACATTGCTGGTTCTTAATCTCTTACGAGGAGGGCTTAAAGTTGGAGCCATGAAGGCTCCAGGATTTGGAGATGAAAAGAAAGAAATGCTTGAAGACATTGCAGTTCTTACAGGAGGAAGGTTGATTAGCAAAGATCGTGATGAGAAAATCGAGGATGTAGAGATGGAAGATCTTGGGTCTGCCAAAAGGGTAAAAATGACAAAAGATGAGACAGTATTAATTGAAGGAAGAGGTGAGAAGAACGAAATAGAAAAAAGAGTTAAATTCCTAGAAAGCAGAATAGAAAATGAAGATTCAGATTATAGGAGAGAGGATCTGAAAAAGAGGCTTGCAAAACTAAGTGGAGGGGTTGCTGTCATTAATGTAGGGGCAGCCACAGAAACTGAACTAAAGGAGAAAAAAATGAGGATAGATGATGCTTTGCATGCGACAACTGCAGCAGTGGAAGAAGGGGTTGTTCCTGGAGGAGGCCTTACTTTATTGCATGCAATAAAAGAGCTAGAATCTCTGCATCTTCCCGAAGAGCAGGAAACAGGAGTAAAGATAGTAAAGAAATCCCTTGAAGGTCCCTTGCGACAGATTGCCAACAACGCAGGCAGAGATGGATCGGAAGTGCTTGCTCACCTTAAAACTGCTGAACATGGAATAGGGTATAATGCTCGCACTGGAAAATACGAGGATCTCTTCAAGGCAGGAGTTATCGATCCGACTAAAGTTGTAAGGAATGCCGTTCAAACTGCATCGAGCATTGCAGGAATGGTAATTACAACCGAGGCACTAGTTGCTGATTTCGATGACGAAAAAGACGAAAAGAGTTCTGCAATCATAATTTAATAATTATCAAGCTTGCCCAGTTAAGGTTCTCGAGTCATATGTTTTCGGTAGATTTTTAAGCCCTATTCCACTTATTCTTTGATGTCTAATCAAATAATCATTGTAAACAATGTTGTGAAAAAATTCAAGAAATTCACAGCCGTAGACAAAGTTTCTTTTACAGTAGATAAGGGAGAGATGTTTGCATTTCTTGGTCCAAATGGAGCTGGAAAGACAACAACCATCAGGATGCTTACAACATTGCTTCATCCAACTTCAGGAAGGCTAGTGATAAACGGATTCAATCCCCTAAAAGAGCAGCAGGAGGTAAGATCTTCATTTGGCATTGTTTTTCAGGACTTTAGCCTGGATAACGAATTGACCGCACTGGAGAATCTAAGATTTCATGCAGCCCTATATAGCGTACCTAAAAAATTAGCCGAAGAAAGAATAGAGTATTTGCTTAAATTAGTAGATCTATGGGACAGAAGGAATGACTTTATCAAGACATATTCAGGCGGAATGAAAAGAAGGTTAGAGATAGCTAGAGGACTAGTCCATCACCCTAAAATTCTTTTCCTGGATGAGCCTACTCTGGGTCTGGACCCTCAAACAAGGAATAATATGTGGGATTATATTAAAAAATTGAACAAAGATGAGGGAATGACTGTATTTTTCACAACTCATTATATGCATGAGGCAGAGAAATATGCCGATAGAATTGCGATTATAGATCATGGCAAGCTACTAACTATTGGGACAGCTGATCAATTGAGGAAAAAGACTAAAACAGAATCGCTGGAAGATGCATTTTTGAAACTTACAGGTCACGGCATAAGAGATGAGAGTGGTAAATCTATTGATGCACTAAGGACTGCTGCAAAATCTTGGGGGAACAGATGAAAGCAATTTATGTAATGTGGTTAAGGCAACTAATAAGATTTTGGAGAACAAAATCTAGGATAATAGCTTCACTGGCACAGCCAATACTATTTTTAGTAGCTTTAGGATTCGGGCTTGGACCTATCTATGCAAAAAGTGGAGGAGGAAGCTACATTCAGTTTCTAGCTCCAGGAATTATTGGAATGAGCATACTCTTTACTGCAATGTTCGCAGGTATGGAAGTTATATGGGATAGGCAGTTTGGATTCCTGAAAGAAACTTTGGTGTCTCCATCTTCAAGATTTAGTATATTTCTAGGAAGAACTTTAGGAGGAGCAACAGTCGCGTTAATACAGGGAATTGTCCTTTTCATTATCACCTTAATTATAGGGTTCAGGCCTACAAGCATAGCTCTTCTTCCTTTGGCCTTAGTATTCATGTTTCTATTAGCATTCATATTTACAGCATTAGGAACGGCGCTTGCAATTAAGGTGGAAGACATGCAGGCATTTCCATTAATAATGAACTTCATAATTATGCCAGTATTCTTTTTGTCAGGAGCCTTATATCCGTTAGCAACGGCATCAGGGGTGATAAAGACAATTGCCTTGTTTGATCCTCTTTCATATCAAATAGATGCGATAAGGAGTATACTTACCGGGGCAGCTCATTTTGGATTGATGGTTGATTTTACTGTCAGCCTTGTATGTGCAGCAATTGTAACAATGCTGGGAATATATTTCTTCAACAGAGTTGAAGTTTAATAGAAATATATTTAAGCTCTTTCTCTATAATAAACAGATGCCTGATAATATGTATAATGGCCTAGAAAACATTGCCAAAGGCCAAATGAAGACTCTTTCTCTAGTAAAAGGAAATCAATACTATTGTTTCAGATATGAATTAGGCCAGGAATCAAAGGTTCTTGACGCTCTAGTTGAGATGGTGCATAAACCTGATAGTGGGTTTGACTGGTTTGATGCAGGCATTCTTTCGCACCAGCTTGGAAGACACCTTGCTAAAGAATTGAAAAAGTATCAACCAAACAAAGCTGCATAATTTCCATCTCTTTTTAAATCATACGATAGATTTATATATTTGAACGGTGTATATAATATATAATTCTACAGACTTGTATGCTTCATTGTGTACGGTCTGTAAGTTTTCTAAACCATGAATAAAATAACCATACGTGAACATAAAGAATTTGGTGAAGTATTGAAGCGACTGGCAATCCGGTTGCTCGAAACAAAAGAGCAAAACAGGATGAAAACCTATGAAGATAGGGCCATCAAGTATCTAGCACAACTGCTTGAGATGCTTGAAGAAATAACAGTGCGTGACTACAAGGGACTTCGCGAAGAAGGAAGCTTTGCACCTGCATATGCTGCAGAATTAGCACCTATTGCAGCCAGTGCAGATGAAGCAAGTTAAGTAAATCCCAAGTAAAATTCATCAATATTCTATCTTTTTTTCCTTTCTAGTTTTAACTTTATTCTATTGGAATTAATATCGCAACTTTCCGCTACTGCTGAAGAGACAATTAAAAGAGAATAGATCAGGAGCACAATAGCTACAAATGAAACTTCTGATCCTTTGAATGGAAGAACAGCGAGTACTGTACCAAGACCCAATATTGCGGCAAGTCCTATGCCACAGCTTGCACAAGCAGGGGCAAGAAGTCCAAGGAATAACCCAATACTTCCCGCAATTCCTCCTTTTCCTTCCAACCTTCTTATTTTTTTGTAATTATACCATAGAATAGTTATTAGCATTCCAGTTAGTATGCTGATTATTATCATGGTGTAAAAACTTAGCGTGTTGAGGCTAGCTCCTACTATTAAATTAAAGACCAACACAATATCGCCGCCAAAACTAAGGTGAGGAAAGAGTGAAGCAATGTTTTTTGAATCTGAAATCAGTATATTGAATGAATAGAAAAGAAAAGCAATAATAATTGCAGAAAAAATATTCTTTCCATTCTTAAAAACTTCCTTCAAACCTCTTCCACTATCTACGATCATTAACGAATATCTACTTATTTCCTTATAATTCTTTTGGTGTTTTTCTTGATAATTAACACAATCGCTATCAGGATGTATAATGCAAGTATGAACGGATTGTAAAATATAATAATTCCAAGCAATGAAGATGTAGTGCTATAATTTGCTCCCCCATCAACCTGAATAGGTATAAAATAAGAAATTCCTATAATAAGGAGTATTGCAATTCCTAATAATCTAAGCTTCATTTTTAAACAAGTTAAGTTGAATATATATTTCTTTCCAGACAGCATAAGAATATTTATATACCCCTGCCCCTAATGGAAATTATAAAAAAGAGAACATGGCAAAAAAATGCATTTATTGTAAATCACCGATTGCTGATACTTCTGTTGTTGATGTCTGCAGGAATTGCGGGATTGGAGTATGGGGAGAGAAAATGTTCAACGCAATAATCACTAACATGGAAAATGCAAGGGAAGCCGGAGACCTGGATCAAGGATCTGTCACAAATCCTACAGTTTCCAGGCGATTCTAACTATTCTTGTTTAAAAGGCTATTAAAAAGTCATTAGAGCTCTACAAAAGCTTTTTAAACTGTTTTTATCAGGTACTATTATGCTGAAACAGAAAAGACTCAGAGACCGAGGAAAAATTTCACTTACGAAGTATTTCCAGAAATTCAAGCCAGGGGATGCAGTAGCGGTAGTCAGAGAACATAGCGTGCCATTCGGATATTCTACAAGAGTTCATGGAAGGACTGGAAAAGTCATAGCAAAGAGAGGCTCAGCATACGAGGTAGAGGTCTTTGACCTGAATAAGCCTAAGCGATATGTAATTAAACCAGTTCACCTTAAGAGGATTATACAATGATATTAAGCAAAAAGCCTCTTTCAATTGCAGATGTACAGCACTATGTTAAGAAGAGTGAGGACAAGAAGCCTATAGATGAGTATCTTAAGCACTTTGGTGAGATGTCTCAGGAAAAGGCTCACAAGATCTCTGAAAGCATAAGAAAGTTGAATAATCCTAAAATTACAGAAGAGGATATAATCAAGATTGTGGACTTCCTTCCCCAGGACGCAGAAGATCTACACAAGATATTCAACCAGGTGGGTCTTTCTGAAGAGGAAATTTCTAAACTGTTGCAGCTCGTAAAGGAGAAGTAACATGGCAGAGAAAGAAGAATTTGCAATCATACTAGATTATTTGCCGTACGGCTACCCGATGCAGGGAAAGATGATGCCGATAGCACAGGCAATCGGAATCAACACTCTCATCCTGCTTGAGCTTATTCCTAGAAGGGGAGTTACTCTTGAATCTAAAGAAAAGGTTTATATAGGCCCAGACAAACGAGATAAGATATATTACATCGCTGGCAGGTTGCCGCGAGAGAAACTCACAGAGACTGCGAAGATCCAGCTACAAGAGTTCATTGAAGGAGTAGTTGCGGAGCAGGAGAAGAAATTTATAGATTTCTTTAACAACGCTCAGGCAATTAATACACGTCTCCATCAAATTGAACTTCTTCCCGGATTTGGAAAAAAACACACGAAGGAGATTTTAGAGGCCCGAGATCAAAAGGCCTTTGAGTCATTCCAAGATATAAGGGACAGAGTAGCAAATATTCCAGACCCTAAGAAGGCCATAGAAAAAAGGCTTTTGGAGGAGCTCTCAGAACGTCAGAGATTTAATTTATTCGTAAAGTAAAATGGCAGAAACAAAACAAGTAAAACCAGCAAAACCAGAGCTGAAGAAACCAGTAGAAAGGGAAAAGAAACAGCCAGTGCAGGAAGACAATAACGAGGTTATTGTAAGAATATTCGGATATGACGTTCCAGGATCAAAAAATATTTACGCAGGCCTTACAAGAATCAAGGGAGTTTCATGGACTATTTCAAATGCAACATGTCTTGCTCTTAAGATGCCAAGGACAAGAAAGATTTCTGAATTATCAAAGCAGGATATTGCCCATATAGAGGAATACCTGAAAAAGCTTCCACTTCCAGATTTCCTGAAGAACAGAAGATTCGATCTAGAGACAGGAGAGACTCATCATTTATATGGCTCAGACCTTGACATAGCAAAGGAATTCGATATAAAGAGACTGAAGAAGATTAAAAGCCATCGTGGAATACGTCATTCATATAATCAGCCTACTAGAGGACAAAGAACAAGATCTCACTTTAGGAATAGAGGCCAGGGTGTCGGCGTAAGGAGAAACAGCAAATGATAAGGAAAAAGAAACTTTATTTAAGACCAAAGAAGGCATATGAAAAAACAAGAATTGCAGAGGAAAATGTTATTGTTAAGAAATACGGCCTTAAGAATAAGAGAGAAATATGGAAGACAGCTGCAAGAGTGAACTACTTCAGAAGAAGGGCTAAAGAGCTTGCTAAAGAGTCTCCAGAGGAGCAGAAAGTTCTTTTCAATAAGTTGCGTGAGCTTGGATTAAAAACAGATACCATTGCAGATGTTCTAGACTTAAAGGTAGAAGATCTTCTTGAAAGAAGGCTTCCAACTTTAGTAGTAAAGAAAGGCCTAGCATTCACTCCTAAGCATGCAAGGCAGCTTGTTGTCCATAAGAAAATTACAGTTGACAATAATGTAGTAAATACTCCAAGCTATCTAGTCCGAGTCTCAGAAGAGTCAAGTATAAGTTCAAAAGCAGGCAAGCCTGTTAAGCCGATTCACAATAAACAAGAAGCTCCAGAAGCTATTGAGGAGAGCGCATAATGGCTGAAGAAATAAAGCAGGAGATAGTTGAGGAAGAAGTAAAAGAAGAATCTAAGCATGAGCACAAGGAAGAGAAGGAAGAAAAGGCAGGAATAGCATACATATTCAGCTCACAAAATAATACTATTGTTCATATAACGGATCTTGCAGGAAACACTATCTCAAGAGTTTCAGGCGGAATGGTTACAAAGCATGATAGATTGAAGGCAGATCCTACTATCGCAATGTTCGTTGCAAAAAGAGCAGCAGAAAGAGCAAAAGACCTAGGAATAACAAGCCTATATGTCAGGATGCGTGCCAAGACAGGAAGCATAGGAATAGGTCCAGGATCTCACTCAGTAGTAAGAAGCCTAGGAAAAGAAGGCTTCAAGATAATCAGCATTCTGGACACTACAAGAGTTGCCAGAGGCGGTCCTAAGAAGAAAGGAGGTAAGCGAGGAAGAAGGGTTTAAAAAACTCTTTTTACACTATCTTTTATGGAACTTGTTGAAGAAAATCCTGGAAAAGTTGTCCTGAAAATGGAGGCAAACGAGCCTCTTGCCAATGCATTAAGAAGAAGCGTTGCAGAAGTTCCTACGCTTGCCATTGACGAAGTTGAAATTTTCAAGAATGACTCTGCATTGTATGACGAAGTTCTTGCCCATCGACTTGGTCTGGTTCCTCTAAAGACAGAGAAAGGAATGTCAGCAAAGACAAAGATAGATCTGAAATTATCAAAGAAGGGTCCAGCAACAGTCTATGCAGAAGATCTTGACGGAAGCGCAGATATAGTATATGGAAAGATACCTCTTACAATATTAACTGAAGACAAGCATATAGAGCTTGTTGCTACAGCCTCTCTAGGAAAAGGAATAGACCATGCAAAATACATGCCTGGATTATGCTACTACCGTCATGTGCTTGAAATAAAATCAACTCCTGAAATAGACAAGATTGTACAGAAATCTAAAGGCCTAATCAAAGCAGAAAAGAAAGGGGCTAAATGGTTCTGCGACCTAAGGGAAGCAGATGTTGATGAGATTGTCAAGCTAGATGCAGAGGCAGTAAAAGATGCCCAGGAAATACTTTTTGTAATAGAATCATTCGGCTCAATGCCTGCAAAAGACATCCTTGCGAAAGCAGTCACTGCCCTTTCTGAGAACCTCGAAGAATTCGAGAAAGCTATCAAGTAATTTTAGATATCTTTAAATATAGATTCCATGGTGTAAAAATATGTTAGATTTAATAATTGACGCTAAGACTGATACTATAGAATCAGGAAGAGTTTACGCTCCTTTTGATTTAGGTTTAAAAAAGCTCTATGAAAACAACTTTGCACTTGCATCTTTATCAGATATAGCTCAACTGCGTATACATGAAGGTGTTAATTCATTTTCATTTAAAAAAACAAGCTTGGTGAGTGAAGGTGTCTTATTTATTCCACAAGGAGAACACAAACTAATAAGAAATTCCCCTATTCTTGATGCAGCGCAAGAGGCAACTAGAATTAGTGATAAAGGCCAAGAATTTTATCTTAATCCAAATCAACTCCAAAAAGCTCTTGCCGATTCAATTGACCTTCCTCGGCGCGATGTTAAAATCCCTGCAAAACTAATTGGTTCTGATGAATTTTGTGCATATGCCTTTAGGGGCAGCAACAATGCAAAAGCTTACGGAAATTTTTTACATTCCATAGGTATAGATCATTTATCTCTTTGTGTTATGGGCAATGAATTTGTTGATAAACAACCAAAACCTTTTGTTAGACAGATAGTTATCGGAGGATATGCCGAAGTAGAAAACCCAGACCTTTACTTGTGTGGATCATCTCTTTGGGATACTCGCTGGATTAGAGGTGTTCGTTCACTGCCTCAAATATCAAACTAGCCTCCAGCTGATACATTTTTCGTAATATTTATATAGAAGAGTCATGTCCAAAAGTGATGATGAACCCAAAAATTAGAATGGAAAAAGCAGTGAATCAAATGGTCAAAGACTCAATGGCTCTGCCTCCAAGAGTAAAGCAGGCTGTTGAAGAGGCCATACTTCGTGTTAGATTAAAGAAAGTTCTTGATTACGACGAATTTATTTAATTCTCACTAGCTGTTTCGCCCAATCCATATATTAAGCGTGCTTGCGGGACATCCATGTGCATACGCGTAGGTACTTGTGCTCTGAAGCGCATCAAGAATCTGCACACATGAACATCCTTTTGTTCTTGTCATGGTGTAAGTGGAATTTTCTATAATATTTCCAGCAGAGTTTTTTGTTTCAAATGGCAAATCAGTATCCATATTGCCGAATCTATCAATTACCAAAGAGAAATTCTCAGGAAGTCTAGTGTTTGGACAAATATCGTTACTATTAATTATTCCATCTCTATCCGTATCAGTCGATGAACTATTAGTAGATGTGTTGTTGGTATTAGTTGTGTTAGTGGTATTGACTGGAGGAGGCGTAGTAATAATAGAACCAGTATTCCAGCCTGAGCCTGCAGTTAACCTTGCAGTGTTTCCATTCCCTGAACTGTCTTTTGTTGTGCTTCCAGTGCCTTCATCAATTACCCACTCTCCCTGAATATCTGTATCTCTTCCAAATATATTTCTGAATATTGTCATGTCAGTATAGTTTGATATGCTTATTCTCTTAAGGCCTTGATAGGCAATAGGATTGTCAGACTTGAATGTATATTTAGGAGTCTCAGGATTACTTCCATAAGTCCAGCATAGAGTGTAATAATCTCCGCATATCTTGGTGTATGTTGAGTTTGATCTATGGAATGGGAAAACAAAAGATGTTGGTGTTTTCCCAAGATGCTGCGTTATATTCTGCTTTGAGGCAATCAATTGTTTTCTAAAATCAGACTCACTGAATGTAAGCATGTCAGTATGGCTCATTCCATGTGATGTCATTTCCCATCCACTATCCTGCAGTTGCTTTAACTCTGGCCAATGCATGTAGGATGGTCCCCCTTGCACACCATTGGCATAATTACTTACAACTGCTTCAGTTCCTTTGAATCCATACTGCTGCATAATAGGATAGGCATTATCATAGACGCTTCTCCATCCATCATCAAAGTAAATGATCACTGGCTTTGAAGGCATTGTAAATTGGCCCTTTCTCCAGTTCAGATAATCATTAGGGGTGATAGAAGTAAATCCTTGTTGTTTCAGGTAATCCATATGCTGCTTGAATTGTGCAGGTGTTATTATGTCTGCGCTTGTTGCCGGAGACTTGATCTGATGATATAAAATTACAGGAATCGCCTGACCAAGCTTCTGTCCATGCTCAGACTCCTGATAAAGTCTTGCAACTTGCGATGCAGCAAGGTCCCTGTCATAGATTTTTGCATCATCAACACTTCCATTAAAGAATACATTGTTTCCTCCTCCGATGCTTAAAGGCGATGAAGCGTCATAGATAGATCTGATAGAGGTCGTGTCTGTATCACAAAGCAAGCCATTTCTGTAATACTTTATTGAGCTTCCATCGTAAGTTATAGTAATCATAGTCCACTGCCCATTGCTTCTTATTCCGCATGATCTAGTTGTATCTGAGCTGTATGTTGATGTACCGGCTCCATCCGTAGAAATAAGCAGTGAAACACCATTAGTGTTTACGGTTCTGATAAGGTATGCCCTTTTTCCACTAGAAGGTGAATACTGTCCGAACAATCCAGCATTTGACTTATAGGTATCTTGCTTAACCCATATATTCCATGTAGCTTTTGAAAATCCAGAAACAGAGCTGCTTCTGCTTATATTTAACTGTCCTGACCTACCATCAAGTTTCACCCATATATTTCCAGAGCTCAATACATATTTCAAATCAGAATAGATCTGCTGTGCAGGCGAAGAAGAAATAGAATATGAGGGTGCCAAGGCAAACGCTATCGCTACAAGAAGAAACACACTAACAGCAAATGATATGAGACTAAAACGCATAATAGATAAAACCGTTACTAATGAGAAGCTAGCGGCATGATATAATAAAGCCCAAGTTGTATATATATTTTTCTCCTCGTGGATAGCTTTAAAAAACCTTTTCTCTCTATCTTTTTATGCGGGGATGCCGGAGCGGTCAAACGGGCTGCGTTAAGGCCGCAGTAGCTTAGTGCTTGCGTAGGTTCGATTCCTACTCCCCGCACTTCTAAAAATATAAATAGTGGGTAAATTCGGTATTTTCATGCAGACGTTAGATGTAAACGAATCTCTTGAGAAGAGTGTGGAAGAGAATGTTCGTCAGTCAATCAAGTTTCTTGCTCCTCATTTGGGATTTTCCGCGAGAGAAGCAAAATCCATGGCCAATAAAACAGGATTAAGAGTTGTATTTGATAGAAGTATACCTTCAAACTCTCAGGAACTTCCCATAGGGCCAGAATATATGCCTCATTGGGCTCCACCAGCGTTTTTGTTTCCTTATGAACCTGAAAAAGATAGAGATGAATTTACTATAGGACATGAAGTAACTCATTGGTATCATTATATGATGAATCCTGATGCTGGAGAATTCTATAGAAATGGAATAGCGGGGAACTCTCCAAAACTTGTATTTGCCGAAGGATTGGCTAATTATGGAGGAGTTATATGGCACTTAAAGAGAGATCCCAGAGAGAATAATAAGGTTGTTTTACCAAACCATTCTTTGAAAGATCTTATGAAATTTAGCGCCGAAGATGTTAGAAGATTTTCTTCCCCACATTTACTTGAAGTTTTATTTGCGGAAGCGGTGGCTCCTTACATACCTGATGTTGAACACCGTGACAAATTTATAGAGAATGTTAAATACTATATGCGTTGTATAAAATATTAATCTATTTTCTTTCTAACTTTTCCAACCGTACTTCTAGTTCCTTGACTTTAAGCTGAAGATCTTTCTGTGTTCCTGCATAATCCTTGTCCATAGAAGATACGAAATCAGCAAGATAAGCGTTGAACAAAGTACTAAGCTTGCCACCAAATAAATTCAATTTTGTCTTAGCCTTGTCTAGATTTGATTTATCTACTGTAATATTTACTCTAATTTTCTTCATACGTATAAGTATGTATAAGGGTATAAAAAGCTTTTTCCTGCGGTAGGTTTAAATACCGTTATTATGAACTCTAAATATGATAAGTAGAACGATGATAAAAGCTAGGATGCACAGAAAGACAAATCCATCTCTAGCAGAGACTATACTAATGGCTCACAAGAATAAAGGATGGAATGAAGTCGCAAAGCTCATCTCAACTTCAACAAGGAATCATTCTTCAGTAAACCTTTCAGATATAGACAAGAATACAAAGGAAGGAGACACTGTAATAATCCCTGGAAAAGTCCTTGGATCTGGAAATCTCACTAAAAAAGTGCGAATATGCTCTCTAGCAATATCTGAATCAGCCAAGGAAAAGCTAAAGGAGACAAAATCAGAGTATGTCTCAATTGCCGAGGAAATAAAAATAAACTCAAAAGCCCAGGGGATAAAGATAATAAGATGAACCAAATAATAATCGACGCTACAAATGCAACTCTTGGAAGATTGGCAAGCTATGCAGCAAAGCAGGCACTGCTTGGAAAGTCAGTGATTATAGTGAACTGCAACGAAATACTTATTACAGGAAATAGAGATTCAATTGTGAAAGAGTATAAGGAAGCTAGAGGAAGAGGCGGATCAAGTCTTAGAGGACCTCACTTTCCAAAGAGCGCTGAAAGAATATTAAAGAGAATAGTTAGAGGAATGCTTCCATACACTCAAGGAAGGGGAGAGGCTGCATTGCACAGAGTAATATGTCATAATAATACACCTGCAGAATATGAGTCAGCTAAAAAGATTCATGCAGGAAAAGAAAAGCCAGTTAAGACAATGAAACTAGGAGAGCTAAGTAAATTACTATGATTCACAAGCAATTCATAATCGCCGGAAAGAGAAAGACTGCAGTAGCAAAAGTAAAGGTTATTCCAGGCACAGGAAAGATATTCTACAATAGGCTTCCATCAACAGAGCTAAGCTTGTTCCATAGGCTTGCTCTTGTAGAACCATTGAGAATCTATGAAAGAGAACTTGGAGAGCTTAAGCATGATCTTCACATCAGCACTTTAGGCGGAGGAAAAGAATCTCAAATTGAGGCAGCAAGAGTAGGAATTGCAAGAGCCTTGATTGCAATCACTTCCTCGGATACACTTAAGAAATCATTCATGAAATATGACCGTAACATGGTTGTCCAGGATTCAAGAAGAAAGGAAGCCAGAAAGCCAGGGGACTCTAAAGCTAGAGCCAAGAGACAGAAGTCTTACCGTTAATATAGCATACAAATTCTTTTTAACCCTAATAAGATGCAGTTTCTATGGGTTATCCCTATAGTGCGTTCATTCCTGCAGCAATTCTCCTAGATAATCCAGGAATAACAAAAGAAAAATTTGCTAAGCTACTTTTTCAAACAAATTCTACAGAAAACGGAGTAAGTAAGTATACACGCTGGGATCTTTCGAATATGAGAGAACGCAAAAGTGAATACAATGATTATCATAGGGGAATACAAAGTGTTGCGTATTTTTTTGGAATTCTTAAAAGTGAGAACTTTGGAGAGCAATATCATAGTAAATTAAGAAAAGACAGAAACGGACTAGAATATGGTGGACAGAGGCTGGAAGTATATAGCGAAAGACTAAAAGGTAAATGGAAAAATTCATTTGTAGTTGTTACACAAAAGCCAAGTGTAACTTCCAGGAAATTATGCGAAGATATATTCCAAACCAATGAAGATCATCTAGAAGAAACCGAAGTTGGAAGTATTTTCAAGGAGGGAGAAGTTGTTGATAGAGATTTTTTTGACCATTCTATAGGTGCAGATTACATTAGGGTTGAAGAATATCTTGGAGGATACAGGGATTCTGAAACTCCTTGGAGAAAGAATCATTTAATGAGAGTCCGTAAAATAAATCTTGCATTTGAAAAAGAAAAATTTTCCAATCTGGAGGATGTCATTGAAAAGCATAATCATTTTGATCCTAATTTTATGTATGACTTTTCTCCTTCAGAAGGAAATTTAGAAGGAGGGATGTTAATAAGATCAGCATTTAGATGGAAAAAGATCGATGATAAGTACTATTTAGATGAAGATTATTCTTTTGGCCATTTGCCTTCAGGTATTCTTGATGGAGGAGGATACTTCGGATACACAGACCTAATTGTTACAGCTGAGGCAATTAAGAACAAGGCGTGGAAGATTTTAAGCTATAAGGGCCTTAATCATGCTAGCTCGTGCTTTAAGCGATTTCCTAAAGTGAGAAAAAGATACGAGCAGGCAGTATGGGACTCTCACACTTCCTTAGCAGCAAAAAAGAAGAAAATGACTAATAATCAGTTGCTAAGATGGAGACTGACTGGTTTGAGAGACTCTACATCAATCCATCAAGAGGATTAATAACTTTTCTTATCTGCTCGCTTGAAACATGAGTGTATACTTGTGTTGTGTTTAATGAAGCATGACCAAGCATAGCCTGAATAATTCTAATATCTGTTCCCTGTTCAAGCAAATGGGTGGCAAAACTATGCCTTAGAGTGTGTGGAGTGACTTTCTTTACGAGGCCAGCCTTTTTCTTTGTCAGAGAAATGATTTTTTGTACATTTCTCGTCGTCAAAGGCTTGTCTTTGGAGAACAGGTAATTATATCCGACACCCTTATGCTGAAGGTAATCAGTTAAATCCTGTGCAAGGCCTTCTGAAATCATGAATATTCTATCTTTGGATCCTTTTCCTTTTCTTACCCATCCTGTCTTGTCACCAAGACTTATGTCCTGGACTTTCAGATTAACAAGTTCAGATACTCGAAGCCCTGCAGAATAAAGCATTGAAATCATAAACCTCGACTTTATTGTTTCTGCAGATTCTATTAATTTCTTTACCTCTTCCTTCGTAAGTACTTCAGGAAGTTTCCTGTCTTTTTTTGGCATCTTTACTTTTGCAAATTCTTTTCCTAATATCTCTCCGTAAAAGAATTTTAATGAAGCAGCCGCAAGCATAATTGTATTTTTGGATTTTGTGTCAAACATATCCGACAAATATGCCTTAACATCATCCTCATTTAATTCTTGCATTGGTTTGCTTATTCTCTGCAGAAATTTTTCAACGAAAAAAGAATAGTTCCTAACTG
>JAIFVW010000047.1 GCA_019662115.1 Candidatus Pacearchaeota archaeon
CTTGGTCAGAAGGTGATGATACTAATCCTGGCACTCAGGCCGAGCCGGTTAAAACATTTCTGGCCGCTAAAAAATTGATTGATACGGGCGGCTACAACTTCATACTCTTGAAGCGTGGTGATACCTGGAAGATTACCTTTAACAATTATGATGAAAATAATAAGCCACTGAGTGGTCAGTCAGCCCAGAAGCCTTTAGTGCTCGGAGCATATGGCGAAGGTGAGCGTCCAATCATTGAAGAGATAAATGGCGGAACAGCAGTCTATCTTGATCAAGTCACAAAATATTTTGCCCTGGTTGGTGTTCATCTTAAGGATACTCAACGACCTCCTTTTGGCAGCGGTTCGACTGGTGTTGGTCTTGTTGGCAATCAAGCGGGATATATTAGTGTTATTGATTGCTATATTGAGCAGTTTTCAAAAGGTATCACTATACACACAACAGAAAGCGCAGATGAAAACCTACAGCGCTATATTCCAAATGTAACCGTTCGCGATTCTATTATTGTTGAAAATTACAAACAACTCTATCCACCGAATGGAATATATTTGTCCGGTATTGATGGTATCCTCCTCGAGGGAAACGTTTTTGACAAAAATGGCCGAAAGGCTGATGGCTCAGGCGGTACAGTTCACGACCACAATGTCTATCTCACTGGCAAAAATAAAAATATCGTTGTCCGAAATAATATTTTTGCCAATGCCGCTCACAATGGACTTCAGGCGCGCTCCGGAGGAGTGATCGAAAATAATTTCTTCTATAATAATCCAATTCATCTCGACTTCGGCCTAGTCAATGGTGAAGGCCCAGTTAGCGTGGGTGGAGTAACTGGTAGAATTTCAGGCAATGTCATGATCGGCACTAGAAATGTCGGCAGTATGATCGAAAATGGCCAGCGAGGATATGGCATACAAGTTGCCAATGTTTTAAGCGCTACGATTTCAAATAACATTATTGCCTTTAATAATGTGGCGAATACTGACCAAGCTGCTCTTACCTTCCAGCCAGGTTATGGAACATTTCAAGATAAGGCTATAGGAGTGCGGGATGTCATTGTGGCGGGCAACATTATTTATGATTGGACGACACCGTTGGTTATTAAGAGTCTGAGGCCTACTAGTACCGGTAAAAATTTCTGGTCTAATGTAACTTTCAGGAATAATGATTTGGCAGGTGCAGATCTTAACTTGATGAAAACAGCAGACGGCAAAACAAATCTTCCTTCAATTATTCAGTATGAAGGAAAATGCACGGCGCAGCATCCTAATCCGGGTGTTGTGAAAGAATCATTTGATTCATTCATAATAAATGCTCGAAATGAAGTGCCGGGCTACACTGCCGCGGCGGCTATTGCCAAAGTTCGAGCAGGGTTTGGTAATTGCAATACCTCGCTGTAAGGTGTACTCT
>JAIFVW010000006.1 GCA_019662115.1 Candidatus Pacearchaeota archaeon
AGATACAACAGTTCTTCCTGAATAGTTTACTCTCTTTCCTGCTAGGTTATGTCTTATTCTTCCCTCTTTTCCTTTGATTCTTTCAGTTATTGTTTTCAAAGGCTGTCCAGATCTATGTCTTGCAGGAGGAATCCTTGAAATATTATTGTCAAAGAATGTTGTTACGTGATACTGAAGCAAGTCCCATAAGTCCTCAATAATGACTTCAGGAGCTCCAGCATTAAGGTTTTCCCATAATCTTTGGTTTGCCCTTATGATATCAGAAAGCTTGTGTGTTAGATCATCTTCAGATCTCTCTCCAGTATCTAATGTAATTGAAGGCCTAACAGTAACTGAAGGAACAAGTACTATTGAAAGAACAGCCCATTCTGGTCTTGCAGTCTTTGGATTTATTCCTATCTTCTTTAATTCCTCGTCTTGTATATTGACAAGCCTTTCCCTTACCTCTATAGGTGAAAGTCTCTTTTTTCCGATCATGAATGTGCTTGGTTTCTCCAGCTTTACCCTTTCAATATTCTCATTGCAGAATGGACATTTCTTTGCATCTCTTGCTTTCTTGGCTCTCTCTGCAGGAGTATAGTTTTTTTGTTTTTCCTCGCTTAATGTAAGTTTTCCACAGTGAGGGCAGAAGCTTCTCAAGCAAAGCTCAGTAAGAGGAATATATTTAATGTGGAAAACAGGTCTTGCAAGTTCAATGCTTCCAGGATGTCCAGGACACTCCTTGACTCTCTTTCCGCATGTTCTGCACCTTACTCCAGGATCAATAGCTCCCAATCTCAAATCCATTAATCCTCCATCTACTGGGAATCCATCAATATCATACAATTCAGGCGTAACTATCTTTGCAGAACTTAACTTCTTTACCTGGTCGGGACTAAGAAGATTGAATTTTAGTGCTCTAACTTGTTTTCTAAAGTGTGTTTGCATTATTGTTCGTATTTGTTCTTTAATTCGAATTTAGTATGTATTCCAAGACCTAGCAACTCATCTACTAAAAGCTTGAATGCATAGGACATCTCTAATGGTTCAACCTCGCTGCTTCCGCAAAGAGAACAGGTTATCTTGTTTCTTATGATATCATCATATGTCATGTTTCCGCATTCCTTGCAGACGTAAACAACAGTCTTGTCTGAATCATATCTTTCCTTCAAAAGCAATGAAGCTCCATGACCTGCCAATGCCTGCTGCTCCATCTCTCCTAGTCTAAGACCTCCTCCCCTTGATCTTCCTTCAATAGGCTGTCTTGTCAATAAGGCAACTTTTCCGGAAGCTCTTGCATGCATCTTGTTCTTCACCATATACTTCAATTTTAGGTAGTACATATTTCCGATGTAAATCTTAGCAGCCATTTTCTTTCCTGTAATTCCATTGTACATTGTTTCTTTTCCATCATAGCTGAATCCCATTTCCTTAAGATGATTTTCAAGCTCTTCCACACTTTGCCCTGTGAATGGAGTCCCGTCAACAATTCTTCCTGTAACCGCTCCGGTCTTTCCTGCAAGTAACTCAATAAGATAACCTACAGTCATTCTGCTTGGGATACCATGAGGATTGAACATTAAGTCAGGCCTAACTCCTCTAGCAGTGAAAGGAATATCTTCTGAATCAGCAATAAGTCCAACGACTCCTTTTTGTCCGTGAGGCGTAGAGAATTTGTCTCCAGGTTCTGGAAGTCTAGAGTCTCTTGTCCTTACCTGTGCAATCTTATTGCCTTCCTGGTCAACAGTTATGAAAACAGCATCTACAACTCCTCTCTCTTCCTGCCTGATTGCCGAGCTTGCTTCTTTCTTTGACTGAATGCTAATGTCTTTTGCCTCACTTAAGAACTTAGGAGGTGTCAATTTTCCTATAACTACCTCGCCTTCATTCATATCTGCTTCAGGGTATGCAACCCCATCATCTTCCAAAAATCTATAGGATGCTTCAGTCCTATACCCAGAAACGTCTTTTTCAGGAACTGTAATCTCATCCGATAATCCACCAGGATATTGCAATTCTGTTGCTGTGTAAGGTCTAAAGTATGTATTCCTTCCCATTCCTCTGTCAACGCTTGCCTTGTTTAGAACAACAGAGTCTTCCATATTGTAACCTTCAAAAGGCATAATAGCAACAACAATATTCTGTCCTGCAGGATAACCGTCCAAAGTATCGTAAACGAATGTTCTTACTACAGGTCTCTGAGGGTAATGAAGTATAGAAACGTCTGTATCTAATCTTACAAGATAGTTTGCAGCATAAATTCCAAGGCTTTGCTTAAGGGTCTTGCTTCCTCTGTTTAATCTAGATGATTGGTCATGATTTCCAAATGGGACAAGGCTTGTGATAAGTCCAAATAAGTCTATAGGATGAATTTCAAGGTGAGTGTGCTCTGGAGACAGATCTTCCTGTCTCAATGCAACTAAAGCATTGTCTTCCTCAGCGGCGTCAATATATTCTATGATTCCCTGGTTAAGAAGGTCAATCCATTTCATTTTTCCCTGTTCAAGAAGAACTAGATATTCATCCTTTAATGAACTGACACCATTGTCAGCTACAATCATAGGTCTAAGAACTCTTCCAACTTCAACTGACATTGTAACCTGGTTTGTCATTTCGTCAAATCTTACGCTCAATTCTTTTGGTAATTGCCCTTTCCTTCTCAAAGCTCTTACTTTCTTCGCAAAGTCAGTAGGATCATTTACAAAACCTATAAATCTTCCATTGAAGAAAACATCCCTTTCTCCCTCTTTGCTTAATCCAGCCTCATTGAATTTTTTCAATGCAACATGCTCGTCAAATGATACAGCAGTAGAAATCTTACTAAGGATGGCAAGGTTCTTTCTTAATCCAATTTCTGTTCCTTCAGGTGTTTCAGTAGGGCAGAATCTTCCATAATGAGTAGGGTGCAAGGTTCTTGCTAAAAAGTTCTCCTGCTCTCCAGGCAACATGCTAGAAACTCTTTGCAGCTGTGAAAGTATTGCAAGATAGTTTGTCTTGTCCATGTTTTGAGTTACTCCGCTTCTCTCTCCAATCCAGCTTCCTGTTGCGATAGCGCTTTCAATTCTGTGTGTGAATAATGTGGATTTAGCAATTGTCCTTATAGAATAGAATTTCTTTCTCTTTGCAGTCTTCTGTAATGAATATTGTATGTCCCTTATAAGAATATTAAGGTTTACCCTAAATAGGTCTGCCATTAGGTCCCCAGAAAGCTTCACTCTCTTGTTTGCGTAATGGTCCTTATCAGTCCTTATTTTTTCTCCCTCTTTAGCCCTAAGATACAGTCTTACAAGTCGGCATAGTGTAAGTGCTTTCTCAACTCTTGATGGCTTGTCCATTCCGATATGAGGGAGGAAGAATGAGTCGATTCTCTGCTTAACTCTGTCAAGGATCTCTTTCTTAGTTCCCTGAATTCCAGATTTCTCTGCAATATGCATCATCGCTTCTTCACTATCTTTCAGCTGAGCGAACTCATATAGATTAACAATCAGTCCATCATTCTCATAGTTAATGTTCTTGGCAATTTCTGCCTCTTTAGTCATTCCCAATGCTTTCAAGACAACGATTGCTGGAATATTCTTTAGTCTGCTAAATGTCAAATCAAGAATTCCCTCGCTTGTTTCGGCAATGGTTGTAGGAATTCTATACGATCCACGCTGTGAAAATACTCTTAAAATTAGCCCCTGTCTTCCCTCTTCTATAAATGGCTGGTTTGCAGCAAGGTCTTCGTTCATTACCATTACTCTCTCATTACCGTTTATGATGAAGTATCCTCCAGGGTCAAGAGGGTCCATGTAATTCTGAATCAATTCATCTTTATTCATCCCATAGGTAGTGCAAGCAGCGCTTCTTACCATTATAGGAATCCTTCCAATTTCAACCTCTGCGCTATCTGCCTGGTCTCCATACTTTACGCTTATTTCAACGTAAACCGGAGCTGAATATGTCAAGTTTCTTAATCTGGCAATTGATGGAGTAATTGTAGTGGAGCTTCCATCAGCTTCAATGATATTTGGTTTTCCCACTCTGACCTTTCCAAGCTTGATGTCAACCTCTTCGTGGTTGATTGTATCGTTCATCTCATGGACGAGCTGCTGCATCCTGTTGTTTACGAAGTCATTGAAAGAAAGAATGTTAGACTCAACTAGGGAATGCTGCTCAAGATACTTTTTAACTAGGATATTTTTTTGTGAATGCATTTATACCACCACTCTATAATAGACATGAACTTTATCTTCTTCTTTTCGCTCTATTTTTATTAAATCGCCTATTGCACATCCTTCAGGGATTGAAGGGTCTAGAAGTTTTATCTTCGGAAGTTGTGAAAGAGAAATATTATACTTTTCAAGTAAGTCTTTGACCTCATTTGGTTTCAATTTGGTATGTCTTGGCTGGAGGATATGCATAAGGGAGTATGTAAAATCATTAAATTAATAATGACTCTGGAATAATAAAAGACTGTAAAACTGGCTTTTTAAACTTTTCTGAAAATGGAGATAATAGCCATTAGCCTATAAATCTATTCAACTTGTCAGAAGGAGCCACCACTTCTTTATATACTTTTCTAATTTTTACTGGCCCCGAAGGGATTTGAACCCTCGACACCTGGATTAAAAGTCCAGTGCTCTAACCAGGCTGAGCTACGGAGCCATAGATGAGCTACAAAAAGTTGTTATTTAAATGTTATTTATTAGAATTTAACGTGCAAGAGTCACTTAACCTTTAGTTGAGATAACTAGGTCTTTGTTTGTTGGAATATAATTCATTTCCCAAATTCCTCCCAAATGCCTGTTACCCATCATAGGTTTATACTCTCCACTTCCAACAATTGCAATTGTTCTATCTTTTTCTTTTTTTGCACGAAGAATGCCTTTGTACTCTATAAACTTGAAATGCCCGTAATCCTCAAGGATAAATGCCTTATTTGTTGCTTCTGATGGTGGAGCAAAACTCTCTCCATACAATTTCAAAAATTTGATAAGGTATGTACTCTCATCAAAAAAATGCGCGTTCTCAATTGTACGTCCCATTACTACCGAGGTTCTCTTATTATCATCTATGCAATATCCAGAAAAAATACCATTTTGCGGATAGTGTTGATTAATTGTTAATGCAAAAGAATGAATGTTATCATCTACTGCTTTCAGTAAATCTTCTTGTTCCTTAGCATGCGCCTTCTCAGCTAGCTCACGAGCTATTTTAATTTCGTCTGCATGTCTGCTGAACCTTCCCTCGAAAGTTGCCCCAGCAAGATCTTCTAAAGCCAACATATGCTTAGCTAAGATTTGCCTCTTTTATACTTTATTATACTCGGGAGGTATTATCTTTAGGAAACCCATTCTTTTCTCCCCATCCAAAAGGATCTAGTCTCCAGTCCATAAGTTTATCCTGCTGATCTTTAGATATATATTTTTCAGTTCTCATGACATCTGCTATTATCTCATATGTAAGGATTGATCTTTTGTTACAAGGTTGAGAGAGTGATCCAAACATTATATTAGCCTCATCAAATCCATAGTCAACAATAGAAAGGCACCAGTCAATACTTCCTTTTGCGTCTCTAATAGCTTGCACAGATTTAGCTGCAGTTCTTCCCGTAGATATCATGTCTTCGATAAGCACAATTCTCTTTCCTTCGATATTTTCCATACCCTCTATTTGTCTTCTTGTTCCATGAGTTTTAGGCTCCTCACGAACAAAAATAAAAGGAACATAGAACTTATCTGCAAGAGTTGTACCAAAAGAAACCCCTCCAATAGGAACACTTGCGATAACCTCTGGGAGTATACTTTCATAATCAATTATTTTTATAAATTGTTTAGCAACAAATTGTCTCATTACAGGATCTCCTAGAAGAAGTTTAAGATCATTGTAGACAGGCATTCTATAACCCGAGTCCCATTCAAACGGATCCTCAAAGTTAATTTTTAGGGCGCCCAGCTTTTGCGCTCTGCGGATTAATTCCTTTTGATCTTCAGGTATATCCATTCTTTAAATAACAAAATTAGATTTATATAAATATCTTAAAATCTTCATTGGTCTTCAGTAATCAAAAACTGTCTCTAACATTCTCAAGAATCAACTCTTTAGGCATGGCACCAGAAACTCTATTGACCTGCTCGCCGTTATGCATGAATAAGGTTGTAGGAATGCTTACCACTTCAAATCTCTCCTGCAAACCCGGCTGGGCATCAACATCTACTTTTCCGAAATGCACATTGCCTTTCATTTTTTCTGCAGCCTCTTTGAAATGCGGCTCCATCATCTTGCATGGATGGCACCACTCGGCCCAAAAGTCTATTACCCAATTGCCTTTAGAAGTATGTTGATCAAAGTTTTTCTCTGTAAGGACAAAAATATTTTCACTCATGGAATGCTCTACAGGCCTCAGCTTAATAAAGTTTGTGTTCACCTGGAACCAAGATATTTATACTAAATTGCCTTTTAATCGTCGTTGTTCTATGAGACATAAAAGTCTACAGGCCTATTTAGAGGAGAAATACAATCCACCATATAAGAATAAGGCTAGCAATAGCCCTCATGATCTTCGCTATGATAAAAACATTATTTCAAAGCAGACATTTGAGATACCTATGATAGAGAATATTGATGATGAAGCTCGTGCAAGGGCAGAAAAACACGTGGCTGACTATTACCATAATGATGGATATCAGGATGTTACAAATGAATTGAACACTCCCGTGAAAGGATTGCAGCAATTTGCAAATAAAGATTATAGAATAGAGGTTACAAGCACACCGCATCTTAGAGGAATGCGTTTCGTTGTGACTAAGATACAGAACCCAAAACTTAAATAGCCGTAAAAATTATTATTTATATGGACAAGGAGGAATTACTCTCCTCTTTGAGAGCTCGAGGATTTTCAGGACCTATTCTTGATTCCTTTGCAAAAGTTCCAAGGGAAAATTTTGTTCTCCCTCGATTCAAGGACTTTGCATATGAAGACACCGCGCTTCCTTTAGTCGAGGGCGCAACCATTTCACAGCCTTCAACTATTGCATTCATGTTGCAATTGATGGAGCTAAGGAAGGGACTAAAGGTTTTAGAGATAGGATCAGGTTCTGGATATGTTCTCTCGCTCCTTAAAGAGATAACTCACGGAAAGATATACGGTCTAGAAATATCTCCAACACTAGTTAGAAGATCAAAAGAATTGTTAAGTGATAAGAAGAATATTCATGTAATCCATAAGAATGGAGTCAAGGGATTGCTTTCACATGCTCCTTATGATAGGATACTGGCCAGCGCCTCCTTCAAGGAAGTCCCATATTATCTTACAAAACAATTGAAGGTTGGGGGAATTCTTGTAATGCCAGTTCATCATTCAATAGTAAAATTAAAGAAAACTCTTCTTGGAATGGAAGAGTCTAGGTATCCAGGATTCTCATTTATTTCCATGATGAATTCGCCTATTGAATAAAATTAGCTCTTTCCAAACATTGAAAGATAAGGGATTATAATTCTGCTCCATGTCTCATACTTCTTTTCATAAACAGGATCCTTTATGATTTCTGAAATCTTCATCATTCTTCCCGAAGCAAGAGCAGCCTCTCCTGGTTCTACTTTCCCATCAGTATAAGTAGCGTAAATAAGGCCAAAGTGAACACGATCAACAGCAGTATCTCGTGCTACTAATGTCCCTAATAATTTTGGCTCTGAAAGGTTTCCAGTTATCTTTAGTTCTTCATCTACTTCACGCATCATATTATCACGAAGAGAAGTTTTTCCATTAGACTTGTGTACATGACCTCCAACCCCTACCGAATGTTTACCAAATAGGCGGGCATCTCCATAATCATTAATGTCAGACGCTCTTACATATGAGAAAACAGTGCCGTTAGGACCCATTACGGCCACATAAGGAATAACCTGAAGTACACTTTCATCATTCTCACAATCGTAACGAGAATGCCCAAATCCTTCCGTTTCAATAGAATCTACAAGCCTTCTGCCTTGCTCTTCATCTATTGGTTCAAATCCTTCCGCATTCTTACGGTATTTTTTTAGCCTATTTGCTTCCTCAACAAGAACAATCCTATCTAGCTTCTTATAATTTTTAGCTGCAGCAGTAAAGTCAAACTTCTTAAAATATTTAGCGGTTTTAGGACCTATTTGCCCATAATAATTCGAGCCTATTCCCTCTCCATATTCTTTATCAGGATCCTCACTTGTTCTATGGAACTCTAAACCCGTTAGAGGCATTCCATCCCTAAGCCTCATGCCTGAAATCTCGTCAGAGCGTATCTCAAAAACAAGATCCCCTCGAAATCCATTGTCAACAAATCCTGCAAAGTCAAGAGGCCCAGTAATGCCGACGTTGGAAAAGCTGTTAACTTCTGCGCTTAGCTTCCTTGGAACTCTAAGAACTCCCTGAGAAGCAAATAAAGTATGGTCTCCATTACGGCTTATAATTGGAGTGTCTCCTCTTGATATGATAGGCTCAAAATAGTCTTCAGCATCATATTTATCCTTTTTATTTAGTTCAATAGGAGTTGGATTATTCCTAGTCTTAAGGCCAACTACTCCATCAGTATATTTTCCTTTGAGATCAAGCTTAACTTGCAACCCTCCATCCTCCATTATAGGGTATTTTCCTGGAGGAACAAGCTCATCATTCTCATTTCTATATAGAAGAAGAGGATTTCTCTTGAATTCTTCTGTAACTTCCGCAGAGCTTAATTTTGAATCACTGCCCTTGAAAAATCTTAATTGATTAAAACTAAGGCCTGGATAAATTATTGCATTGAAAGTAAGAGGCTGTAACAATAACCAGAGCCTTAATGGAGTGTTAGAAAGATATTGTGAATGGGCTTCATCAATTCCAGGATTATGATCTGTAAACATTCTTGTATTAAGAAATATTCTTCCAGCACTGCTTTTAGGAGAAGATTTCATCCACTCTCCATCATTCAGAATGACCTTTTCCTCAAGAGGCAAGAGATAGCTATATTTTCTCTTTATTTCATATCCGCTGGTTATATCAAATTTTTGCCTTTGTCTTTTGGGGATTTTTACGAGGGTCCTATATATTTCCTCATTTTCATCGGGCCTTAGCAAACCTTGTGTTTCAGTATCGAGGACATAAATCTCATTTCCTATAATGGGATCCATGGAGGCTGGCTGGATTCTAAGTTCAAGAGAGTCATCCTTGAACTGTCCTTTTTTAGGCCCTTCTCCAACAAGAGATAAATCGGTTCCAAAGTTAGTAATATCTCCATCAAGAATCTTCTTTCTTATTTGCTGAGAAACAAGGCTGTATCCTCTTTCTTGATCCATCTTCTAGTCTATAGCTTAGCTATTTTAAATATAATTGTTCTTGAATATAGATATAAGAACAAGGAATTTGATTAAACAAACTTAAGTAGCGATTTTTCCCTGGGTATAAGAGAATAGTTTCTTGAAATATTGCTATTGTAATCTTGGGGACGGGATTCATTATATGTTACCTCACGTCCCTGAAGCTGTTGACGAACAGTTCCCTGAACCTTCAAGGAAATCTGCATTCCATTAGCTCTAGTAATAGTTAGAGGGGTATAGTTTTCTCCTCCATCAACATACTGTCCTATGGATAGGATTCCAGAATAGCTTAATGTTTCATGAGTAGATTGGCTGCCACCAGAATAGGAAAGTTTCTTTTTATTTCTGAAATGCTTTGGAGGCCTAGGACTTCGTAAAGGATTAAGGATACTTCTTTTGCTGCGACGAGCGGAATTATAACCCTTATCAATTGTCATAATAGGCAAAGAAAGTAATGCTTTATAAACATTTAGAAACTGTGTCGTATATAGTTTTATATACTAATCCACCGTCGAAAAAGTATTAATGAAACTGCGCAGGGCGAATATAAATGATGTCCCGTCTGTTGCCATCTTTCATGACCGAGTCCTCTCCAATTATTTTAGGGCATTGCATGAAGTTCCTGTCTCAATTCAAGATTATGAAAATAAGATGAGAGATAGTTTTGACGCATCAAATATCTATATTCTACAGAAAAGCCCGAAGGACTATAAGGGATTTGTTTGGTATGAGTTGCAGAATGGAACTTATAGGATCAATGATATTTGTGTAAGCGAGCAAAGAAAAGGGTATGGTTCATTGCTTCTTGAGCAGGTTATTGATAGCGCTAGAAAAAAGAACCTTAAAAGCGTAGAAATAATCCTTACCTCTGGAAATGATGTTGCTCTTGACTTTTTCAAGCGCAGGCATTTCAGCCCCAGGCACACAGTTCTTGCCCGCGACTTGTAGCACCACAATCTTTATATCTCAATCCTAAATATTGTTTTTATGACAAATCCATTATTTTCAGACAATAGTCATGAAAGAGCAAGAATAGAGTTTTCTCGTGGTGTTGAGCATGATGAGTTTCAAAAGATGTTTAAGTATCTAGGAAATGCTCTTAAGGCGGAAGTGAGTTACACAACAGAGATTAGAAATACAGTAGGAATCGGAAGATATAACCAAAAGCCAGTAGATAGAACGTCATATGGTAGATTGAGCGGAACTCTAGCCCGATATGGAGACATAACTACATTGATGTTTGACACAACTCAAGCTCAAAGAAGAGAAAAAGACATTTATACAGGAATTCAGTTCTTTATCATTCCAGGCTACGATAATATTAGTGAAGTTAACCCTAAAGAAGTTGAACTTATGGACGAATCAAGAAAATGCATTGCTGATTATTTTCTTAAGAATAAATAATAAGATTATTCACCGCAGCCAGATCTTGTTGTTTGCTTGCAGGAAGTGCAGTAGATTGCGCAGTTACCCATTCTCTTTGCCGGTCCTCCGCAATGAGGGCATGTAAGGCCTTCATTTCCGAACTCAACTATGGAAGTCTGCTTTTCCTCTTCAAGTGCAGGAGTAAGAGGTTCTATTTCAATTTCTATCTTTGCAGAACTCTGTCCGAACGTCGTAAGCATGAATTGAGAGACATAATCCACAATGGAAGACGCAGTTCTTATTGGATTAGATCCCTTGTCAAGATCTCCTCCGCCACCATTCTTTACAAATCCTGAAGGCTCAAACTTCTGATGCCTGAACTTTCCAAACAAGTCATTTACAGATACTCCATATTGAAGATTTAGTGATATTGAAGTAGCCCATGCATCCATTAGTCCTCTTATAGTTGATCCCTGCTTATGCATGCTTACAAAGATCTCTCCAGGCTTACCATCATCATACAATCCGACTGTAAGATAACCTTCATGTCCTGCAATCTCAAACTTATGAGTTATGGACTTTCTTGTCTGAGGCATTCTCTTCCTTTGCACAACAATTACTGGCTTAGCAGCCTTCTTAACCATCTCTCCGTCAGTCTTTTGAGTATTCAATGGCTGGCTTCTCTTGCTATTTTCTCTGTATATAGCAACGGCCTTTAATCCCTGTTCCCATGAGAATAAATATGCCTCGGCAATCTCTTCAACTGTAGTGTTTTCAGGCATGTTTATTGTCTTGCTTATTGCTCCAGAAATAAATGGCTGGCAAACTCCCATCATTTTTATGTGTCCAAGATGATGAATTGATCTCTTTCCCTGAGCAGGCTTGAAGGCGCAGTCAAAGATAGGAAGATGTTCATCAAGAAGTTCAGGAGCTCCTTCAATCATATCACTCTTGTCTATATATGCAATAATTGCGTCTATCTGGCTTTCAGTATATCCAAGGTTTCTTAGTGCAAGAGGAACGCTTCTGTTTACAATCTTTAACATTCCTCCTCCTGCAAGGACCTTGTACTTTACTAACGCAATATCTGGCTCTATTCCAGTTGTATCGCAATCCATCATGAATGCAATGGTTCCAGTAGGAGCTAGCACTGTGACTTGTGCATTTCTGTATCCATGCAACTCTCCAAGCTCTAAGGCCTCAGTCCAGCAGTCCCAGGCTTCATTAACAAGATTTCTAAGAGGAACAGGGGTCTTTTCTACATCTATCTTCTTAACCGCCTCTCTATGCATTCTTATAACCTGCAGCATGGATTCTTTGTTCTCCTTGTATCTTGGGAATGGCCCTACAAGTCCAGCAATTTGTGCTGATGCTTTGTAGGCCTCTCCACACATTATTGCAGTTATAGCAGCAGACACAGCCCTGCCTTCATCAGAGTCATAAGGAAGTCCAAGACTCATTAAAAGAGCTCCAAGATTTGCATATCCTAACCCTAATGTCCTGAAGTCTCTTGATCTTCTTGCTATCTTCTGTGTAGGATAGCTAGCTCCATCAACAATGAGATCCATTGAAATAATTAGTTTTCTAACAACTTGTTTGAACTTCTCGGCATCGAATAGTCCTTCGTCTGTCCTGAATTTCATAAGGTTGATAGAGGCAAGATTACATGCAGTGTCATCTAGGAACATATACTCAGAGCATGGGTTGGAGGCGTTTATCCTTCCGCTTGCCTTGCAAGTGTGCCATGTATTGATTGTTGTGTCAAATTGCATGCCAGGATCTCCGCAAAGCCATGTTCCCTCAGATATCTTTCTCATCATGTCTTTAGCCTTAAGAGTTTCAGCAACTTGCTTTGTCTTGACAAACCTTGTATGCCATTCTCCATCAGTCTTCACGGCTTTCATGAATTCATCAGTTGCTCTTACAGACATGTTAGAGTTCTGGAAGCACACGCTTGTGTAAGCCTCTCCATTTAGTCCACCATCATATCCTGCTTCAATCAATGCCCATGCCTTTTTCTCCTCTTTTTGTTTTGCCTCTATGAATTCCATAATATCAGGATGATCAACATTCAGTATCTCCATCTTTGCCGCTCTTCTTGTCTTTCCACCAGATTTAATGACTCCAGCATAAGCATCATATCCTTTCATGAAAGATACAGGACCAGATGCAGGCCCTCCTCCGGTCAACTTTTCCTTTGAGCTTCGTAATGCTGATCTATTTGTTCCTGTTCCTGAACCTCCCTTGAAAAGCAAGGCTTCAGCAACCTGAACCTCAAGGATAGATTCCATAGTGTCTTCCATTCCCTGAATGAAGCATGCAGAGCATTGAGGCTTGTCCTCTCCTCTTTCGGTAGAGACAATAGAATCAGTCTCTCTGTCCCATTTGAATGGACCCACTCCTCCTGCGGTCGGATCATATTCCTGATTAACTCCTGCATTAAACCATACAGGAGAGTTGAATACGCATAGTTGGTTTAGACATATTGCTGCAATTTCATCTCTAAGTGTGGTGCTTTGAGATTCATTGAAGTATCCCTGCTTTAGAGCCTGTCTTGCTATAAATCTGGCAACTCTTCCTACAAGCTGTTCAACTGAATTTTCCCTTTCATTTTTTGCCTGATTGCCCCAGAAATATTTGCTTGCAACAACTTTTATCGCTAAAGGAGACCAAAAGTCAGGCCTTCGAACTCCTGGCTGTACGAAAATTAGTTTTCCTCTATCATCAGTTACCTTTACATCTTCAGAAAGCCATCTTATTGGATTTCCATATATATCAAGCTCAAAAGGATTTTTCCCCTCAAAGCTGAAGTATCGGTCTATTATTACAGAACTTCCAGAAGCGGATAAACGGGGAGAAACAGATTTCTCATCATCGTACTTCTTGAATTTGTTATCCATTAGAGCTCCTTTATCTCCTTCTTAAAATCAGAAATATCCCTAAAGTCTTTGTAGACAGAAGCAAACCTGATATATGCGATTTTGTCTATTTTTTTCAATTCCCTAGAAACTAGTTCCCCAATAAAGGTGGAATTTACTTCCTTTCCCTTTTTTCTCAATTTTTCTTCTATGTTGTGTATCATGATGTCAATTGTTTCTGTGCTTACCGGACGTTTCTCGCATGCCCTTAGGATTCCTTTCCTTATCTTTTCCTTGTCGAAATCCTCTCTGCGCCCGTCTTTTTTTATTACCCGAAGCTCTATCTTTTCTACGCTCTCTAAGGTATTGAATCGCTGGTGGCACTTAAGGCATTCACGCCTTCTCTTTATTACGCCTCCTGCATCACGCTTGTCAATGACTTTCGTTTCCGTGTTTAGGCAGTAGGGGCATAACATATTTTACCCCAATATCTTGTGTCTTTTTTTAATTTAACCCCAAGTTATTGTGTTTTATAATATGTTCTATGAAGATTCATATTTAAACATTTCTATGAAAATTTTTATTCCGTCGATAAAATAAAAAAATAAAATCGTTATGTTTCTCCAGTGATAAAACTGGCAAGTTCACAAACATTATAAAGCCGACTTTCTTTATTCATATATGGTTTTGAAAGAACTCGCAGATCAGATTGGAATTCCTCTATGGGCTGTAATTTTAGTTCTTGTATGGGTAATTTCCTGGAAGGGAGCAGCATTGTGGAAGGCTGCAAGAAGAAATCAGCCGATATGGTTTGTCATCTTAATAGTTGTCAACACTCTAGGATTGCTAGAAATACTATATATCTTTCTTTTCTCAGAAATAAAACTTGAGGAAAAGAAAAGGCAAAGGAAACTTCCTTCTAAATTATAATGCATTCAAAATTCAAGCGCCATCAAAAGGTCAGAATTTTAAGGGAACCAGATCCAGAGTACATAGAGTATTATTCAGAGGAGCCTATCCCAATAAAGAAAGGAATGACTGGAAAGATAAACATTCTACTTTCTAATGGGAAGTATCATGTGGAAATTGATAAAGACGGAGAGGTAATTGCATATGCTCCTTTCAACGAAGAAGATATAGAACCTATTGATTAACCAGTTACGCTTGCATTAGCATCAGCTTCAACCTGAGAATCAATGTCGTCATCAGAATCATTCTTTTCCTTGGCAAATAAAGACCACCAAGGCTTATGTACTGCAATAACTTCACCTGTCTCTGCATCAACATCTGCTGCAACAAACATCTTTTTATTGAATATGAAAAACAAGTTAGAATCTTTCTCAGTTTCTATCATATAGGCCACTCTTGTTTTATTTCCTACTCCTACTTCTTTCAGTTCTATAGTGCAATTGTCATTAGAGCACTTTGTCCTTAGTCTCTTTAATGCTGTTGCGGAAGCTCTGTCTGGCATTACCTTTATCATAGCCTTTCTTCCGTTTGATAAGTATGCACTTAAAATTGATCCTAGAGTCCCATCATTAATATCTTCAGCTGTCAGATTCAATCCAGTTTTTGCATTTATTCTCCCTGCAATAATTGCGCTTTGCTCAGGAGTTAGATTATGTATCGTGATATTTCTTCCGTCTATCATCATTCTTCTATTCTTTTCCATAAACTCGTGGGCTCCTTCCATGCTCTTTTGCCTTAAAAATCCCTGTTCTATTCTCTCCTCTCGGTTTCTGCTATCAGTGTTTATAGAAACATTTGAAGAACTTGTTGAGCCTCCATCGGTCGCTCTTGCAGTTATGCTTACTTCAATTGCATTAACACTTGCAATAAGGCTGATAGCTATAAAAACAATCAATAAGACACCAATTATCTTCATTGCTTATAGAAATAAAAGACATATATAAACTTATTTATTCATTCTTTTTCTAAGCTTTCTAGTCCTTCTTGAACGTCTTACAGTCTTTCTCATTTCCTACTGATTAAAAAATTGTATTTAAACTTATGCTCTTCGCACTCTTGTCCTTCTTTCACGCATAGAGTAAAGAATTCTTCTTGATCTCTCATGTTCTCTATAGGCTATATCTCTAATAGCTTGATTTTCAATAGGAGTATCGCGCGGAAAACTATATTCGTTCATAGTCATGTGGTAAGTATCTGCATTAAAATCACTTGTTCCTGATATGCCTATAGGAGGAAATCCCTGAACAAAACCTAGAGTTATTTTAGAAGGCAAATTGGGAATTTCCCGTAGGACATTGTAAACTGCTGACGCAATAACTCCCGCTCTCATAGTTCATTAAAATAAATTTATCTTTTAAACTTATCTATTGTTCTTATAACATAATCAATGTCTTTCTTCGTTATATCTTCATTAAGTGTGAATCGCAAGGCTCCCCTTATTTCCTTTTCATTCAATCCTATGGAAACAAGAGATCTCTTGTCGTTCTTTGATTCACATGCGCTTCCTGTGGAGCACATTATTCCTTTTTGAGATAGATATATGACTAATTTTTCAGCATCTAAAGGAAGTGAGACATGAATATTATTGTATATCCTGTAACTCCTCGACCCATTTATCTTTCCGCCTATACTTTCCAGCTTTTCCATAAAGAATTCTCGCAGTTCCTTCACCTTATTTCTATTTATCTTCTTTACGCGCGCTAAAGCCTCAGCAAATCCTACAATTCCAGGAACATTTTCTGTTCCAGAGCGCAAGCCTTTTTCCTGACCTCCTCCATATATTAAAGGAGTTATATCTAATCCCTCTCGAATATATAGGAATCCAATTCCTTTAGGTCCGCCAATCTTATGGGCTGAAGCTGAAAGAAGATCTACTCCGATGTTTTTGACTTGGATAGGCTCCTTGCCGAAGCTCTGAACAGCATCCGTGTGAAATAAGACTCCCTTCTTTCTGCAAATCATTCCTATCTTTCTTATATCTTGCAAAACTCCTATCTCATTGTGAGCATGTATAACAGAGACCATTGAAGAGCGGTCAATCTCTTTCTCAAGCTTTTTCAGATCGATAATTCCATCTTTATCAACTGGAATCTCCACAGCGCTCTTCATTCGGCGGGCAGGCTCATAAACCGAAGAATGCTCTATGCTGCTTATTATGACTTTTTTAGGAGGCAGCCCCAAAATGGCAAGATTGTTAGATTCACTGGCACCAGATGTAAAAATAATTTCCCATGGTCTAGCTCCAATTTCTCTAGCAATCTGCTTTCTTGCATCCTCAACAGCCTTTCTTGCCCTCTCCCCCATCTCATGAGGAGAGCTTGGATTCCCATATTCTTGAGTAAAGTATTTTTCCATGGCTTTCACTACACTAGTCTGTACTTTTGTGGTTGAGGCGTTATCGAGGTAAATCATTATAAAAAAAGAAGAATCTCTCTTATATAGTTATCTTATCTTCTGGCCAGACATAGATTTATTAGTGATAAAACTTTAATTATATTATGTCCGAGTATAAGTTTGTCTACGAGACTTCGATATATCAAAGGCTAAAAGTATGGGCAATATTCATTCTCATTGTTGCAGTCCTTTCTGTCCTTACATACTACCATCTCAAAACCCTTCCCACAAATGCAGAAAAATACTCCTCCGCGTTTTCATTTCTTACCACTTTTTTCAACAATCAGATAAAAAATCTAAATATATTCAAGCTTGTTTACCTTACTTTCATAAGCGAGTTATTCTTTTCCCCAATTCCAACGGAAATTCTTTTCCCTATATCTCTGAAGGCAGGCTATCCATTTTTTCTTGCCCTATCTATAATGCTAGTTACTATAGTTTTTACAAACTGGATTAACTATGAGGTTGGATCGAGATTAAGTTCGTTTGTGATGCAGCTCATTTCAAAAAAGAAAGTCTACGAGATAAGAAGATGGGTCAATAATTATGGTGTATATGCGATATTTATTGCCAACCTTACTCCTGTGCTTCCATCGCCAGCACTATCATTTGCAGTGGGCCTGACAAAGTATAACCGTACAAGGCTGTTTACAGCACTTATTCTTGGAAGTGTAATAAAGTATATTGCAATAGGAGGAGCCTATATTTTCTTCAAGTAAATATAGCAAACCTTTTTATAAATGAAAATCCTTTCCTTGTCATGATTGAGGTGTTAATAGATAAAACTGCTCCTTTAGAAAAGACCTTCAATGCAGGGTCTCTCCTAGGTTCAAATGTTCTTACTCCTCAGGGCCTTGTTGTCGGCAAGATAAAAGAGATAAGGATGAGTCCGGATGATATGGATTTAGAAGGAGTCATAGTAAGCCGAGGATGGTTAAAGAACAAAATATACATAGGACGGAATTATTTCAAAAAATTATCACAAGAATCCCTTATTTTGTCTATAGAGCCGGCGCCACTCCTTGAAGGAAGAACAGTGATAAACTATCAGGGGAAAAGGATAGGAAGAGTAGTACAAGCAGTTAGGGCTGATAGTACAAATGCCCTAAAGCATCTCATTGTGAAGAAAACATTTCACAAGGAATTCATAGTGCCTGTAAAGTTTGTACAGGCAATAGGAAGCACAATTATTCTGAAGGAGTCATATGATAAACCCGACACCATTTCAAGACCTTAACGCTATTACTTCAGACGATATTCTGGGAAAAGAAGTCATAGACATGAATGGGGAATTTCTAGGAATTGTGGAAACATTGTTTATCCATCCTGATAAGATAGAGCTTATGGGAATACAGATAGACAAAGGATTTCTTAAGAGCGGACTCATAGTTGGAAAGGATCACATTCTCAAAGTTACTCCACATGCAGTATTTCTCAAGATCAAGCCTGCTCTTAATGTGAAAGGGCTTAAAGTATTTGATAGTGAGGGAAAAGATGTTGGCACGGTAACTGGCTTGATTGTTAAGCCTGGAACTAATGAGATAGAGCACCTTACTCTATACTCTTCATTCTTCAAGAGAAAGATAGTAATCAACAGCGATCTGATAAATTTTATAGGATATAATGTCTTTCTTACAGATAAAAGGGAAAATCTTAAATTTCCCGATTAATTATCCGTGCATCCAGATAGTTCATGCAGTTCCTTGAGCGTCTTAAATCCATACTCAAAAGTTCCATTGATATACCATGCAGGAATGCTCTTTAGGTTGGAACATTTATTTTCCTGACAATCAATATAAGATAATTCTTTGAAGGCACTTCCCAGAAGCTTCCTTTCCCTTTCACATTCAGCGCATTCTGTGGTGCCATAAAATTCAGATCCTTTATTTGTCATGCACTGAGCAAGCTTTATCTTTTCGTCCTCTCCAGTGAAATATCCAGTTACTTTGGAAAACCAGTCTGTAAACATGTAAAGAGATATAATGAGGACAATAAGTGTACTGAATGTAACCAAAAGCTTGACTCGCGAATTCATTTCTTAGCATGGAAGACAAAGCTTTTAAGGATTTCTAAACACAATCTTTATAAAACAGACTCTCTGTAATAGTATATGATAATTTGGTTATGGATATTGATTGCAGTTATTGCACTGATTATTATAATGTTTGTAGTATATTATAATCGTTTTGTTGTCTTGGGCAACAGGATCGAGAATTCTCTTGCTCAAATAGATGTTCAGCTGAAGAAGCGATCCGATTTGATTCCTAATCTTCTAAACACGGTAAAGGGATATATGAAGCATGAAAAGTCTATTATCTCTGAAGTTACAAAAGCCAGGACAGCAATGCTTTCTGCAACAACTCTTCCTGCTAGAGCACAGGCCGGAGCCGAGCTTCAATCTGCATTGCGTTCTGTATTTGCCCTATCTGAAAACTACCCTCAATTGAAGGCAAATGAAAACTTCATTAATCTTCAGCAGGAGCTTTCATCCATTGAAGACAGGATTGCATATGCACGGCAGTTCTATAATGATGCAATCGTGACATACAACAATTCAGTGGAAACATTCCCTGGAGTCATGTTTGCAAGAATGTGGGGCAAGAAGGCAAAGGAACAGCTCCAAATCAAGGAAGAAGAAAAAGCAGTTCCTAAAGTTCAATTCTAGGCAATTCTATATACTGCGCTTTCCATTTGAAATGCAAATTATAATCATCGCATCTATTTTTACCAAAATGCGAGATATAATAGGGAATATTAAGTTGAAAAACTCCCTCTCTTGTAACACTCTCGGAAAAATTATCTCCATCTGATCTAGGAAAAATCTTCTTGCAGTATAGGCTGACATACCCTTCAGTCACGCATTTAAGATATTCCTGGGATGAACTATTTCTAAAAACATTCTTAAGTGCGGAGTTCAGCCAATTTATTTTTTTATCGTTAGTAGGGAAACTCATGAAAATATCCATGACGAAATTTATTTAAACATTCCTACTCAGGAGAAATTCTCTTGTAGATAAGAGCAAATATAACTCCGAATACAAATCCACCTATATGGGCGAAGAACGCTATTCCTGATTGGGCTCCAAATAACCCTGCCGCTCCACTAAATAATTGGAATAAGAACCATAATCCAAGCATCATGAATGCAGAGACACGACCAACTCCTCCGCCTCCAGTTACATAAACTCCAGCATTTGGGAAGAATACAATGTACGCTCCAAGCACTCCGCTGATTGCTCCACTTGCTCCAACAGAGGGTATTACTGATCCTATATTCAAAAGATAATGTGCAAGTGTTGCAAATACTCCTGCAAGAAGATAGAAAAAAAGATAGGTGACGTGCCCTAGCCTGTCTTCAACATTATCTCCAAAAATGTACAAGAACCACATGTTTCCTACAATATGTGCAACTCCAGCGTGCAAAAACATGCTTGTGAAAATTGTTAGAACACTAAAATATGCAGGAGTAAATCCATAGGTTTGGATGAAGTGATCCAATGAGCTATATGTGATTATGAAGACAATTACATTTATTATAATAAATATTAGATTTACAAAGCCAAAACTTCGTGTTGGATTATCATCACGAAGAGGAAAGAATTGTGCTCTTTTGGACACCATAGAGTAAATCTTAATATGCTTGTGGAATATTTAACTCTTTTGAAGAGAGAAATTCATTAAGGCACTTTTCACTGCAGCACCCAGCTAGTTTCCTGTCGCACTCAGAGCATAAGCTTGTGAACTTGTTGCATGTCTTATTTCTGCAATCTTTGTATAAGTCGCATTTGATTCCGCAGCCCTCGCATGCAGAAAGAGAAGATTCATCTCCTGCGCTCAAAAGCCTTTTGTCAAAAACAAAACATTTCCCCTCCCAGATAGTATTTGGATATTGCTGCACAAAATTCAAAATTCCTCCATCTAGTTGTGAAACATCACTAAATCCATTTTGAATAAGATAGGCTGACGCCTTTTCGCATCTTATTCCTCCTGTGCAATACATTAAAATTTTCTTATCCTTCTTATCATTAAGAGTCTCTGCAAACTTTGGAAACTCCCTGAAATTAGAAATTGGGGCGATGACAGCGTTCTTGAATTTTCCAACCCTGGATTCGTAGTCGTTCCTTGCATCGACAATTATCACTTCCTTATCATGCAATTCCAGAAACTCCTGGGGAGAAATATGCTTTCCAGCTTTTGATAGGTCGACGTCCTGATCAAATCTTACAATTTCTTTCTTCACTTTAACAGCCATTCTGTTAAAAGGATGCATCAAACCCTCCTCTTCTTTAAACTGAATATCAGAGAAAATTGGATTTGATCTCATTGCAGATTTATATCTCTCAATCTGATCTTTTGTCCCAGATACAGAACCATTTATGCCCTCTTCAGCAATAAGTATTCTGCCAAAAAGACCCAGTTCCTTGCAAAAATCCTTATGTGATATTGCAAATTCTTGAGGATCATCTATCTTTACATACTTGTAAAATAAGATTATCTCAACCATTCTTTAAGGTGAAAAAAAGGTCTTATAAACCTTTACAGAAAATCCACAAACCTTAAAAACAGCCTCTACAGGTCACTATAATGGAAAAAAATAGAGCGAGACGTACAGCAATAGGCCTATTCATAATGGGGGAATATAAGGGACTAGACCACATGATCGTAGGCTGGCATAGAGATCTTAACCAAGTAACACCTGTATTGGAGCACTCCTGGAAGGGAGAGAATAAGCTAAAGACTGTTGCCAGAGCTTTAAAGGAAGAGACTTCAGGCACTAACTATTATCTAGTTAATTCAGGAAGTTTTGATCCAAGAGATCCAGCCGGTGAGATATACACCCCTTTTGTAGTAAAAGGAATAGGGACTAAAGAGGGATATCATGGCCTTCACAGTTTTTTCATAGAGGCTGAAAACATTGATAAAGTCAGGCTTAAAAGAAAGGAGTTCAAGGCTTATACCCTCATCAATATGGTAGACTTAGATAAAAGTGAGGTTGACATGGAAGGAAAGACATATCCTCTGAATTATACATCTACAAGAGGGCTTAGAAGGGCATTTTTGGAATATGAGTATTGGAGGAAGCTAGTCTCTTTGTATGGAGGAATCCCACATGATCTTATAAGGATTAAGTCTGAAAGGATAGGAGAGTTAAGCAGGGATAAAAGAGACTTCCTTAATTCTTTAATTCATCCTCGATCTTTCAGGCGCTCAGCTTAGGTTCGTTTAACTGTAATTCCTATAAAATAACATCAAAACTACCGAAAGCTCTAAATACTTTATTCACCGCCTATAATCGCTTCTTGCTAGTGTGAGACTGTGTGAGTCCGCTTAAATTAAAAAATCCAATGGTGATAAACAAGAAAAAGACCGGTGAAGACCTCGATAGGGTGGTCGTAATGTGGCTTGTATCTCAAGACAGCCATATATGGCTTGGTCATCACAAAGAAAGGAATATGGTCTGCCCTCTAGGGGAGCATGTTAGGTATGGTGGAGAGGGCGTTGAACGAGCATTGGAAAGAGGCATCCGGGAGGAAGCACCTGGTATTGTAGCTCTTCTTTCTAAACCTTTTGACATACCAAGTGTTGAAAAATATATAGCTGATAAGAGAGTTTACAATGTTGCAAATACAATTCATACTCTTAAAACCAAATACAAACCTCGACTCGTAAAAGAACTTGGGAAATATGTGGGTGAACGCCGATTCGAGATACTGGCTGCAGAAGCACTGTCTCAAGAGCTGTCTATAAAGATAGATCCAAAAAACATAGAAGAGACTATGGGGCATCTTGAGAGGCTTGCCCTTGATTATAAGATGGGAAGCAAGGAAAAGCATATAAGAGGGTTTAGGAGAGACCATATGAATGAAAATGGCAAAGATGTAACCTATGATCATTATATCCTGGAAAGCCAAGAGGGTACATCTATCATAATAAAAAATGATGAGTATTATGGAGGAAATTGGGTATCTAAGAAAGACCTTGAAAATACTAATCCTGTTCTAACTTATACTATTGAAAATGAGATACGCAACGTTCCAATAGTTCCTTATGTAAAACAACTTTCTTTAGAAGTGCTCAATGAACATCCAAGACTAGAAGCTGAAAAGAGAGAAATGTTGGAGCACTATGCAAGGTCAAGAGGATATTCTCAAAATGATATATCGTTCTTAACTAAAAAAATAGTGGTAGGAAGCCCAATACCAGAGCCAAGTAAAACTAAAATTCTTCGTTATACACCAGGAAGGATTTTTGTAAATGAAAAAGGCAAACAGTATAGTAACAAGGGAAAATACAATGGAGATGAGCTATCCATCACAAAAAGATATAACGCCAGCAATCCCGAAAGGATTGCCTCTTAAGAACATACTTTAAATACAACCTTTTCTTTTTTCTTATATGCCTGCCAAGCTATCATTTGAAGATGAAATTACAAAGAATAAGATAAAATCTGTAATTCTTATAGGAGTGGTAATAATCGTATTTATTCTTCTAGGATATATCATAGCAAACATACTGAATCCAGGATATTTCTTCGTAATCATGATCATTTCAATAATCTTTTCCCTTAGCTATTCACTAATAAGCTATTACAATTCTGATAAGATTGCCCTTGCATCAGTAAATGCCAAGCCCGCATCACCTACACAACATCGCCAATTGATTAGTGCGGTAGAAAATATGTCTTTAGCATCAGGACTTCCAATGCCAAAAGTGTATGTAATGGAATCAGATCAAATTAATGCATTTGCCTCTGGAAGGGATCCTCAACATGCAGTAATCTGCGTAACTTCTGGCTCTATAAAGAAGCTAAATAAGCAGGAACTAGAGGGAGTTATCGCACACGAGATGTCCCATATTGCAAACTTCGACATAAGATTCATGACTCTTGCAACAGTATTGATAGGAATGATATCGATTCTTGCCGAGATATTCTTAAGAAGTCTCTGGATGTCTGGAGACAAGGAAGATAAGAAAGGAGGAATACTTATAATTCTAGGAATTCTTTTTGCAATTCTCGCCCCAATTGCTTCAAGGCTTGTCGCTCTTTCAATATCAAGAAAAAGAGAGTTCACAGCAGATGCAACAGGAGTTAAATTCACAAGATATCCTCCAGGCCTGGCATCAGCACTTAAGAAGATAAAACAGGAGCATGCTGCGCCTCAAGATACAAAGAAGTATCCAACAGCCGTAGCCCCTCTGTTCATTTCAGACCCGTTCAAGAAAAGAATTCAGACACTCCTTTCAACCCATCCGGATATAAATGACAGGATTTCCAGACTAGAGAGAATGTAAAAAACATGCAATTATTTATAAATATTATAGTTCTTGTTTAATTATGAATTTTTCAGAGAAATGTTATGAGGTTTTGAAAAAAGTCCCTAAGGGAAAAGTAACAACTTACAAAGAAATAGCCAAAGCTCTTAACACTAAGGCTTACCGGGCAGTTGGAAATGCAATGAATAAGAATCCATACGCTCCAGCAGTTCCATGTCATAGAGTTGTAAACTCTAATGGAAAGTTAGGTGGATATGCATTTGGTCTTAAAAGAAAAGTAGAAATATTGGAAAAAGAAGGAATAGTTATAGAAAAGGGTGTAGTAAATCTTAATAATTACATGCATCGTTTTAATTAGATAATGATCATTTCTCAAGAATTCTTTAACAGGAATACTATACAGGTGGCAAAAGACTTACTAGGATGTTATCTTGTCTCCGAATCAAAAGAAGGCAGAACAGCTGGAAAGATTGTTGAGACAGAAGCTTATCTTTCAGATGATCCAGGTTCTCATACATTCAAGGGAAAAACAAAAAGAAATGAGGTTATGTTTGGCCCGGCAGGAAGAGCATATGTTTATTTTATCTATGGAGCTCACCATTGTATCAATGTAGTTACTCAGAAGCCAGGAGTTGGAGAGGCAGTTTTAATTCGTGCATTGGAGCCAATTGAAGGCATAGAAATAATGAGGAAAAGAAGAAATAAAGATGATGTTAAGGATCTTACAAATGGCCCTGGAAAACTTGTCTCGGCTCTTGCAATAGACAAGAGTTGCAATGGTCTAGACTTTAATGATAGAATTAAAATACTGGAAAGAAAGGAAAAACCGAAAATTATAGCAACAACACGTATAGGTTTATCTCAGGGAAAAGATCTTCCCTACCGATTTTACATCAAAGATAATCCGTTCGTATCAAGAAAATAACTAAGCTAGACCTCTAGTTACAGAGGATAGAACATGAATCAGTATCAGCTAGATAGAAAACTTCAATAGGTCCACATCCTAGATTGTTTTCACTGCGGACGGGGAATGTCGCACTGCATGATATGGCATCAGAACCGTCAAGATTACTTAAGGTTGCATCAACAGAAAGGTTATCTCCTATATCGAGATTGTGAAGATTTACATGTCTGGTAATGGTAGAAGATAGATTCTCCGTAATTACAAAATGCCCTCCAATATGTTTTCCATTAAATTCTACAGTCGCTTCCTTCTCGAAAGAGGCATTAGTGAAGACAGGACGAGGCTTTATCTGAAGAAGAATTCCAGAGCTGGTTGCAAGAACAAATGAAACACTAAGCAACAGCACTACAGCAATGGCGAAAGCATAATATTTTGAAGAAGCCATATCTAATAAAAGTCAATCAACTATAAATATCTTTCCTAGCCCTAAATCCAGAAACATATATAAATCTCGTCGACTTATTTAGTATATTACAATTATATTTGTTTTTTCGGCCCTCTCTTACAATAATACTATGAATTTAAAAAATCCCTCTTATACTTCTAAAATTACTTTTTCTAAAATTGAGACTTTGCTTCCGCCTCCATTGCTCCGAGAGATGAAGAAATTCGTCGCAAGGAATATAGTGGTAAGCTCTTCCACACCGCTAAATGAGAAAATACACTGCTGTCCGCGGTGCTTGAAAGCGCATGCAATAAAGATGGCTGAAGAGATGAACTTCCTCCATGTCAACAAGACAATAAAGAGACTAATTAAAGGAGAAGTTGGGCATGACGGATATTACCTAGATCAGGATGAGCTAATTAGAATTTAGAATCTCTCTGTCTATTGACAAACCTGGATAAGAATTCCTTGTGCCTGTCTCTATTAATCAGCTTTGTTAGTCTCCACAGGTTCTTCCCTTCTATTTGTTCTGCCTTTATTTTTCCTAAGGCCTTGTTTCTTACCGGCTCTGTGATAAATATGCCATTGTTTGCATACTCTGAGAAGTTCTTTGCAGCTGGAATTGTGTTTCCCCAAGAGCTGAACTTTATATTTGCCTGAGAGGTTTCAACAATAAGATCTCCTTTATGCACGGAAATCCCAAATTCTATTTTCTGGCCGTAGTGCTTGTTGTAATCAGCAAGAATAGATTCAACATCACTTGCAGCTGTTAGAGCCTGCAGCACAATATCGCTATCTTTCAATAGAACAGGGGAGAACACCATAAGTCTGTATACTCCATCAACATATACTTTTGCTCCTGACTCTCTGGCCTTCATAAGAGCCTGATCAACTGTGGAGAGAGCATTAGAGTTGGAACTTGTATTATTGAGGTTCTTTAATTTAAGGCAGACTATAGCAGACTCTTGCTTTTCTGTCTTAGGAACTACGATAGATTGAGATAACGGTCTTGTTTTGATATTTTCAATATTTGAGGGAGTAGTGCCTACATAATTCCTTCTAGAACGTGTTCTGTATATGTATACTACAATCATCGCTACAATTATTATTGCTACAAACCACATCCAGAAGTAGGCGCTTGCAGGGTCAACTGTAGCAAAGTCTTTTACAGAGATAGCTCTTCCTGTCAAGGAAGCCAGCCCTAAACTTGCAGTTTTCTGCCCATCATGGACGTTGATTGCATATTCTCCATTAGGCGCATAAAGTGAGAATTTTCTTGACTCTCCAATTGCTAAAGATACATCCTTTACCTCTTTAGTATCTCCTATAGAAAGCTCAACCAATTCATGATAAGGAACATTCCCTATATTTACTGCAGTAATTGTATTATTAACAAGAACAAATAGGGCCTCCTCATGCTCCTCGACTGAGAATGACTTGGAAACAAGGAAATTCTCTGAGAGTGCCTCGATTCTCCAGTTCCCAGGAGTTGCGTTGGTTGCAACATTGAAACTCTGAGCCTCTCCAGATCTTACGAGCTTCTTTTCAATTACTATTCCCTTAGGATCGTACAACGTTATTCCGACGCTCCCTGAGGCATCAGAGCCTGTCTGGTCATATAATAAAGGAGTATATACAATATCCTCTCCAGGAATTATGCTTATGTTGCTTATAGCCAAGTCACTGCTCTTGATGATCTGTCGAAGCCTGAAGAATGTTGATCCATCTCCAGAATTAATTATTTTAGAATTGCCATCCTTTTCATATGCATTTACATTGACTATGTAGCTTCCTCTTCCAGCGCTCAAAGGCATAATAAGTGTTGTATTGAACACTCCTTCATGAACTGGTACAAGAGAGGTTATGTTTAATGGATCTAAGCTAATAGATGCATATCCCTCAAGAGCAACATCATTTATTTTTACTGCTGTTCCAGAGATATAGACGCTCTCTCCAGGAGAAAAAACACTTCCATTTACCTCCACATTGACTGTTATCCCATCGCTTAAGGTGAATTTCTGGCTTTCCTGTTGTTCAGCATTATAATTGACTCTTACAAGGCAGTCTCCAGACATAGTTCCAATTACTGCACTATCAAGCGTAATGTTAAGGCCAACATTCTTCTGCTCTCCTGACTGTAGGCTGTAAGGGCTCTTGTAAAATTCCATTTCCGCTCCACCACATATAAGTTTGGCGCTTAGATAATCACTTACTATATTGTTGGAACTCAATCCTACATTCAAATATAATTCATCTCCCTTGTTATATAATGAACTTGGCTGGCTTATGGATATCTCAGCAGCAACCATTGGAATAACAAATAGCATTAACAAAACTAGCAACCCTTTTTTATCAAACCTCATTGTTCTATCCGGTATTTTTTCTATATAAACCTTGTGCACCAATGTTTATAAATATAATAGCTGTCAGATAGCGATGAAAGAAGAGTTTAGTGTTACTCCTTGGGACATAAAGGGAAATATTGATTACAACAAGCTCATAAAACAGTTTGGAGTTGAACCTCTTACTCCTGCACTGATAAAAAGAATAGATAAAATAGCAGACTCTCACTTCATGTTAAGAAGAGGAATCTTCTTTGCCCATAGAGATTTAGGCTGGATTCTTGATGAATATCAGAAAGTAAAAGGCCCTCAAGATCAGAAATTCTTCCTATATACAGGAAGAGCTCCTTCAGGTCCTGTCCATATAGGTCATTTAGTTCCATGGGTTTTCACAAAGTGGCTTCAAGACAAATTCAATGTAGAATTATGGTTTCAATTTCCTGATGAGGAAAAAGTTCTAATAAAGCCAGATATTGCTTTTGAAGATACTGCAAAGTATTTGAAAGAAAATATGCTTGATGTAATCGCTCTTGGCTTCAATCCCAAGAAAACACATTTCCTGATTGACACTAGGCATGCGAATCTTATGTATAAAGAGGCATGCAAGGTTGCAAAGAAAATAACATTCTCAATGGTAAAGTCTTCCTTTGGACTAAACGATCAGTCAAACATAGGATCTATTTTTTACACAGCCATGCAAGCAGTTCCAGCTTTCCTTCCATCAATTATGGCAAAGAGGGAAATTCCATGTCTTATTCCTCATGCAATAGACCAAGACCCTCATTTTCGCCTTACAAGAGACATTCTCCCAAAGCTCGGACACTATAAGCCAGCATCAATACAATGCTCATTCCTTCCTCCTTTAGAGGGTCATGGAAAAATGAGTTCATCTGGAGGGGCTGCCATTTATACAACGGATTCTCCTGAAGAGGTAGCAAGGAAAATAAACAAATATGCATTTTCAGGAGGTAGAGATACTTTAGAGGAGCACAGAAAGAAGGGTGGAAATCCCGATGTTGACGTCTCATTCCAATATCTAAGATACTTGTTTGAACCAGACGACAAAAAACTGGAAAAAATATACAATGATTACAAGTCAGGAAAACTTTTATCTGGAGATCTGAAGAAAATTGCCATTGAAAAGATCAATGTCTTTCTTAAGGATCATCAGCAGAAAAGAAAGCACGCAGAGC
>JAIFVW010000048.1 GCA_019662115.1 Candidatus Pacearchaeota archaeon
TTGCTCTCACTTTTGATGATGAAGGAGCAGAAAGATCGATTAGCGAGTTTGGTTATGACAGTTCTATGGGGCTTTTGGTGACCGCAGACAACGAGCTGTATCATCCAGAGAATTATCTCATAAAGAACATTGACGTGTCAATCATAGCTTCGTTTGGTGATTTTGCTGCACATTACAATCGTAGACAGGCTGTAAAGCTCCTAGAGAAGAATGGGATCTCTGTCTTTGCTGGATCCACGAACGATGTGAGTCAGATAAGATCTGTATACTCTCGTTCTAAGATAGCGATCAACCACGCGACAGATGTAGGACAGGATTTTGGATACGGTTTCGGATACCAGTGTCGCCATTTTGAGGTTGGTTTCACGAAGACTTGCTTCCTGAGTAATACGATCATAAACGAAAACAAGCAAGGCGGTCCAAAGTTTTTCTGGAGATACAAGAGTGAAGCCGATCTTCTTGAAAAGGTTACGTTTCTTTTGTCATCTGAATCTGCAAGAACATCACAGGCAGAGCTCTTTTATGAAGAGCTTAACAGGTACCATCTTCCAGAACACCGCGCGCAACAGATAATAGATTTCGTGAAAACACTATGAAGCTAAATTTAGGATGCGGAGCAGATCTTCGCCCTGGCTACGTGAACGTGGACTTCAGAGAACATCTGGGAGTTGACAATGTAGTTGATCTTTCCATTTTGCCGTGGCCTTTCGCCTCAGACTTTGCCGAAGAGATCATGATGCTTGATTTTTTGGAGCATTTTCCCTATCGAGATACAAAGAAGATTCTCCTGGAGTGCTGGAGAGTTCTCGTTCCCGATGGAAAGATAGTAATTCAAGTTCCAGATTTCAACGTGATTTCCAAGGCGCTTAATTTTGAGGCAGGGTGCATCTGTAATCGATGTGGATATAAGTTTACTCGAGAAGATAATCTCAGAGCAGACTTCTGGAGATGTCGAACATGTCCTCAAGACATGAGAGATATCATGGACGCTGCGGTCGCTCGTCTCTTTGGTGGCCAAGACTACGAGGGAAATTTCCATTACGCTGCTTTCACTCCCACGAGATTGCAGATCTTGCTTCGCGACCATGGGTTCCATGAGTTTGAACATGTGGAAAGGAACGAGAATGGGGAAACTTTCGAACAGAATTGGAATTTCAAACTGATTGCGAAGAAAGGATCTCTCTGGGATGGCGGACAGCTCCAAGAATTTTAAGGGAAAGAGAGTTCTCGTCACGGGAGGAACTGGATTCATAGG
>JAIFVW010000029.1 GCA_019662115.1 Candidatus Pacearchaeota archaeon
TGATAATAAGATTTACGCGACATATGTCAATATATTTAAACCAACTCAATCAGCAAAATCAATGAATGTAACTCTCGAAGGAATAATAGAAAGAATACATAGGCCGTATGTAACAATCAATACAAAACGTGTAGAAACAACAGGCAGAATATCATTTATTGAAGATTATAAGGTAATAAAAGACATTTATGGTGAAGTTACTAAAGGAATGAAAGTTCGATGTACCCCATATGTCATAAATGAAGTAACATATTATAGAGCGCTAAAAGAGAACGAATCTACATCTGCAAGAAAGATAGCCTAACTACTTCTTACAAACCATTAGGCAATACTCGCCCTCAGTATCCTTAATGATATTGACGTCATTGAAGTACATCTTGCCAAAATCAGTGAACTCCGAGTCATAATACTTATATTGTACTGCAACAATTATCTCATCTCCCTTCCTGAAATGCCAATCTCTTCCATTATAATTAACTGTCTTGTCGACATTTATTGTATAAAATCCTTCTACACGGCCGTGAGCAAATCTAGCGTCATACTTTACTTCATTATCTGTTAACCCAATACCCCTCATTAATGGAATAAACCATGAGTTGAACAAAGGATGCTTATACTTGTCTAACTCTACAAATCTTTCTCCTGTACGGATTCCATTTCCTGCAATAAATAAGTCTCCCTGAAGCATAGGCTGGCTAAGGGTAAACAAGAAGTCACATATCTCGTATGTTGAAATTGCCGAACCCATAAGAAGAACAACATTTGTCCCATAGTCTGCGCTTCTTGCCATTGCCAATATAGTGTCAAGATCGTTGAAATCTGAAACAAACGGCTTTATCTCCTTGATATTCTTTAAGCCAAGATCCTTAATTCTTTTCGCAGCCTCATTGACAAAATGAGGGCTGATATCAACTGGAAAATATCTAATATTTACTGAAGAAGGAATAGACTTGATGAACTCCTCAGCTTTCATCCCTGAACTGCATCCAAGATCGATAAGATTAAACGCATCTGCTCCAGAATCCTTGACTATCTTATCAGCACTATGATGTATAAGATCAACTTCTCTCTTGATTATATTATTCCTGTAAGGCTCATACTTTTCCAGGCCTCGAAATCCTTCGGCAAGTTCGGGAGTAAGATACCATAGCTTTGAATCAGAAATATCCCAAACACGGGTGTTTCCTCTAATAGAATATCCTCTTTTAACAAGCTCCTTTAATATTGTTGAATTAATCATTGTAGACCTCTTAAAACCACCAGGTGATTTTACTCCGTTAGCAACCAGAGCGCCTTTAAATTACTTTCCATTTATCTTTTTCACTACGTAATCCTCACAAAAACAGCAACATTTAAAAGCGATTTTCTCTCCTTCATGCCATGCCCTTGTAGTCTAGTGGTCAAGGACGATGCCCTTTCGCGGCGTAAACCCGGGTTCAAATCCCGGCAGGGGCATGAGAGTTCTACTTCACTTTTTAGGGCGTAAACTCTGGCGCAAAAACGATGGGAACGAAAGAGTTAAAAGTGAGATCTGTCTTCTAAAGATATCAAATTAGGCCGGCTACAGGGTCATGCTCCACGCAACTGGCTGCTGCAAGAACATGACCCTGCAAGCTACTTTTCTGATTCTTCTCCGCTGGTTTGCTGAGCATTACCAGGATTTCGCTCATGAATGTTAGATCTGATTCTAGTTAGTATGTCATCAACGTATTGCTCGCCCTTATGCATTATCCGGAAAGTGTTAGCCTTCGTTCCCTTATACATTTCAGGCTTCTTCTCTGTATAGTGTTTGTCGCGAATTAAAGCCATGCTAACGACGGGCTTGTTTGACTTTACTCGAAATACTGTTGTTAGAATCTGATTAATTTGAGAGGGGTTTAAACCATCATATCCCTTGTCCTTCATGAGTTTTAGTATGAAAAGAGCTCTATCGAGGTTGTTGTCTAGTTGGTGTATCTCAGGATATTCTGTCCTATTGATGTTGCTTATCATTAAGGCATCTTTTTTCTCATCCGTTTTGACAGCATCCATTTTCCTACCATCTGCACCCCCCCTCGCTTTTCTCGCATACGCTACCTTTGGAGAACTAGAATTTGAAGAGGGTCTTTTATCGTCGGCAAATAACTTCCGTATCATCTCTTGAGCTGTAATACTTTTCACAGGCTCGCTCAGAGTCGATACTAGGTGTTCTATTTCCTTCAATTTCCCCTGGAGATCCTTATCTTCCATACCTTCCTATAGTGATAAACCTATTTAAAACTTTCTCTTAACATTAACCATATCCCAGTAGCAGCTAATAACCAATATATAACCTGAGGAGGCCAAAGAACTGTTAATTATTCAAAGGACAAACGCCTAACAAGCCCTTCCAGTTTGAAGACAAAAAGCGCTGCCCCTAAAATGTGAACTAAACTGTTCACAGACCAGCGAAGGCATTGAATATCTCATAAAAATAAGATTTATAATCACTCAATAACATTCTACTAAATGAAAAAAGAGGTTGTATTGATAATAGGGCTGTTAGTAGTAATGACACTGATTTTATTCAAGCCGCATATTACAGGAAACGTTGTCCTAAATCCATCAGTTCCTCAAGACTGCTCTCTGGCCACGATACAAGGAATATGGGACACCATATTCAAGGAATCAAGTGCAGGAATAACAACTTTCAACGGAACAATAGTAAATGGAAAGTGTTCTGACTATCTGGCATATAAGATTGTAGGTGAAAAGGCATATGTTCTTTTTGGATTAGAATCATCTGATGGCTCAAGGAGCATTTACAATATCTATGCAAACGCCTCGTCTAACTACACAAATCTATTAAAAAATATCACAAGCATAAGCAACAAGACTCTGCTATATCTAACAGACCTTGACAATAATACTAAAAAAAGATCTTCATCATTTACATCAAATGATGCAGATACAGAGTTCAAATCAATATTCAAGCAAACTCCAACATCCTGGCAGGCAAACATAACTTCATTTTCGGCTTTCGTCTTTAGAGATAATGAAAGCTCTCCATCAAAACAAAGATCCGCTTCCGGATCAGTGGATGCAAACTACAGTTATAGCTATCTTGCAATCAATGAGATTCCAGTTGCATGCTCTCCTTCATGGATAGAAGTCAACAGCTCATGCAGGGTCAATGAAACTCTGGTTGTTTGGTATAATGATACTAATTCATGCGGATCTCTTACAGGAAAGCCTGTAAACATAACAAGAGACTGCGATTATAACAATGATTCATTTATAGGAAATTCAAGTTCTATAAACTCAAACGTTAACCTTGATTTTTATGTTAATGGAGTTCCATACACCTTTTCGGCCTTGCCACAGGCAACAAGGCTAATTGACCTAAGAGACAATGGAATACCAAGAGTTATATGGAATCATACATTCACAGCGCCTCTCAATCTAAGGCTTGTAACAATAAAGAAACAGTCTTCACTAACGCAAGGCTCTCTAATAGTAAATGGGATTGACTATCAAAAAACATTTATTGTAGATAAGTTAAACTCCTCAAGCAACAGTGTCTGCATAAAAAATAGGCACTTAGATAATATATCTGAAATATCACAAAGCTGCAGTGCGTCAAATGAAGTTAAGCTTCCATGTCCGGGAATATCAAGTTCCTATTCATGTTTGATATATAATTCGACATTCATTGTTTCAGGTCTAACTAACTCCGGAGTGCAGGAATTTCTAGACCAGCAACCAGTTTCATGCACAGTAAATTGGACTTGCTCCCCCTGGAATGACTGTATAAGTGGAACAAGAGTCAGAGTATGCATTGACAGGTCAAATTGCGGAACTAATTATTCAAAGCCATCAGAAAGCGAAGCATGTTCATCCCCAATATGCGTTCCTGACTATAGTACTTGCACGCCATGGCAGCCATCTCTCTGCCCAGAAACAGGAAAGCAAATGAGAACATGCACTGCAACAAACTGTCCTGGAATTCTGGTTAAGAATGAAACTCTGACATGCACCTATTCAGCTACAAATACAAAGATAAAGCTCATAATTACAGTACTGATCGGAGCAGCAGCCCTTGTCGGAGGGCTAATTGTATATTTGATATCTAGAAGAGAGAAGGAAGGAGACGTCTTATCCTATTAACGAAGATATTGATCTTCCCAAGATCTCATAAATGAATCATCAAGATGTATAGACTCTCTTTTTACTTTTCTTGTCCTATCTCTATAAAGGAATCCGAAAATAATCCCGAAAATAATTCCTGAAAGATGGGCAATATGACCTACATCGCTTGGAACGAAAACTCCTATAGCATCCCCTACTATCCATATTGCTGCTGCAACAATCATAGGCATGGGCAATCCAAAAGCCCATACAACAAGAAAGGGCCTTATTACTGTAAGAGCTCCAATTATTCCGAATATTGCCCCGGATGCTCCTAGGGAAGAGGGATAAGCATACCAAGATAAAATATTAGCCATCACTCCGCTCACAAAGAAAATGATGAGAAGTTTTCTTCCTCCTACAATACCTTCTAAAATACTCCCAAAGAGAGCGAGAGCAAAGAGATTAGCTATCAAATGTGCAGTGCTTGCATGAAGAAATATGGCGGTCAGGAATCTCCACACTTGAGGATATGCACTTTTATCTAAGATAAAGAAACCTGTGAATCCTGGAATTATCATCTGTAAAATAAATACAGCTATGCAGATAAGGCAAAGCTTCAAGGCATAAAACTTGAATCTCATATATTTCAGAAGCAGGGGCCATTAATAAGCCTTTTATACCCTGGTTTTGTCCTGTAAGCATGGCGGTTGTAGTTTAACGGTAGAATGTCAGCTTGTGGCGCTGAAGACGAGGGTTCGACTCCCTCCTTCCGCTTTTCTATATATTCTTGAGCGCCGTTATATTTATAGGTAAGTTATTTTTTTGAAATCCATGCCCATTACAATATTTGACGCAATAGGAAACAGATTTGAAGACATGATACAGGAGCAGTTCCCTGACTTCCAAAGGGCAGAAGAGGACAATCTGCCTGATTTCTTCAATGGAAAATTCAGGGCTGAGGCAAAAGTGGGATTCTGGAATTACGGAGTTCAACTAAAGGAATATCAGGTAAAGAAGTTTAAGAGAATAAGAGAAACTCCTGTAATCTATATAGCTGGATTCCATTTGTTTGAAAACGCTCTTGATCGCCTTGCTGAAAAATCTACTGAAGAAAAAAAGGATATATTAAGAAATGGTATGCAGATATCAAACGCATATCTTGTATCTCAGAAGATTATAGAAAAAATATGGAAAGAAGAGCACCATATAAGTGAAAAAGAACAGCATGTTTATTGCTGTCTAAAAAGAAGGCATTTAGACAATATAATAGAAGATAATTCATTTAAGCGCCAAGGAAAAGACAAGAATTGCTCACAATATTATCATATCT
>JAIFVW010000030.1 GCA_019662115.1 Candidatus Pacearchaeota archaeon
GAAGAGGGAACATTGGGGGCAGATCACTGCACTTATCAAAAAAATGGACGCCGAAAAGATAATTATCATTAAGAACAAAAATGCGGGAGATTTCACTGTTAGCGTTAATACTTCGGTCGTTGAAATCGATTCTGATGGCCCTATGATGGAGCTCAAGGAATTCCTTCTTGAAGCCCTCAAGAAGAAGCTCCAGGGAGACTTTGAGGTTGCCTTGTCACTTGCATCTGGAAATGGAAAAGAGCATATGGCAGTCATTTCAGCATTGTTGAGCGTTCCCGTTGGAATAAGACTTGTTGTATATACAAAAGAAGGCGTTGAATTTATTAACTAGATAAATGCTAATACCCATTTAGCCATAAGAACGAAAACAAGGGCAAGCATTATCCACGTTGAAATCCTAAATGCCGCAGCTGCAACTTTCTTGCTCTTTGTTACTGCAAAAACCGTAAGATAAAAGAACCTTCCTCCGTCGAAGATTCCTGCTGGAAGCATGTTAACTAATGCAACGCTGATGTTAATGAGTACAATCCACCATAATAAGTCATATGTAAAGGCTCCCAATCCTCCTAACTTTGATTCGTAATAAATTGAGGGATCCTTGAACTTTGTGATTATCTTTGTTATATAGGCAACAAGACCTGATTGCTGATATGGCGCAAATCCTATTCCAAGAAATGCCCTTCCCTCTCTCTCCTGAAGCTGAACTGTATAGAAATTAGTATTTCCTTGTGCATCAACAGTATCTATCTTAACGACATCTCCCGGCTTGTGCGACCTTATGACTTTCGTCAAATCATCAAAACTTGATATTTTCTTTCCGTCAAAAGAAGTGATTGCCCCCTGGAGCTTTGCTTGATATGCAGGAGAGTTCTCAAATACAATTAACGAGGATATATTCATATCAAGAGACTGCTTTATCAGAGATGAAGGAGCAAAATAAGTTAAGTTTTTTGTATGAATATCCACAACAGCATCTGGAAGTGAATGATAATTCTGGACAGTTGTGCCATTTATAGATACAATTGCATTGACTGGAATTTCAGCGGTTGCATATGTATTGAAGTAAACTCCTGCAGGAGTAAAGGCTGTAACAAAGAATAATGCTAAGATTATTCCGAACAGGACAGTCATAAGGACGTTGGCGAAAGTTCCTGCGGCAAGTATTGCAAGCTGAGGGAATGTCTTCAGCTTCTCCATCTGCTTCTCATCTGGCTCTACAAATGCTGCCAGAAAAGGGCCAAGGAAGCCAAAGCCGGTTGAATGAACCTTTATGTTATTCAGCCTTGCAAAAATTCCGTGAGCAAATTCATGAGGAATAGCAATTATCGCAATTATGATAATCCAATAGGTAAAGTAAAAGTGGGGAAGGAAATCAAGCTTAAAAAGTTCTGGAAGGTAGGGTATAAGAGGAGTTAGGACCGGAACCTTAAGAGCTTTAGCTGCATAAGGGGAGGTTACATAAAAATATGAGAATTTGGCAAGAAGCCAGAGGATACCTGCCATGAGAAGATATCCAGATAATACAATAAGATACTGCAGAGGCACTAATATTTTCTTATATTTGCTTGTGAAACGGTCAATGAATTTTACTCCTATCTGAGTTGGATAGAGATAAAGTATTCCCTGTCTTTTGAGGTTTTTACGATGAGTATAAAGGAATATAGCTGATACTAAGATAAATAAGACTAGGAATACTAGATCGTATATTATAAAATTTGTTAACACCTTATTTTTTCCTTATTGGGCGGAACGAGTGGCCTCCGCATCTAGGACACTTCACTTTATGCGCGATTACTCGCACTGCCTGCGTTCTTATCTTCTTACTGCAGTCCTTGCAGATAAAAACGTTGGCGAAAAGTCTTTTTTGAGCTATAGGTATTTTTGTTGCCATTACATTATCCTCATTATAGATTTTGTTCCCTCAATGTCCCAGTATTCAACCTGCACTTCCGGAGCAAGCTGTTCTTTAAGTTCTGGAAGGTAGGCAACATCAAGAGTTTCATAGCTTCCTAGATCCATTATTGAGGCTGTTGAATCACCCACACTAAGAACCTGAGCCTTGTGCTTTTCAATCATTGGCACTTCAAATCTTTCGCTTCCTGGAACTGCAACAATTCTTTTCTTTCCTGTAAGTATTTCAATTGCTTCAATCCTGCACTTGCTCGCACCATGCTTACCAGTCTTGCTTGTATCATTCGAGCGCACGTTGCAAGCCTGTCCGTCGACAAGAATAGTCGTTCCTGGCTTTGCCTCTGTTGCATTAATGAGTTTTAAAACCATACTTCCTCATCACGGAGAACGTTTATAAATCTTTTGAGATAAGTGTTTTAAGACGTTAGGATATAAAAAACCTTGTAGAAGTATTTTTAAACACTCTTTTTATGATTGATTTATGATAAACAAAAAGGACTTTGTCGAACTGCACTATACTGGATATTCTCAAGGACAGGTATTTGATTCTAATATTGCTGAAGATCTTCAGAAATTAAATCCTAAGGCAGAGGCCAAGCCTTTGATCGTAGCAGTTGGGGAAGGGATGGTTGTACATGGATTCGACAAGGCATTGGAAGGAAAAGAAATAGGAAAGAGATATGAGATTCATATAGGATACAAGGAAGCATTTGGAGAACGAAGAAGAGATCTTGTTAAAACAATACCTTTGAAAGTCTTTACAGAGAAAAATGTGAATCCTTATCCTGGATTAATTCTTGCCCTTGATGACAACATTGCAAAAATAATTGCTGTTTCCGGAGCAAGAGTGATTACTGACTTTAACAACCCTCTAGCAGGAAAAGACCTGACTTATGTATTTACAATAAACAGAAAAGTTACTGAGGAACATGAAAAGTCAAGAGTGCTATTTGATATGATGTTCAGATTTGTCCCTGAATTCGAAGTTAAAGATAAAATAGTAGTAAAGGGGCCAAAATTTCTAGAGTTCTACATAAAGGCATTCAATGAGAAATTTAAAGAGCTTGTTGGAAAGGAACTTGACTTTGAGCTGAAAGAAAACAAAGAAGAAAAACACCAGCATACTGAACATAAACACGAATAAAATATCTATCTGTTCCATACAACAATACTTATAAATCATCCACTATTGACTTACGCATGGCTGAAATATTCATAGAAAAAGAGAACTCTTCAAACGAGGTTGATCGTGAACTTGAGACAATTCTGCAAAGGCAATCAGCTAGGATTAAAGTTGTTGGATGTGGAGGAGGAGGAGGAAATTCTGTGTCAAGGATGAAAGAAATCGGGATAAAGGGATGTGAGATACTAGCGATAAATACCGACGCCCAAGATCTTCTATACAGCAATGCGGATGCCAAGATACTTATTGGAAGAGAGCTGACACATGGACTCGGTGCAGGAAGCAATCCAAAAATAGGAGAGCAGGCTGCACGCGAATCTGAACAAGAGATAAAGAAAAAGCTTGGCGAGGTAGATATGGTTTTCATAACATGCGGTCTAGGAGGAGGAACAGGAACAGGTTCTGCTCCTGTTGTTGCAGACATCGCAAAGAAAATGGGTGCACTTACTATCGGAGTTGTTACTCTTCCTTTTACAGTTGAAGGACAAAAAAGGATTGAGAATGCCCAATACGGATTAGAGAGAATGGCATCAGTAACTGATACTCTCATCGTAATTCCAAACGACAAGCTGCTGGAGATTGCTCCCGAGCTTCCTATTCACACAGCGTTCAAGGTTGCTGATGAGATATTGACAAACTCAGTAAAAGGTATTACTGAACTTGTGACAAAGGCAGGACTTGTAAATCTGGATTTTGCAGATATTAAGGCTGTAATGTCAGACGGAGGAGTTTCCTTGATTGGAATTGGAGAATCTGATTCCAAAGACCGAGCAAAAGAAGCAGTTGAAAGGGCAATTAACAATCCTCTTCTTGATGTAGATATTACAAACGCTTCTGGAGCATTAGTGAATATAATAGGTGGTCCTGATATGTCTCTTGATGAATACAGAAAAGTCATGGAAGTTGTTGGAAGCAAAGTAGCGCCAGATGCGAAAATAATTTCAGGGGCTCAGATATCTGCTGATATGGACAAGGCAATCAAAGTTTTATTGATAGTTACTGGAGTGAAAAGCTCTCAGATCATGGGATCTTCAACTGAGCTTGCGGGAAAGGATCAGGGAGATCTTGAGGAAGAGCTAGGAATTGATTTTGTAGAGGAATAATTTAAAAACTCATTTTTATTCTTTAAGACATGGTAGATATTACAGGCAGGATGAGATCATTTTTTGTGCAATGTGTTAGAGTATGGCATCTTCTTAGAAAGCCAAGTACTTATGAATTCAAGACTGTTGCAAAGATTTCTGCTCTTGGAGTGCTTGCAATAGGGGCTTTAGGATTCATCGTCTCGGATGCAATAAGAATTGTCGGAAAGATTGTTGGGTAAAATTATTTTTTTACAGTGTATTTTCTTCCTCGATGATCGAGACACAATTTTATAAGATATAGCGCCTTATTATCAGCAACCAAGGGAGGTATATCCTCATATCCATTATTCAGCATGTGATCGCTATCCGTATGAGATTCCCTTCTTATTCTTTCTAGAAATAAGTATCCCTGTGGATCATGGTGTGCTATGACAATCCTTTCTACTCCTATAGAAGAATCATGAAATGCATATCCTTGACCAGAGAATTTTCTGTCTAATGAAAAAGATACTCCTTCGTTATAATTTACTCTTTTAATATCAATTGGTATTTTTTGATCTTCGATATCTATTCCTCTAGTTATTTTCTTACTAGGAGCCCATTTTTTCATATCATGATTCAGCCAGTCAACAAGTTCATAAAATGTTGGATTTCTGTCAAGCCCGCTTTTTATTTGCCTGTCTCTTGGGTGGATGCCTAAATCTCTCTCTAAACGCCAGGTTATGTCTAGATAGTCAATCGACTCAGCTCCTAATTCTTTTAGCGTTGTATGTGGAGTAATCATATTTTCGTCAATTCCAAGTGCCTCAATAAGAATATTTTGCACCGTTTCAGCTATAGAAATAGAATTCTTATCCAATTGAGTGCGCGTTTCATTCATAGGCCATGATCTCTATGTTTACTTTTAAACTTTTTGATAGGGGAAAGGTTTAAAAACAGTTTTTCTATGGAATTATATCGCTAAAACTACATACTCTGAACATAGATTCTAGGGTTCGGGGTCATAAGGTAGGAGATACAATGGAACTGAAAGAAGCATTACACGAATTGAGAAAGGAAGAGAAGAAAAAGTTCGACCAAAGCATAGATGTAATTGTAAATCTCCGAGGAATTGACTTAAAGAGAGACAACTTGTCAA
>JAIFVW010000031.1 GCA_019662115.1 Candidatus Pacearchaeota archaeon
CAGCTATTCTTACTTTTGCCTCTTCTTCATCTATCTCAGCTTTTATCCAGGTAACTGCTAATTGGTAATTATTCTTTATTTTACTCATGAGATCTTTAGATCCTCTTTCCACCTCTAGGATATATCTATGCGACTCGCTCCTGTATTCGGGAGAGGGATCTTCTCCCATGTAAATAAGTCTCATTAAGGGTTGGTTGCTAAATGAAAGTTGCAATACTAGACTTGGGCTATCTATTCCTTGGATGGGTTGTTGCCTACCAAAATCTATTTCACTCTTATTATTGGAAGTAACAAGGTTTTTTAGATAGTCATATGCTTCTTGGGCATATTTATTTCTTTTTTCAGAGCTCAATGATTTCCTTGTTCTTCTAATCATTAGTTGTTTTGTTATTTCTTACTTATAAAATTAATTGTCCTAAACGACAATCTTAAAAAGCGTCTTTTGTTGGATATTTTAGGCCCCTTAGGCTAGTGGTTAGACCGGCTCGTTTACACCGAGCATGCACCAGTTCGATTCTGGTAGGGGCCATTTCAATATTTTTTAGATGGTTATTCTTGGAGCTTAATTACGCGAGACCCTGAAGTAGATATCCTACAAGAAATGCGACTGCAGCGGCAAATCCTCCAATTATAAGAGTTTCTAGGGATGAGTAGAATGAGTTTCTTCTTAGTATCTTTCCTTTAACTGCTCCTACTATAAGGAGAGCCATTCCGGTCAGTATTATTGAAAGGCAGAATTCATACTGACGAATTGAAGGAATTAGGAATGCTGTAACGAATGAAATCAAGGGAATGAATCCTATCAAAATGAAAGAGATGAAAGTGGCGAGTGCAGACTTTAATGGAACCTTTGTTTGCTTATTCATGGACTTGTTGGAAAGATAATTTGAAATGGCCATTGAAAATCCATCTGCACCAAGATTTGCAAAGCCCAGAATAAGTACTATTCCTGGACTTAGTGAGGCTCCGAGAGCGCCTGCAACAACGGCGAATGTAGTTACCGAACCATCAATCCCTCCATATACAAATTCAGGAAGATATTTTTCCTTAAGACTCACACTCATAGCTCTTTTTATGATATATAGTTTATAAATTTCCTTATTACTCTACGGAGAACATAGTTTTTTGTTACCATTGGAAAGGTACAGATAAATTTAAATATGAACTTCCGTTAAATTGCTTATGGAAGACAAGAATAAAGGATTGACTGGCGAAATATCTTCTCAAAGGAAATATGAAAAGCATGACATACAGCCTCAGCAGAAAAGCATGACATACAGCCTCAGCAGACTGTAAGCGAAATTGAAAAGCTGAGGGATAAATTCGAGAGTTTCAAGAAATCTCTGATAAAGAAATATCCGTTTACTGTTTCTCTAGGGCTTATTCCAGCTCAGGCAGCCCCTATATTTGAAGAGGATGAGGCTGTTCCAAAGGAAGTTTCAGGCACAAAGCCTTTGCATCTTGTTATGATCATTCCTGAAGAGCAATATAAGAATCTAGGGAAGATAAAGCCTGAGGCAGTGAAGTTGCTTAAAGAAAGCGGGGAGAATGCATGGCTGCATATCAAGACTCCTGTAGACTTATGGAATTATGGGCTTGACAGCAAATATGAATTTCTAGATGCCATATCTGCAAGCTTTCCATTGCATGACAAGGGATTCCTTGGAGCATTAAGGGTTGCAAACATCCACAAGTCTCTTGTCTTAAGAAAATTCGAGAAATATGTTGCAAGCTATGTCATTGGAGGAAGCCTTGTAAGAGGAACAGCAGGAAAGGATAGTGATGTTGACACTTTTGTAATTATTGACGATACTGATGTCAAAAGAATGAGCAGGATTGAATTGCTTGAGAAGTTAAGAGGAATAATTCATGATTATATCAGAGAGGCATCTGCCCTTGCTGGGGTAAAGAATATTCTTAATGTTCAGGTATATCTGCTTACTGATTTCTGGCAGTCTGTCAAGGATGCGCATCCTGTAATGTTCACTTTCATTAGAGATGGGATTCCATTCTATGACCGAGGAACTTTCATTCCATGGAAGCTGCTTCTTAAGATGGGAAAGATAAAGCCAAGTCCAGAAGCTGTTGACATGTTCATGAAATCTGGAGACCAGACGGATTCTATGGTTAAGCGAAGATTGCTTGATGCAATGGTGGATATATATTGGGGAATCATAACTCCTACCCAGGCTCTTATGATGCTGGCTGGAGAGGCTCCTCCGGTTCCAAAGACTGTTGTTGCCGATGTAAAGAAACTTTTTGTTGATAAAGAGAAGATAATGGGAATGAATGAGCTGAAGATTTTGGAAAAGGTTGTTGGACTCTACAAGGATCATGAGCATGGCAAGCTAAACAGCATTTCTGGAAAAGATATTGATGTATTGATGAAAGAGTCTGAGGAATACATCAAGAAGATGAAACAGTTAAGAGGTAAATTGGAATCAAGATTGCAGGAGCATCTTGCTGACAAGATACATAATGACTTATTCTCTCTTTTAAAAAATCTATTTGGAGACAAGAAAGAGGAAGAGCTTGTAAGGGAGCTTGAAAATAAGCTGATTAAGACTGGAAAGATGCATCCTAGAATGAAATCCATTGCTAGAGAGATACTTAATGTGCAAAAGAAAACTAAGGGAAAGAAGATGAATCAGAATGAGCTTCAAAGCCTAAGCAGGGATGCAACAGACCTAATTTCTGCACTTATTGAATACTCTCAGAGAAAAGAGTTCGTGCTTATGGAAAAGGGAATTATACAGATTTCCTACGGAGACAAGAAAGCAGACTTAGTATTGACTGATTCAGGCATTTTTGTCGCAGGAGCAGATGGAATTCAGAAATTACATAATGGCAAGCTTGTTGCTTCGGACAGAAAGGATCTTGAGGAATCTATGGCAAAGACAAAAGACAGGACTAAGCTTTCCTTATCGGGGGAAAATATAATTCTACTTAAGAAAGTTCTTGGAAACTTCGATATTGTGTTCTAGAGTTATATTTATAAAGATGATTTCCCCATTGTTTGAATGAAAAAGGGACTAAGTGACGTTGTTACAACAGTCCTTATCATACTTCTTGTCCTTGCTTCCATTGTAATCGTATGGTCATTTATCAGACCAACCCTTAAAAATGCAGGGGAACAAATAGAGACTGACTCTCTTACTTCATCATTAGTGGTTGTTTCTGGAAGCGTTGTTGATACTCCTTCGGCTCAGACAATAAGGTTTAATGTAAAAAGGAATCAGGGTGGGGGAGATATAGTAGGATTTAATGTTACCCTTGAGAACTCTACAGGATACAGCAGAACATTTGGAAATTATCAGAATGCCAGCCTTAAGGAATTTGAAGTTAAGCAGGTTACTTTAGTCTATACAGGAAAAGGGCTAGGATCAATCAAAAAAATAATTTTAGTGCCTCTTATTAGAAGTCCTCAGACAAGCAAGGTATCCTCAGGAAAACTCCCAACTACCTATACTGTTCCTAGTGGATCAACTTCAAGTGGAAACACTACCAGTCCGCCTCCTACTCCTGTTTGTGGAAACAGTATAGTTGAGACTGGTGAGGCATGCGATCCTCCTGGGTTCCAGCTTATGTGTTCAGATCTAAGCTATACTGATGATGGCAACGATTTCCGTCTAGTAACGTGTACCTCTTCATGTACTTGGAATACCTCGCAGTGTATTGGACAGCAGCACTAAAATTTTAAAAGGAATTGTTAAGCGAACAAACTTTAGATTATTTCACCATATTTATAAACACCGTTCTACATGATAGGAAATGTCAAAAAAAGGATTAAGTGACGTTGTCACGACGGTCCTTATAATACTTCTTGTCCTTGCTGCTATTGCCGTTGTCTGGGCATTCTTGCGGCCTGCGTTAAAAAAGGGAGCTCAATCTATTGAGACAGAGTCATTACTTGCTTCTCTTGTGATTATCCCTAACAGCGTTGTTGATTATACTAATGCAAAGGCCGTTGCTTTCATGGTAAAGAGAGAGACAGGGCCCGGACAGGTTGTTGGATTTGATATTATACTAGAGGATTTTGATGGAACTAGGGCTATCTTTAGGAATTATGAAAATAAGTCCCTTAATGAATTTGAAACAGCATCCATAATTATTCTTTACAAGGGAAACATTACTTCATTAAAGAAGATTATTTTGGCTCCTCTTGTCAAGAATCCTAACACAGGCGAAACGATTGAAGGAAAGGCACCTAGCAATTACCAGGTGGCAGATAGCCAGAGAAGACTTACTCTCTGCAATAATATAGTCTATCCTAATGGAGAGTGGTGTTGTGGGGCAGACATAAACAGAGACAGAGCTGTTACGATATCGGATTTTATTGATTTCGAATCTCATTTTAATCAAAATGGTTGTGAGTCCCCTGGCTGGTGCGGCAACACAGATCTTAACCACGATGGGATGGTCAGTATATCTGATAATATTGACTTCGCTTCTCATTTTGGGCAATCTCCCTGCTTCCCCCCTGTATAGGCATCAACAAGTTTTAAAAACCCTCAATTCCAGGGATGATTATGAAAGGTATTGTTGTACAATTCAGACGAGGAAGACATAGTTTACATGAGAAACATTACTTGCTAGACCTTGGAGCGACAAGCAGGGATGAAGCCAAGAAACTTGTTGGCAAACATGTAACATGGAAAAGCCCTGGCGGAAAGATGCTTCAGGGAAAAATCAGCGATGCTCATGGCAACAAAGGCCTTGTCAGAGCTATTTTTGAGACAGGATTGCCAGGACAGGCTATCACAACAGAGGTAGAAGTGAGTGATATAAAGACTGTTCATGCAGGAGCAAAGAAATGAGTCTATTAGAAAACATTGAGAGAAAGGCACAAATGCTTCCAGCTATATTTGTCAGTCCAACTATGGAACGTCTTCAGGTAGAGATGGAGCAGAGGTCACGTAACCTTCAGGTTTCAGAAGTAGAAAGAATTTTCTCGCCTGTTGTTAAAGGCAGTCTTATAGGAGTAATTTTAGGCGCTGGAGTTTTGTATATTGCAAAAAAGTATGGTCTAAACGACTCTCCTATGAATTTATTTTTTTATCTTGCTCCTTCTATAACTAACGTGCTTTCAGGGCTATACGAAACTTGCCTATTAGCACCTTCTTTGAATAGAAAGGAGACAGTATAATGGCATTAAGAAAAGCATTAGCATATTCAAAGAAACCTGCAAGACCTTACACAAGAAATTCTAGAAGCAAAAGCAAGGCCTATATTAAGACAGTTCCGGGACAAAAAATAGTAAAGTTCCATATGGGAAGTCAAAAGGACTATATGGAGGGAAAGCATCCGTTTGTAATGTCATTAATTGCTGAAGAGGGCGTTCAGATCAGAGATAACTCCATTGAGGCATCACGAATGTTGCTAAACAAGGTTTTAGATGAACAGGCTCCAGGACAGTTTTATTTTGCAGTTAAAGTGTTTCCACATCATCTTCAGAGAGAGAATAAGAGCGCAGGTGGAATGGCTGGAGCTGACAGAATCTCAACTGGAATGACACAATCCTTTGGAATTGTTATTGGAAGAGCTGCTATAGTCAGGCCAGGTCAGCAATTATTCTTTATTTCTTGCCAGAACGAGAAGGCAGCTAAAATTGCCAGGGATGCTTTGGCAACAGTAAGATCTAAAGTACCTTGCAAGACAAGAATCACTTTTGAGAAAGTTGCTTAATTTTATATAAATCCTTATATAGGTTTTTTACTCTTGTTTTCTATGGTTGAAAAGGAAACAAAACCTTCTAAAAACATCGAGATCATTGTTAATTTTACTATGCCTAATACGGGACATATGTCTATTGGGGAAAGATATACTCGCGAGCAGTTGATAACTCAAAATATAATCAACAGATCAAATCTGATCCAAGAGGGTTTCACCATAACTGATTTACAACTCTTGAGAACAGGGGCAAAAAAGGTAATGACCTCACGGGGAAAATACTTTCTCGTGGGGATGAAGCTAAGGTTATTCGAGCGCCTTTTGAACAGCTGATAAGAGTCTATCAGTATATGGTCGATAATTCTTAATTTGACCGGGTGGAAAAAGGTTTAAATATACAAGAGGATTTGATATAGTATACACCTTTATATTCATTCTAAAAGCTAAAAGGAGGTGTTTTTACCTATGGCTGATGCAATAAGTATCCTAGTTTTTCTTGGTATCGGGTTATTGGCTGGTTTCTTAGCCGACATGATGGTTAAGGGAGTAGCCTTTGGACTCGTAGGGGACTTAATTGTTGGTATCATCGGAGCATTAATTGGAGGCCTTATTTTTAGCGCGCTTGGAATTGGAACTGGAGGCCTTGTAGCTTCGATTATTGCCGCAATTGTCGGAGCAGTCATCCTATTGTGGATAGTCAGGCTATTCAATAC
>JAIFVW010000007.1 GCA_019662115.1 Candidatus Pacearchaeota archaeon
CAATGGCTTGCTCAACTTCCTTCAATGTTAATCCCTTAATCTCTGAGATCTTCTTATAACTTTCAACAACATTTGCCGGCTCATTGTCTCTCATCTTATTTGGATGCAAAAAAGGAGAGTCTGTTTCACATAAGAGCTGGGAAATTGAAACCTCCCTTACCATTAACTGGAATTGCTCGCTGTGCTTAACGCTTGCAGGCACAGACATAAACCATCCATTGTTTTCTATTCTTTTTACAAGTCTCTTGTTGCCTGAAAAACAATGCATTAGAACCCTCTTTATCCCTTTTTTCTCAAGCACTTCTATACATGCCTCTTCTGCTTTTCTCGAATGGACAATAACCGGCTTGTCCAATTCTTTTGCCAATTCTATGAACTTAATGAAAGTCTTTTTCTGCCTTTCTAGCTCGGCGTTTTCTTTAAAATCCATACCCACCTCGCCAATTGCTACTATCTTATTTTTGTTCTTTCTTATTAGCTCTATTTCATCCTCTATTTCCTTATCGCTCATCTTAAGAGCGTCAATTGGGTAAATCCCAAGTGCAGCCCTTACCTCTTTAAGATGGCTGGCAAAAACAAGAGACTTCTCATTAGTCTCATGATTTGTCCCAGCTGTAACAATAATTCCCACTTGTGCTTTTTTAGCTCTGCTAACAGCGCTAACTTCACATAAATCAAGATGGCAATGAACATCTATAAACATTCTAGAATAAAGAATAAGGGGTTTTAATGTCTTATGGAACTAACGAGCTTTAACCTTTACCTTTGCAAGAGGAACAAATTCTTTCCATGCAACCTCAAACATCTGTTCCAATGCCTTGGCAAAGAACTCAGTTGAAAGCCATACGGCAACATCATAGTTTGGGTGAACTGTCTTGTCATCCAGAAGCATGAACATAACCTGCTCTGAATCTACAACTGCAAATCTGCCGTTCAGGCTTAGCCCAGAAACATCTCTTACTTCAGCAAATCTCGACATTTCCTTAGCAATCTTGTAATTGTGCTCAACTATCGGAGCAGCAACTCTTATGGACACTCCTCTTTTCCTTGCCTTTTCAAATGCAGGAAGAAGAACTTCCAACTTCCTGTTTAATCCTTCAGCTGTCGTAACAATAGTAACGCTTTTTTCTGCACCTCTGATCATCATATCAAGGTGATTGTACATATTTTGCCTTCCTCGAAGGCTTCCAGAAAGATCAGATGGCTCAACAAATTTAACTCCATTGCTAAACAATGATGTTAGCTCTCCAAGTACCTCATCAGTTTGAAGCTGCTCAAGCCTCTTGGCTTTTTCCTGAGCTCCAACAATAAGATTTCTCTTGACTCTCTCAACAACCTCTTCAGGCTTAAGGGCAACAAACTTAATCGGTTTCCCGATTTTCATAACAATGAATCCTTTTTTCTCAAGTGACTCAAGAATGTCGTAGGTTCTGCTTCGAGGAACGTCAGAAATGTTACTTAATTCTCCAGCAGTGGAGACGCCTCGTGAAAGAAGAGCAGTCCAAACCTTGGCCTCGTAGAGATTGAGGTCAAAAATCTTTCGGAGCCGACTTAAAAATTCTTCCTTAATTATCATTTACGAGTGACCTCTTATGGTTCCAAGCCCTTTATAGTATTTAAATGTTTTTAACTATGTGTTCCTTTGCAATTACGAAAAAAAGACACTTAATTTTCTTTCCCTTATAGTGAATACAATTGCCCCTTCATGCATTTTACCGTCGCTAAAGCCTATCTTCTTCGAATTTGTCCTTTCCAGAAGAAATTCTTTATTAGACTCAAACATCTTGATAAGATCTTTGTCTGCAAATACCTTTAATTCTATCAAATCTCCCTTTTGAAGTCCTGCATTCTTTCTTTCTGCCTGAACTTTTCTTGCCAACTCCCTTGAATACCCTTCTGCTTCCAACTCCTTGGTCATCTTAGTGTCAAGAACAACTTTTATCTCGTCAGACTTGTTTGATTCTACATGTTTAACGTTCAATTGACGTGCAATTATTCCTTCCAGCTCTTTTGTAATCTTTCCTGGATGGCTTACAACAGCCTTGGCTAAAGGCCATCTAAGTCCTATCTTTGCCCTGTCTCTCTCAGCTAGCCCTATTTCAATTAGTTTTCTAACTAATTCAAAATCTTTCTCTAATTTTTCATTTACTTTATTATCTTTTTCATCTGGAAACAAGGATAGATGTATAGATTCTCCTTTGATTGCATCGTCTTTTCCTAGTTCCTGCCATATTTTCTCAGTCAAAAAAGGAATAATCGGAGCAAAAAGTTTTATAACACCTACTAGGATTTCATTCATAGTATCATAAACCTCATCCGACCTATCTCTTATTATCTGGATATATGTCCTGCTTAGGTCACTTACTAAAAATTTCTCAAGAAGCTCGATTGCCTCAGGCAGACGATAATTATTATAACTCTCTCTTACATTTTTAAGAGTAGAATAAAATTTTGACAGTATCCATTTGTCTTCTGCTTCAATCTTAGACTTATTCTTAGAGAGCTGCCTAACGAATGTGTGGATGTTTGATAAAACCATGAAAACTTTATTTATTTCCTGCATTTCCTTTTCATCGTATGAAAAGTCCTCTCCTTTTGAGAGCTTTGCAAAGTAATATCTCATATGATCCCTGCTATATTTGTCAATAACTTCTTTAGGAGATATAGCATTGCCAAGAGATTTGGACATCTTCTTCTTTGATACATCCAGGACAAGTCCGTGCATGAGAATTGCATCAAATGGCTTTTTCCCAAACATTATTTCTGAAAGAATAAACTGAGAGTTCCACCATCCTCTTATCTGGTCTTTTCCCTCAATATTAACATCAGCAGGCCAGTATCTCTTGAACTTATTGGAATCTGCCGGATATCCCAACGCTGCCCAGCTTGAAACTCCTGAATCAAACCATACGTCAAGAACTTCATTTACTCTTTTTAGCGTTCCAGTTTTTCCTTTCAATTCAATCTTATCTATTCCTGGCTTATGCATATCAATAGTCTTTTTGCCTGAAAGCTTCTTTAATTCCTCAAGACTGCCTATGACAACTTTTTCTCCGGTTTTTTCATTTATCCATATAGGAAGAGGAGTTCCCCAATATCTCTGCCGTGAGATGGGCCAGTCAGAAATTCCTTCAAGCCAGGCTTTCATCCTTAGCTTTACCCAACTAGGAATCCATATGTTTTCCTCATTTTCGGCCAAGAGTTTTTTCTGTATCCCTGAAATCTTCAGAAACCATTGTGGTTGAGATATCATTAGCAAAGGAGTTTTATCTCTCCAGCATAATGGGTAGTCGTGCTCATAAATCATTGAGTGAACTAAAAACCCATCTTTCTTTAGGTCTCCTATAATCTCACTGTCAACCTCTCTCGCCTTCTTTCCTGCATACTTTCCAGTCTCTTCAGTAAGAATTCCTGCGCTAGTCACCGGAGAGGGGGCATCTAATCCATATTCTTTTCCAACCTCATAGTCTTCCTTTCCATGTCCTGGAGCACAATGCACTAATCCTGTGCCATCTTCAGTCGTAACATATCGTGCGGATAACACAACCTTATATCCATTCTTAACTTTTAATTTCAGATGTTTTGCAAGAGGATTCTCATATTCCCATCCCTCCATATTTTTCCCCTTTATCTCCTCAACTACCTTAAATTGTTTCTTAACATACTTCATAACTTCCTCGACTCTATCTTTTGCTATGATCCAGTGTTCTGCCTCCCCTTCAATTTCAAGTCCTTGATATAGAATATCAGGATTCACCATCACTCCTGTGTTTGCAGGAAGAGTCCAGGGAGTTGTTGTCCAAATTATAAGAGAGGCTTTCTTTCCTTTTACAGGAAATTTCACATAAATAGAATTATCTTTTTGCTTTCCATACTCTATCTCATTGAAGGCCACGGCTGTTTCACACCTAGGGCACACATGTACAGGATATTTTCCTAAATATAATAGGCCTTTTTTATCAGCCTCCTTGAAAGCAGCCCATATTGCCTCTATGTAATCATCAGAAAGTGTTAGGTAAGGATTATCCCAATCCATCCAGACTCCAAGGTTCTTGAATTCCTCATTCTGAATCTTGATGTATTGGGTTGCATATTCCTTGCATTTTGCAATAAACTTCTCGACTCCATACCTTTCAATATCTTTTTTTGACTTAGATCCTATTTCCTTTTCAACCTGAAACTCAATAGGAACGCCATGAGTGTCATACCCTGGCCTATCAAATACGTCGTATCCCTGGAGTCGTCTGCTTCTCATTGTAATATCTTTTAGAATTTTGTTCAAGGCAGTTCCCATATGAATATGCCCAGTGGCATAGGGAGGTCCATCCATAAAATAGAATTTCTTTCCTTTCTGGTTATTTTTCTTTGATTTTTCGTAGATTGAGTGCTTTTCCCAGAACTTTAGCCACTCATCCTCGTGCTTGTTCTCTGGCATAAATGTCTCTCTTTCTCTAGCTTTTTATATATTGCGCTTAGTCCACTTCTTATCATAGCTCTTTTGCAATGAAATAACTGCCACAATTCCTATAAACAGGGAGCTAAATGCCTCTGCTTTCATTGCTTTTACAATGAACAACAATGATAGTATTACAGAGAGTGCAATAAGGGCCTTAAACCATTTCCTCCCCATAATGAGCTCATCCCTTGCAAACCATGCGATTATATACCCTGTAGGAATTGCAAGAATAATAAGTAATACTGATATCATCAATTAAAGAAGAAGTCGTCGCTTATTTCCTCTGCATAAGCCAGCAAGTCAGTTAAAGTGATTATCCCAACCAGTTCATTTTTACTGACAACAGGAAGTCTTTTTATTTTGTTTTTTCTCATAAGTTCTAAAGCACTTTCCAGGGAAGATTTAGGAGAAGTTGTAATAACTTCTTTTGACATGATAGATGATATCTCTCCTTCCTTGTTGAAGTTCTTGAGAAGATCTCTTTCAGTTATTATTCCCTCAATTTTTCCCTTTGCCATCACAATAAGACTGCCTATTGCCTTGGAGCTCATTACCTTGGCTGCTTCAGATAAGGAAGTACTCTTATCAACAACAAATGCCTTTCTCATTATCTCCTGAACAATCATCCACAATAAACAGGATTGCGATATATAAAGTTATTTAGAAAGGTTATCAATATCCCTGGCAACATCAAAGTCTTTTTCAGTTAGATCGTGTACGCTATGAGTTGTCAAGCTAAGCTTTACAACATTATATGAGATGACAAAATCAGGATGATGCCTGTGCTTTTCGGCAATCTCTCCAACCTTATTAACAAATTCCAATGCCTCTTTAAAATTGGCAAATGATTGTTCCTTTACAATGGAAGAACCCTCAAGAGACCAGTTCCTAATCTCTTTCATATGCTTGTTTAGTATGTTAAGATTCATACATTCATCAATATAACTAGATTAATAAGAATTTGTATTATCTGCGTGAGCCACGGTATCTTCCACCGCCGCCGCCCCCACCAAATCTTCTTCCACCATATCCTCCTCTTCCGCCTTCCCTCTCATCTCGGTCGTATCTTCCTCCAGATCTTTCAAATATCTTCATCGGAGCTCTTTCAACTTGTGGAAGGTCTTCTGCTTTTATCTTTAAAGATGAATCCTCTAAAACATGCCTGAAATTTTCATAATCTCTTTGGGAAACTAAGCTTATTGCCTTTCCCTCTTTTCCCGCTCTTGCAGTTCTTCCGATTCTATGGATATATTCCTTGCTGTTCTTAGGCAAGTCGTAATTGTAAACGTGAGAAACATCAGGTATGTCCAATCCTCTGGCAGCAACATCAGTGCAAACTAAAACATAAACTTCTTGTGCATGAAACTGCTCCAGGATTGCATTTCTTTTCTGCTGTGTTAGTCCGCCATGAATTGCAAGCGCATGAATATTGGAGTATTTCAAGTTCCTTGCGACAAAATCTGTGTTTGTCCTTGTATTGCAGAACACCATCACAAGCCCGCCTTTTTCTCCTTTAAGTAAATGGACAAGCAAAGAGAATTTTACATTATTTGGAACATCATAATATATCTGCTCTAGCTTTGAGGCATCAACGTAGCTTTCAACAGAGACTTCAACCGGATTCTTCATGTGTCTCTTTGCAATATGCATTATATCTTGTGAAATAGTTGCCGAGAACAGTAAAGTCTGCCGTTCCTGCGGTGCAGCTTTTATAATAGTCTCTACATCTTCAACAAACCCCATGTCTAACATCCTATCAGCCTCATCCAATACAAGAGTTTTAACATTAGAAAGGTTCAACGTGCCTCTCCTAAGATGATCTAGAATTCTTCCAGGAGTCCCAACAACTATCTCTGATCTCTGTAATGAGTCTACCTGGGGCCCCATTCCAACTCCTCCGTAAACAGAGGTTACATGAAGATTTTTGAACTTTGAAAAATGAGCAAGAGATTGTGATACTTGTTCTGCGAGCTCTCTTGTAGGAGTTAATATAAGAGCCTGGACTCCCTTTCCCTTTTCAGCTTTTTCTATTATGCTTGCTCCAAATGCCAAAGTCTTTCCAGATCCTGTTGCAGATCCTCCCATTATATCCTTTCCAGCTAAAGCTAAAGGTATCGTCTGTCGCTGTATATCGCTTGGTTCCTTAAAATGGAGCTCATGAATCGCTTTTAATAGCGGCTCACTGAGGCCAAGTGCCTTAAATTCATCAGTCATAATAGTCTGTAAAGAAATAGCGGTTTTCCGTATTTCTTTGAACAATGTATTTTGTCTTAATTAAATAATAAATTATGGGTATTTAAACTTGAGCATTTCACAATCGCTGAGATGCAAGAACAAGAAGAACTATAACTAAAATAACATTAAGTCCAACAAGAACAAATAACCATACTAAACCTGATGAAGGCTTAGATACCAACTTTGGAGTGTTAAGCACTATTGACTCTTCCTCATCAAGGACTGGAGAAGCTTTTGCAGTTGGCTGCTCATCAGCAAGTGAGATTATGTTGGTTGTTTTTCTTGTGGTACGTCCACCGTTATTGTTATTATTGTTGCCTGGATTAGTATTATTAGTTTGATTGTTTCCAGGGTTTGTCTGATTGGTATTGTTCCCTGGAATAGCTGTGCCATTAATGACGAAAATCTTTCCCAAGGTGATTGTTACAGCATTGCCTGATTTATCAGCAGCAGTTAGGTTTAGTGTATAACTCCCTACACGAAGATCCATAGGTGTTGCGTACACAATAGGAAGATCTCCCGAATTATTCAATGGAGGATATTTCATGCTGTCTATTAGACCATCGCCATCTTTGAACAAATTTACAGTCACATTCAGTGGATATTCATTGCTTGTAAATGTAATCTGGAAGTTCTGGCAGGTTTCTAGGCCTGGTATGGTAAGGTTAAAGGTAAAAGGAAGTGAAGGTGTAACATTAACATTTGTTATGACAGGAGGTGTTACATCTGTATTAGTATGATTCCCACCGGTTTGGTTTGTGTTATTGCCCGGTATAGTTTGATTAGTATTGTTTCCTGGAATGGTATGATTTGTCTCATTTCCTGGATGAGTCTGGTTTGTATTATTAACTACAGGAGGGATAACAGGAGGTATAGGAATAACATCGTAGTATATTCTTACCTGATCTATTTTCCCACTTACTACAGAACAGAATGTTCCAGTAGTTCCGCCCTCAACAACGGAGTATTCATCATTATCTGAGTCATCATCTATAGCTCCTCCTCCCTCAGTGATTCCGCATGTTCCATCCTGAGCATTTTCATACGTTTTAGTTGAAGGGCCGTTAACAGCTTCATCAATTGTAGCGTCTATAAGCTTGATTTTGAATTTAATGGATTCTCTTTGTTCTTCAATAATATGCATTCCAAATGATGTAAATTCAACATATTGTCCTGTTGAGTCTCGGCCTCTTTCAACATGTAATCCTGGAACATCTGTGTCTGAATTAGGATCAGCTAGGGGAACTCCAGAAGAAGTAGTAAGAGGAATAGTAACAATCCCTTTTCCTACGTAAGCTTCAGAATTACCCACAAAAATCTTATCGCTCACATCAGAAGGATCTAAACTTCGAATAGGTTGGTAATTGTCAAAATAGGTAACCTCAATTGTAATTTTCGCAGCTCTGTTTGCTGCAAGCACACCAGAGGTAGAGAAGATTAATGCTAGAATAAATACTGCCAAGAGTGAAATTCTTAAAACCGGTGCAAATTTCATATAATCCTCCAAGAAAAGTTATATATAAACTTTTCGGTAGTAACGATACTGTCGTAACTAACAAATAACACATAGCTGTCTTTAGGATAGGTTTTCATATAGGTGCAGCAGAACAATATATACAATCACCTCGACTTATTAAATTTTACTGAGTTAATATGCCTTGGCAATATAAGCAACCGTCTTGACTTTCATTCCTGATTGGATGCATGTGCCCTCTTTGCCAACTTCCTCAATAAGTCTGCTTGTTGCTCCCCCAGTGGCTGCCTTGATAGCTTCCTCAACTTCTGGAGTTTCATGCATGTATACCTTTACAATTTTCTTTTCCTGTAGCTTTTCCTTTAATTCTTTTAGCGATGAGGCAGAATCAATATGTGACTTCAAGAATTTCTCAGCCCTCTGGTATAAATCATCTTGAATCTCATCAAGCAATTTTGCAATTCTCTTGCCTACATCTTTTTCGGAGACGCTTTCCTTCTTTCCTGTATCCCTTCTTACAAGAGTTACTTGCTTCTTTTCAATATCTTTAGGACCAATTTCAACTCTAATTGGAATCCCCTTCATCTCCCACTCATTGAATTTCCATCCTGCTGAATAATCCATTCTATCATCAAGAATAGGGTTGCAAGAGGTAAGCTTATTGTGTAGTTCACGTGCTTTTTTCATTACTTTTTCTCTGCTGTCCTCGAAAAAGATAGGCACAATAACAATTTTGTTTCCTGCTACTTTTGGAGGTAAAACAATCCCTTTGTCATCACCATGAAGCATTGCAATTGCTCCAATCAGTCTTGTCGAGAAGCCCCATGATGTCTGCCATACATAATGATCTTTTTCATCCTCTCCCTTGTAGGAAATGTTAAATGATTTTGCAAACCCCTGTCCTAGATTATGTGATGTTCCACATTGCAATGCTTTTCCATCTGGCATTAATGCCTCGATAGTCATTGTCCTTAGAGCTCCTGGAAAAGTTTCAGCCTTTGATTTTCTTCCCACGAGAGTTGGTATTGCAAGCAATTCTCTAGCCATTGCCTGATACTCAAGAATCATTGATCTCATGTCTTCATCAGCCTCCGCTTCAGAAGAAAACGCGCAATGTCCCTCTTGCCATAAAAATTCCCTAGTTCTGAGAAATGGTTTAGTCTGCTTAACCTCCCATCTTATTACATTGCACCATTGGTTCATCTTTATTGGAATATCTCTATGGGATCTTATCCATTTAGAGTAAGAATCATATATTATAGTTTCAGAAGTTGGTCTCAAGGCAAGCCTTTCTCCCTCCTCGCTCTCCTGGACATATGCAAGTTCAGGGGCGAATCCTTTTGCATGCTCTGCTTCCTTTTTGAAGAAAGATTCAGGAATGAGAAAAGGGAAGTATGCATTCTTCACCGCATGCTTCTTTAAAATATCATTAAAATAACTCTGTATATTTTCCCATAAGGCATAGGCATGAGGGCGTATTACCATAAATCCTCTAATAGGCGCATAGTCTGCAAGTTCAGCCTTCAAAAGGACATCAGTATACCATTCAGAAAGGTCCTCATTCTTCTTGACCTTTATCCCCTTGCTTTCCTTCTCCTTCATGGATTCCAAAGTTAAGGATGTTTATTAAATCTTATGATTTGATAGAAATAGATTATCTTTTTCGCTTCAACTCGCCTTTCTTTCTCCGTGTCTTGTTCGTGGTAGCTGCAGCTATCCTTTTTGCAACCTTCAAGGATCTTCCCATTTTCCTCTCAGATCTCTTGATATGTTCATATTGTCTTGCTCGTTTTTTGCTTTTTACTCCTCTTGGTGGCATGGTATTATTCGTCTAGTATTGATTGAATGCTTTCAGAAGCGGCAATTAGGCCGGCTGAAATTATTGCTGCATAAATAGGGTGTTTTTTTACATATCTTACTAGCACTGATTCAGCCTTCGCAAGCTTTTTCTCAAAGTCAGTTACTATTTTATTGTTTGTCATTTTGATCTTGATCTTAATGTGAACCCAGTCACAATAATGATCGCCCCGAATAATGCAAATGATGCTCCTCTGCTCCATCCAAGTGATTCAATCAAATAATAGATTCCACCATAGATAAGAACAAGGAACCCAACTACAAGTAAAAGAGCCGAGGCAGCCTTGGATATGATCCTATCTTCGATCTGTGTCAGCCTGCGCTCAACCGTGTTCATAATTCTTTCAACACCGTCTTGTACACGATTAAATGCGTAGGAAACAACAGGCTCAGACATAGAACCAATCCTGGTTTTTATTGTTTCAACAATACCAGAACTTTTTTTGTCTGCGATAAATGAATTAAGTCACAAAACTACTTAAACCTTATTATCCATGTACAAATATGCAAGGGAAGACCTGGATATTAATTGTCGGATTGATCATTATCGTAGGAGCGCTTTCTATTCGCCCTCTATCACAACGTATACATGAGAACAACAATGCTATCACAAACATAACAGGACAGACAAATATCAATGAAACACAAGGCTTCATGCAGTGTGCTGCGGGAAGGTATTTTATATGTTCTGAAACGAGCAGTCCTTTGCTGCATAATAAGACGGACCGACCACCAACAGTCTGTGGCTGCGCTCCCGAAAAATGTCCTTCTTCAGCAAGATTCCTTATCGTGGGACCTGCACGAGATAGCGCAGGACGCATTACAGAAGAAAAATGGCCCGATGGATCCCTGAAAGGGAATTTTGTATGTGAAAGTTCTGAACCTCCTTAAATCTTGCTTTGCTGCCAATCTTTAAGAACTAATCGTGCAGCTCTGTCAATATCTACAACATTACCCTTTTTCCTGAAGTTATGTTTTTTTCCAAGCTCCTCAAGTAATATTTCCGTATCTCCATTTGCCTTTATTGAATAAAATTTCTCAAATCTTCCTGGATGATCTTGCATAAGCCTTGAGACAACAAATTCGGGATCTTTTACACGGTCGTATGTCCTAACACTAATCTCAGCCTGATGCTTTAGATCCTCTCTCTTATCAGTAGCATTCTGATCTTCAGGAATAACTCCAGGAGTGTCAAGGATTAGTATATCTCTGGCAAATCTTATCTTGTGCATCCCTTTGGTAAATCCTGCCTCAGAAGCCGTCGCCGATGCCTTCCTTCCCGAAAGAACATTGATTAAAGAGCTCTTTCCAGTATTAGGATAACCTATTATTCCTATTTGTGCTCTCTTGTATCCCTCAGTCCCTTCTTTTTTATCTAGGTGCAGTCGCTTGACCTCAATTTTTATCCTATCCCTAAGGTTCTTTCTCCCAATCATAGACTTGCATGAAAATATTATATAAGGCGATAGCTTGAGTCTCTCAACCTCTTCTCTTAGTTTTTTAACGTCAACCAAATCCGCTTTGTTTAGTACATAAATAAGAATTTTACCCTCAGCTCTGACAAGGTTTTCCATTCCTATATTCCTTGTCTTTTCTATGAATCTGGAATCCACAACCTCTAGAATTATATCCGAAATCGTTATTACTTCCTTTGCGATAGTAGGATATGGCCTTCTATGATTGTTCTTTCCTTCAATCTTTCTTGTCCTTCTTGATGAAAATAGGAATCTTACTCTCATAATATAGATAGAAAAATATGGTTTATATCTCTTACGACTGGGCTTTCTTTTGGATTGTTGACTCGTAGACCCCTAGAAGTTTACGTGCTATTTTATCAATGTTTTGGCGCTGTATTATCATCTCTCGTCCATATGAGGCCATATTCCTTAAAAGTTCAGGGTTCCTGACAAGGTTTTCAATGGTCTTGGCAAGCTCAACCGGATTATCTGGAGGGATAAGCTCTCCTGACTTCCCATTTTCAATAACTTCAGGAACCCCTCCAACAGTGGTTCCTATTGCTGGAAGTCCTGACGCTATCGCCTCTGCATATACCATGCCATATGATTCCATTCGCGATGCCATGACAAAAAGGTCTGCTCCATTATACAATAAAGGCATTTCATCAGGATTAAATGTGCGTACAATTACTCTCTTCCCTATCCCCAACAGTTTTGCCGTCTGAAGTATATGCTCAATTGTTGCCTTTTTCTCAGGTTCTGCAAAAGGTGCAGTTGGAGCGGCAGCAAAAATTACCTTCACATTTTTTTCTTTTATTAGTGCAAGAGCATTTAGCAAGGTAAAAACTCCTTTTTCCTCAGCAACAGGAATTGTGTCTATTCTGCTTGCATGGGCTATAAGAAAGTCGCCATCTGAAATATCTATTCTGCTTCTAAGCCATTCCTTTCCCAAATCAGGCCTAAATTTTTCAGTATCTACGGGAGGAATGACCATTGATATTTTATCGATGCCAACTCCCTCCTTGAAAAGGAATTCAGCAAGAGCAGCACTTACGCTTATAATCCTGTCCCAGAGCAAAGACTTGATCATGAATAGCTTTGTATGCTTGTAAATATCATGCTCAGAAATGAATGAATGACTTGTTAGGACAAGAGGAATTCCCTTTTCGAGTGCAGCCATATTCAATGAAAATAAGTGGCCAAATCCTTTTGGAGTTACGTGCAAATCCTGAGCAACAATTACATCAGTCCCTTTCTTGAGATAGCCCTGGAGAAATTTAAGAAATTCTTTGGCTTTCTTTTGGTTTTCCTCTTCTTTTTGAAATATATTAAAAGAAGGAACCCTATAAACGCAAAGAGAGCCTTCCTTTTCTGCAAAAAAATCTGATTCCGAATAAGTTATGATATCCACTTCATGTCCCATGGCTATGAACTGCCTTCCAAGCTCCTGGGTATATCGTGGTACTCCCCCTCCAGCTGGAGAGTAGAAAAACGTTACAATAGTGAGTTTCATGTAAGAAATATGACTCCTCTATTAAGGAGCAACTTGTATATATTTCTTTCCTTTTAAAAACCATTTATAAAAGGCTTTATAAATAACAGAGTCTATTTAAAAATACAAGGAGGTAGATAGAATGGCAAGAAACAGCAATAGAGTTGGCGGTTGGGCATTCCTTATTGGAGTTGTTCTGGCAGTGATCCTTGGATTCATGGGGTCTCTAAACTCACCATGGCCTGCGATTCTGGTCATCATTGGACTTATCGTAGGATTCTTTAATGTTGCAAACGACGAGGTAAGTGCCTTTTTGATGTCAGGAACTGTGCTTATAATAGCATCAGCATTAGGCGGTCAGACTCTAAGCAACATTTCGTACGCTGGCGATATATTAAGCGCATTACTGCTTATATTTGTCCCTGCTACAATCTTGGTTGCTATAAAGCACGTGTTTACCATAGCACGCAACTAGATAGAGTAAAATCTATTTTTTTATTTTTTATTTATGGAGAATTTATAATCTCCTTTTCTTATTTTTATGATTCTATGGAATCTATTTATTTAGATCTAATAGCTTAGGCACGGAGCATCTGCAAGTTGTGAAATCTCCGTTTCGCTTGTGCTTGTATTTCCAGAATAGATTCTATTTAGAGATTTAGTAAATAATGTGTTGTTGAAGGAAAGATTTTCCACTTCGTTAAGATTCTCCTCAGCAAGATCTTTTTCTCCATGTTTTAGAAACACATAATAGTGCGAAAGTAGATGTCCAGGGCATACCGGAGCCTGGCCTGTTTTCACATATTGGTAAAGGGAACCAAGGCCATGCCCAATGTGAGCATACTCTTTGTATTTTGCAAGAGTCACAATCTCATTAACCTCTCCGCTTGCGTACTTGTCTGATCTTACCATCTTTGTGAGAGTACCAAAATCTTTTTCTGTTATATTTTGTGAATCAACAGGAAGAAGGAGCCTATCTATTTCATTTAATATATCTTTATTTCCTACTACCGGAGTGTTGCTTTTTTTAAATACACTAAAGAAAATAACATCTAAGGCAATCAATGCAATAATTAGCAAAACAAGCAAAGTCTTTATTTTCATTCTATTTCTTCAAACACCAGTCATCAGGGCCGTAAAAGAATATGGCAACGCAAGCCATAAACAATCCAAAATCTCTTATTGCAACATCGTTGTATCCAATAGAGAAGGCTATTCCAAGCAGGTGTATTGCAAGCAGGGCTGCAGCAACTCTTGTGAATATTCCCAGGATAAGAAGAACACCTAAAATGACTTCAAATGTGCCGTTGAATAGGACAAATGTCGTTGGCTGCATAGGAAGGGAATTTATGAATGAGGGCAGCCATGTAACCCAGTCGCTTGCATGCAGTATCTGCTGCGAGCCAAACCACAAAAACACTAGGGAAATTCCTATTCTAAGAATAATTGGCGCATATTTTTTATCTATCATTCCTGTACAATTAGCGTTCCAGTCATGCCCATATGTCCGCTTCCGCATGGTGTAGGGCATCTGAATTGGAATGTTCCAGCCTTATCAGCCGTGAATTCAACAGAATCTATACCACTAACACTGTACCCAGGAATAACGATTCCGTGGTTGAAGTCTTTATTATTAACAATAATTTTAACATGATCTCCTTTCTTTACCGTAATGGCATTTGGCGAGTACTGAAATCTCATAGCGTCAAGAGTTATTGTTTTTGTCTCCCCTGTTACACCAGTGCTTCCTGTGTCTGTGTTTTCGTTTCCAACATTATTTTCACTTCCACCAGTCGAGCCTGTTCCTGTGGTGTTTCCAGTCATAGAGCTAGGTGCACCTAAAAGAAAGATTCCTCCGAGAAGAACAACAAGCACGGCAATTATGACAACAATAGTTGAAGTTTTCATTATAATATATTATAATCCTTGGCCTTTATAAATTCAATGGAGAGAGTTTATTATTTTTTGTAATTATCTTTTTGATTATTATATATACAATAAGAGCGGCCGCGATTGCTATAATTATGTAAAATCCAGCTTTCCATAATGTGGAAAGCACAAGAGCGTAGGATGAGCCCACTGTGTAACCAACAATTAAGAAAATTCCTATTCCTCCAATGGTTCCCAGAGTGTTGTAAATAAGAAAATCCCGGTATTTAACATGAATTGTTCCCGCAATAAAAGGAGTTATCCAGGATATAGGTCCCATAAATCTAGTGAAGAATATTGCTTTTGCACCGCGTCTATGGAGATATCCCTTTGCCTTTTCATAATTGGCAGGATTAAGGTATTTATTGTTCTTCTTGAAGAATCTGCTGACAATATTATTTCCGTATTTTCTTCCTATAAAGTAGCTTGAGTGATCTCCTAACAATCCCCCTGATATGCATGCAAATGCGACGAGCCATATGTTAAGATAGCCAATTCCAGCAATAATAGAACCGCTAAGGAAAAATATCTCTCCATAAATGAAGAAGCCAGGGCCAATGAGAGTTTCAAAATAAGACCCTAAAAATAGGATTATATATGCCCAATATGGATGCAGCTCAAAGAAGTTCGTTAAAAGAGTGATGAAATCCATATTTACCAGGCTCTTTTCTTTGCCTTATATTTTTTGTAGGTAAAAATTGCCATCATAAACCCAATGGTGTTTACTATGGAATATATTGGAAAATATATAAGTGCATACGGTATTAAAAGAAGATAACTTGAAAGCTTTTTTCTATCATCTTTATCAAAAATAATGTAGGGTATTGTAAAAGCCATATATGCAATGCTAGATTTGTAAGTTCCAAGAAAAGAGATAAAATCAGATACCACTTTACTGTTTCCTGGTAGGTTTCTTGTGGAAATATAAATTTGGTTTAAAACTTCGGCAGAATGAACTAAATTAAAAACAAATGCAAAAGAAAGTAGGGCATATGATACCATGAAAAATATCGAGATAGGGTTTTTTATATGAACTCTCCAATGGTCGACGAACCCTTGCATGAATCCTCCACCCCATCTAAGTTTTTGCTTGTATAATGTTTTTAGGTTTTCAGGAACATACGTATAGACCGGAAAATAACTTTGTTTTACCTTCCATCCTTTTTCATTTAGCTTTAGAGCAGCATCAAGATCTTCTGTTAAACAGTAAGAAGACAGCCCTCCAATATCCTTGAAAGCTTTCCTCCTGAATCCCATAAATCCTCCCCATAGGGCAATGGTGGAAAAAGGATTATATGCGGACTGAACAAAAGAAAGCATATTGTACTCTATATCCTGCATCTTGCCTAGGAATTTTTTGTTATTCCTTGCCTTATATCTACAGCTTACTCCTCCCACGTCAGAATCCTCTTCGAATCTAGCTAGAATATCTTCAACTGCTTTAGCATTAACTAGCATATCAGAGTCAGAAACTATAACGATATCTCCACTTGTTTTATTGAATGCCTTATTCACAGAGGCAGCCTTGCCAAGATTTCTCTTGTTGTTAATTAATAGAAACTTGTATCTTTTTTTTAATTCTTTAAGTACTTCCAAGGTATTGTCTGTTGAATTGTCATTAATAATTATAATCTCCATTTTATTTTTATTATATGAGCTGTATATAGAAGCGATAGTTTCGTTGATAGATTCCGAATCATTGTATGTCGGTATTATGAATGAAATAAAAACTTCTTTTTTTACTTTCCTTTTTTTCCTGTAATCGACAAAAGAGAACACACCTGAAAGTAAAAGGCTGATAACCAAAATAGAAAAGACCAGTTCATTTAGGTATGATTGAAGTGCCATGTAGAAATTCTATTCTCCCTGAAGGAAACTATCTTTTAAATAGATTTCCCATAACAATGTTTTTAATGCTAGGAATTATTGACGTTGATGGATTTTAATGGCTGGAAAACAATGATGCGCAATAATAGGAGAAGGATTTTATTCTCTTTGCTGCTTCTTGCTATCGCGATAGCGGCATACTATGCTTCTGGCGATTATGTCACAGATCGTCAAAATTCCGTAGTGTCTCCAGATTTAATTCTAGATAATATTGGGCCTTACAATCTATCTTTTATATTTGTCTGGCTTTTCATTGCAGTTATTACAGTAGGTTTGCTTTACCCCTTGATTTTCAAGCCAAAGGAACTTCCTTATGTGCTGAACATGTTCAGTCTTTTCGTCCTGATCAGGTCAGGGTTTATCGTATTTACACATCTGCGCGCTCCTTATGACGCAATACACAGCACATTCCCAGGATTTTGGCAGACGTTTAATTTCACGAATGATCTTTTCTTTTCTGCACACACTGGAGTTCCATTCCTAGGATTCTTGATTTTCCGCAAGCATCACAAAGGCATTAGCTATTTCATGCTGGCATCCTCAATCATGCTTGCGATAACAGTTCTTCTTATGCATGTACACTATTCAATCGACGTATTGAGTGCATACTTTATCACATACGGTATATATGAGATAGGTGCAAAATGGTTCAAGTGGAAAGATTATGAGTAAACTATTTAAACTGTCAAAATTAATAATAAACAATGAGTGAAACAACAATCACAATAAAAAAAGAGACTCTTTGGATGTATTCCACATTTATACTTGCAGCAATTCTAATAATTGGAGCAGTAGTATATTTCAGTAATGGAACAACAAACGGAAATTCAGGAAATGTAAATACCGGCACTCAACCAGCAGCAAATCTTCCAGCTCAAGGGCAGAAAGTTGAAGTCAATCTTGGAGATTCTCCTCGTGAAGGCAATCCAAATGCTAAAGTAACAGTTGTTGAATTTACAGACTATCAGTGCCCATTCTGCGGAAGACATTATACAGACACATATTTACAGCTTAAGAAAAACTATATTGACACAGGAAAAATACTATATGTTCTCAAAGACTATCCTCTATCACAGATTCACCCTGAAGCTCAGAAAGCTGCAGAGGCCACTCGATGTGTAAGAGACCAGAAGGGAGATGCAGGTTATCTTGCTATGCATGATAAGATATTCAGCAATCAAGCAAGTCTTAGTGTAGACAATGAGAAGAAGTGGGCAAGAGAGATAGGGGTAAATGGAGCTCAATTTGATTCATGCCTAGATTCAGGCAAGCATACAAAGGATGTTCAGGATGAACAGGCATATGGAGCAACTCTTGGAGTTCAGGGAACACCATCATTCTTCGTTAACGGCCAGCCAATAGAGGGTGCCCAGCCTTACTCAGTCTTCCAGCAGGCAATAGAAGCTGGATTGTAATTCTTTTTCATACTACCGAAATATATTAAAACACAAAAATTAGACGTGATTGATGGAAACGATTGCCGCCATAAGAAGGAAACAGAAAACTAACTCTCCATACATTCCATTTGCTAACTCTCTTATTGATCTCTACAACCATATGGATCTTGAATTAGATAAGTCATCTTGGCGTTGGTCGACTGTATTAGACGACCCTCAAGAAAGTGGAGATAACCCTGTAGTTTTAACTGAGCCGACTTCTGATACACTGAATCCTTCTTTGTCAATTGTTTTGAAGCCTCAGCTTACTAAATACAAAGCAGAGCCGGAGAAATTTTATGCACCTATGCTAGTGAAAAGAGGTCCCTGGGACATTATTTCAAAAACACTTGAAAACTATTTAATTAACAAGTCGGGCAATCAAGAATTTCCATCCAACGGTCGGCAAAGATCCCTGCTTGAACTAGTGCATGACTTAGGGATGGATGAAGTGATAAATAAGAAGATGTGGATTACTGAGGCAGTAGCGTTTTTTCCTGTAGATCTTTCCAGTGACCCAGAGTTCAAACTAGAATTCTATCCTCAAATGGGTTTTGGATCATATAGCGCAAATTATGCAGCCCATACAGTTGTAGAGTCACGACTCAGTGAGGGATTCATTCTAACATCTGAAAATAGGCGAAACCCTATTTTAGAGCAGCACGATGGAAATATGTATCAATTTTCTGTAGATACTACAACGCATTATGATATCGATTTAAACTCAAAAAAAACATCACAAGGGCATATGATAATACTTGCTGCACCTATTCGGCCAACAGGAGAGGGAATTCTTGGTAGAGTAGGCATCCCTCTAGCTTCAGCATATCCTTTAGAGCCATATATTCCTTATACAGGTTCAAATGGAAATAATCATTCTAACGGAAAGTCACTTACTGATCTAAGTATAATAAGAGGAAGCGGTGTAGGGAGATACAATAAGCACTTTGGAGAGGTTATTTACACTACACCAGGATCAAGAAGAGGCGGAATGCAGGCCAAATTCAATACAGATCTTGCGCCAGCGTTATTCCACATTAGACTTGAAGCAGTGCCAATTGAAAGAACAAAAACATTAGGAATTACAGGACTAACACGATTTGCCGAAGATTTAGGAATGTATATTACTAAAAAATAATCTATATCTTTTATACCACGATACTTTAAATAATCTTAATTTTTAACTAAGAGATGCATGCTCAGCTAGACGACAGAAAAAAATTGGCTTCCATTGGCCGAAAAGATTCAGATACTATAAAGATTTCTAATTCTAAAAAAAAGATTGAGCATCTTTCACGGGAAATTGGAGATAATCTTCCAGAGCAGGTAAGCCGCCTGGTAATGAGAGATGTTAATAGCGGAATACTTGAGCTTGTGGCTAATGCTTATGATGCTGATGCAAAGAGAGTTGAAGTACAGTATAGTTCTCAACCTTCAAAACTTATCATATCTGATGATGGAAGAGGAATGGATACAAAAGATTTGAAGGCATTTTATAGAGTGGGAGATAGTAACAAGATTGGTAGCGACGGACAACCCATGAAATCCGCAGGAGGAAGAACATATTTGGGAAGTTTTGGTGTAGCCACTCTTGTTCTTAAGTCTCTTGCACAACGTTATACTCTTAAGACAGTCAAAGACGGCCTAGAAACTTTGGTACATGAGGAGTTTTCAAAACAGCTAAGCTCTCAAGACAAGATACCATACAAAACACACAGGGTTACAGAAGAAAATGGCACAATATTAACACTAGAAGACCTTAAGTTTGAAGAAGGAAAAGGAAGTTTCACTCTGCAAGGTTTGCGAACCAAAATACAAAGCTCATTTAGGAAACTCACTCGATTGCCAGACTTCTCAATTTATGTTAATGGAGAAAAGATGGAGCCAGCCGTCATGAACAAAGCTGTGCAGTTTGATATTTCTGGATCAGGAAAGAATATGGGGGATATAAAAGGCACGGCTTATCTTACGCAAACAAAAACAGAGCTAGCAGGAGTTCATGTTTCCGTCAACGGAAGGACAATTACATCAAATGAGTCAGTTTTAGGAGATTCATCAGCCAGTCTAGGGCTCAAGAAAAGGGTAATTTTTGATGTTGATGCTAATGATATGAGCAAAGCTGTTCTTTTTGATAGAGGCGCTTTTAGGCAGGATGATCCAGCTTATCTTGAATTGGTAAATCATTTGAAGCGCGTGTATAGGGAAATAAGAAGGTACGATGAAAATAACAGCTCCCGAGGAATAGTAGAGCGAGTAGCCAATGATAAAGAAAGAATGGCTGAAGAGATACGTCAACGCCTAAAGGGCAAGGGAATAGAAGAGATGAGAAAAGACTCTGTAGAAATAGAATTCGCTCGTGCAGAACCTCGCGATGGGATTCCAGGATATTATGATCCAAAGAAAGGAAAATTAGTTCTTTATGAAGGAAGTGGCCCTCTAGAGCTAGAATCAGTTGTTTCAAAAAGCTCTTATGAACATGCATTGTTTCAAGCTTTTGTGGAAGCAATAGCCATGCATAGAAGCCAGCAGAAAGCAGATAAAGACACACTCGACTCTTTTCTAGAAGAGAGAGCTGATATTATTCGGCAGTTGAATAGTGGAAGAACGGTAAATCTAGAAGACAAGGCAATTCATCCAAGAATACTTTATAATCTTTCAGATCTTTCCCAGCTAAGCGGTATAGGCCTTGGTGCAATGAGATATATTGCGAAAGGTCATGGTTTTGCAAAGAATGACGAGAAGGTTACCGGAGAGCAATTTTTGCAAGTAAAGAATGCAACAAACGGAATGGTTAATCTACATGATTTTACATCTGAGACGTTTGATAATCTTCCGCAGGCGCTTACTAGGCTGACAGAGATATTCAATGTAGTTGGAAATTGGGCACATCCATTTGTAAGAAATTACTCATCAGATCAAAAAGAAAGTTGTTATTTTGTTGAAGGTACTGCTATTCCTTCCTTAAAGAAAATAGTAAAAGCAGATTCATTCAACAGGCATCTCGAAAAATACGATCCAGCGGGAATGTTGAAATCATTCGGATCACGATATCTACATATTAACAAAATAGTTTCGGAATCAAAAAATCTAAGCATGAGTGAAGCACGAAAAGTAATAGACTATGCCAACAAAAAATTAAGCGGTATAGACCAACAGAATTCAAAATATAGCTATAGAGAATTTGTTCAGGCTCTACAGTATATGCGCGGAAATATTAAGTAGCTATACGGAATTACTAATGGTTAAAGTTATATAATCATTCATCTTAATACTAAAATGGAAGTAAAAGACAAAGTTGTCATTATAACCGGGGCATCTCAAGGAATCGGCCTTGCAACAGCCAAGCATCTGGCAAAACATGGGGCAAAGGTAGTTCTTGCAGCAAGATCCGAAGATTCATTGAAAAATCTTGAGAAACAGATTCCTCATTCAATGGCTATCAAAACAGATGTTACAAAAGACCAAGATGTTAATAATCTAATAGACAAGACTATCAAGAAGTATGGCCGAATAGACATATTGATTAATAACGCCGGACAGGGGATGTATGACTCAATTGAGAAACTTAACCTAGAAAATTTCAGGAAGATAATGGATCTTAATGTCTATAGTGTTCTAAATCTCATGCAAAAAACCATTCCTCACATGCGCAATCAAAAAGGCGGGATGATAATTAATGTAGGATCGGGAGTGACGAAACTTCACATTCCAGGTCTTGGCGCATATTCAGCGACAAAATACGCTTTGAACACTCTTTCATTCATTGCAAGGCAGGAATTAGAAAGGGACAATATAATTGTAAGTGTAATAACTCCAGGACTAACAGCAACAAAATTCGCAGAGAATGCAATTGGAGAACGTCCAAGTTGGGCAAACAGGCCAATGCCTGAGGCAGATACTGCAGAAAAAGTAGCAGAAAGAATCATGGATCTTATCGATTCCGAAGAGCCCGAAGTAATTGTTTGATTATAAGAATATTTAATAATGAGTCTGCGTACAATAAATTATGAGTGAAGGTCTTGGATGTCATGTTTTTGAAGGAGAGAGGGCTATGCTTGTTTCTATCGAACAGACGTTGACTATTAAGGGATTTGCCGGCGCTCAAGCAGGAACGGAAAAAGTAGCTCCACAACCGGAATGCTGGACCAGAGGATATCAAGAGGCCTGGGAACATGGCTGGGCCTGCTATAAAGAGAGGATTCTTCCATGGGCCATCCAATGGAGAGTCTATAGAGAAAAAGACAAAGAACAAGGAGTGCAGCATAGCAATGAAGCGGAAGAGCATTTCAAAAGAACGGGACAATTAAGAAAAGAAATTACTGATTTTTTAAGATATTATAACTCGTAAGGATCTATAAGAAATTCTTCCTGTTTTCAAGAGCCCTCTTAATGACTTCATCAATCCTCTTCTTTCTAGTTTCTGGCTGTATTGCTCTTGCTATCCATCTGATATAAGTTCTTTTATAAGAGGGGGCAAATTTCATGAAATTTTCATATGCATTCCCATGTTTCCTTAACTCTTTTTCAAGATAATCAGGCAAATTATCGCTAGTTGGAAGCCCGGCATCAATTGTTGGTTTTTTAAGGCCTTCTTTATACATTTTCAGTCCATGAGGGGACATTTTTCCTTCCTTTATCAATCTTTTAGCATATTTTAATGTCGCAGAGCTCCATCGGCTTTTATCTCCTCTTTTTGCAAAGTGTCTTATATATCTCTCATCGTCAAGCCTTTTTATCGTAGTATCAATCCACCCAAAGCATATTGCCTCATCCATTGCTTCCCTATGTGAAATAGATGGCTTTCCAGTATGTTTCTTGTAACTGATAAGAGCCACTTTCTTTTCTTTCTTGTGGTTTTTCTTGAGCCATGCTCTCCATTCCTTTTTTGTCCCAGCATGAATTGAATTATCTATTTCCATATCATTTGGAAGGAAAAGGTATTTTTAATCCTTAGGTTTATATATTACCAAGACCTTAAAGAAAGATGGTAAGAAAAATAATCATGTTGCATGCAAGGGAATGCTTGGATGCCATGATCATGATGCCAATTCTTCATGGATTAAGGCTAGGTGGAAAATACCAATTTGAGTTCCATGACATGTGGCATGATCCAGATGCCAAGCAGATAAAGGAAAAATATGCTCATCTTCTTAAGAAAACAGGAAAGCCGGATGCAGTTCCAATTTTCATTGATGAGGAAAAGAATGATGCCATATTTGCCCCTAATTTCGAGAAACTGATGGGCTGGCTTGAAGGCCCTAAATGGTGGGAAAAGTAGTTTTATTATCTTAAATCTCTGGAGTCAAATGTATAAGAGTTATTTCACTTCTAGATCCAAGTCTCATTGGAGGTCCCCAGGTTCCTGTGCCTGGAGAAACATAAATGCTTGCCTCTTTTCCTTTGTAGAGCCCCATCACATAGGGAAAAATCAATTTTACAAATAAATTGAAGGGGAAAATTTGGCCATTATGAGTATGTCCTGACAACTGCAGTCCAATACCCTTTTTTTCTATGTAATCCAGAGAAGCAGGAGGATGATACAATAATATTGAAGGCTTATTTTTGTCTATAGATATCTTAGGAAGAATTTCTCCAAGATATCCTTTGCTGTCAGAATAATCAACGCCAACTATCTGAATATCTTT
>JAIFVW010000049.1 GCA_019662115.1 Candidatus Pacearchaeota archaeon
TGTCCATCCTGAAGAGCCTCTGTGGCATTTCCCGTTCCAACGACTGCAGGAATGCCCATTTCTCTTGAAACTATTGCTGCATGGCTTGTAATTCCACCCTCATTAGTTACAATGGCGCTTGCTCTTTCCATAGCAATAACCATGTCAGGATTAGTCATCTCTGTGACAAGTACATCTCCTTTCTTTACACTGTTCAATTCAGATGCACTATGTATGATTTTTACAGGTCCAGATCCAACTCCCGGAGAGGCTCCTAGGCCAGAAAGAAGAATGCTTCCCTCAATCTCTTTATGATGCTGTTCCTTGTGAAGTGTAGTTATTGGCCTAGACTGAACAATATAAATTTCACCCTTGCTTATTGCAAACTCAATATCCTGAGGTTTTCCATAATGTTTTTCGAGCTGCAAGGCATATGCAGCAAGCCTCTTTATTTCATATGTATTCAAAACCTGCTGGTTGGCTCTTTCTGAAGTTAGATTTACAACAACAGTCCTTCCAGAAGAGTCACGGACTATCGCGCTTTTCTTTTCATTGACTTTAGTTTCTTTTATCTCTCCGCTATCATCTCTAGCAACTAAATAATGGTCAGGCTTTATTCTTCCTGAAACAATTCCCTCTCCTAATCCCCATACTGCCTCAATAACAACAGTATCATCATTCTTTACAGGATTCTTAGAGAAGATTACTCCAGATTTGTCAGAATCAATCATCCTCTGCACTACAACTGCAAGATAAGAAGGCTTTGTGAATCCCTTCTTAATCCTATAGTAAATCGCTCTTGCATTAAATAATGAGGAAAAGCACTGCTTGACTCTTCGAACTAATTCTATATGTCCCTTGACATTTACATAACTATCCTGCTGCCCTGCAAAGCTTGCATCGGCCAGATCTTCAGTTGTTGCAGAACTTCTGACGGCTACAAATGGAGGCTCGTGAGAATTCTTAAGGATTCCAAGAGCTTTTCCATGAACATGCTCCAGGCTCTGCTTATCCACATCAAGAATATCATATGCCTCCACAATTTCCTCTTCCATCTCCTTAGGGATTTTTGCACTTTCAACCAACTTCCTAATTTTCTCAGAGCCAGCCTGAAGTTCATCAGTATCATTTATATCAATACT